>CAYGKH010000250.1:0-2732 GCA_964350345.1 uncultured Coriobacteriaceae bacterium
GCTACCCGGAAGGGGTCCGGCGTGACCCACACATGTGTCACAAGATCCACTTTTTCGCAGCGGCTCTGAGCGCGAACGGCGGTCGTGTCGTCGTGAGGCAATGGATTTCTTCAACGGTGCCAGAGGTCGCAGCGAATCTTGCTCGCTGGTTCCAGCTCACGGGCATGGTCGGACCATGGGGCGACGGCGGCGCTCCCCTGAGCACGAAGAGCCTGGCTGGATCGATGTACCTCAAGTCAGAAGATGTGACGGCCCGAGTTTCAACCGCTCTGATGAGCGCTGCCTTAGACGGGGGAGTGCTGCCCTTCGACCTTCTGCGCGCAGCGCTAGCTCGGTGCCGTGTGCCCACTCAGAAGGGTGGTCACGTCACACACCCTCAAGCCGCGTTAATCAAGGCGGTACTAGCATGTCGCCGTAACGAACAGGAGGAGTACATGTCCACCCTTGAGAGTCAGGAAGAGAGTCCTGCTTACCTCTGCGGCCGCCTCTTCGCGGTCATCGAGTCCGTGCAGTACGCCGCGCTCGGCAGAGTCAACGCGACGGTGGCAGACAGGTTCTTCTCATCGGCCTCCACAGCCCCCGCCACGGTGTTTGGAAAGCTGTTGGCCGATGCCCAGCCGCACCTGGCCAAGCTGCGCAAGACCCGCGAGGGGGCGTATGTGGCCCTGCAGGGGCGCCTGGAAGAGATTGCAGCACGGATCGGGTCCAGCTTCCCGAAGACCTTGTCCATCGAGGAGCAAGGCAGGTTCATGCTCGGCTACTACCACCAGCGTGCCACCGACCGTGCGGACAGCAAGGTGGCTCGCGAGCGCAAGAATGACGTACTCAATTCGGAGAAGGAGGAACCTAAGTGAGCGTAGAGAGCCTTCACCTCGACCCTACGTGTCGTCACGATTTCGTGCTTTTGTTCGATGTTACCGACGGCAACCCCAACGGCGACCCTGATGCTGGCAACCTGCCCCGTGTCGACCCCGAGACAATGGAGGGGCTGGTCACGGATGTATGTGTGAAACGAAAGGTGCGGAACTTCGTGTCGCTGCTGAAGCAGGAAGAACCCGGCTACCGCATCTACGTGAACGACGCTGGGGTAGCCCTGAATGCACTACATGAGGAGGCGTACGAGGCAGAGGGGCTGAAATCGACGGGCTCGAAGCAGGGGCGCGATGACGTTGCCTCCGCGCGTGAGTACATGTGCCGGCAGTTCTTCGACGTCCGCATGTTCGGAGCGGTCATGAGTACGGGGGTCAACTGCGGCCAGGTGCGGGGCCCAATCCAGCTAACGTTCGGGCGCTCGGTTGACCCCGTCATGCCTCTGGACATCGCGATCACCCGTGTTGCCATCACGCGTAAACAAGACGCAGGTGTAGTCGAAGGAGATGGGGACCAAAAGGGAGAAGGCAAGAACAAGGTCACCGAGATGGGGCGCAAGTCGATGGTTCCGTACGGTCTGTACAGGATGCACGGGTTCTTCTCGGCCCCGTTCGCAGCGCAGACCGGCGTGACTTCGGAGGATCTCATACTGTTCTGGGACGCGCTGCGGCGGATGTGGGATGTGGATCGCTCGGCAAGCCGAGGAATGATGGTCTGCAGGCGCCTATATGTGTTTACGCACGAGAACGCCCTTGGTGATGCGCCCGCACAAGATCTGTTTGACCGCGTCTCCATCTCCCGGATCGACTCAGATGCAGTGCCCCGACGGTTCTCAGACTACTCGGTGGGAGTCGACGCAAGAGAGTTGCCCAGCAGCGTGTCCCTTTCGACTCTCGTCAGTTAGGGGGCGACCCGTGTTCACGGAGGAGGAGATCGTTACGGTCTCCGCTATCGAGCACTATTCATACTGCCCGCGGCAGTGCGGGATCATTCACGTGGAAGGTGTGTTCACTGACAACGTATTGACCCTCCGTGGGGACCGCATTCACGAGAATGTACATGAGGCCCACTGCGCTTATCGGGCGGGAAAACGGTGCGAGTACGGCATGACGCTGTGGTCCGATGAGCTCGGGCTGTCGGGCAAGGCGGACGCTGTTGAGTTCGACGATGACGGGACTCCCTGGCCTGTCGAGTACAAGCATGGTGCGCGTGCCGCCCGGAGGCATGACGATCTCCAGTTGTGTGCCCAGGGCATGTGCCTCGAAGAGATGTTGAATCGGGATGTGCCTATCGGCGCAATCTACTACCACAAGTCTCGACGCTGGCGTGAGGTCGAGCTGAGCGAGTCGCTGCGTGGAGAGGTTCGCAGGGTGGTCGAATCGATTCGAGAGATGCTGCTCACGGGAGTCTTGCCGCCGCCGCTGGCCGATGCTCGGTGCAAACAGTGCTCGCTGCAGGACGACTGTGAACCGATGCTGTTGAGGGCGGCAGCCGCTGCGCCGCTCACCCAGGACGGGTTCGGTGATATGTGATGGCCCGGATGCTTCTGAACACATTGTACGTGCAGACAGACGGTGCACTCGTGCGACTCGACCATGATGTGCTGCGCGCGGAGGTCGAAGGTGAAAAGCTTCTGCAGGTACCCGTGCAGCAGATTGGCTCGGTCGTACTGTTCGGCGGCGCACACATGACGGCTCCCGCGATGCATCGCTGTGTCTCAGAGAATCGTGAGGTGACGTTCCTCGATTACTCGGGGAGGTTTCGGTGTCGGGTTGTCGGACCGACTTCTGGGAACGTGCTTCTCAGGCGAGCTCAACACACAGCGTTATCCGACGCATCGAAGACCGTGCACATCGCAAAAC
>CAYGKH010000251.1:0-2712 GCA_964350345.1 uncultured Coriobacteriaceae bacterium
AGATGAACCACTTCCTCGACTGCTGCCGCACCGGCGCTACGCCGAGGAGCAGCGGGGTCGACGGCCTGCGCGTAGTGCAGGTGCTTGAGGCGACCGACGCCTCGCTTGCCAACGGTGGCGCGCCTGCGAAGATCGAGACGGTGTAGCAGATGTCTCACGACCCGCACGCTCACGCACACCCGAACTACCCCGACGTGGTCATCGCGCCGACCGCACGGATCGGGCACGATGTACGCATCGGGCGCTTCGTGGTGATCGGGTCCGGTGCCGCGATCGGTGACGGAGTGGTGATCGGTAACCATGTCACCGTCTGCGAAGGTGCCGACATCGGTGCCGGCACGCGTATCGCCGACTTCGCCATCGTCGGCAAGCGCCCGGCGCTTGCCAAGGGCTCGACCGCCGCAGCCAGCGGCACCGAACTGCCCGGCCTCGTGCTTGGAGAGAGTTGCTCGATCGGCAGCCACACCGTGCTGATGGCAGGCACCACCTTCGGCGACGGATGCGTGGTCGGCGATAACGCCGGGGTGCGCGAGCGGTGCACGATCGGCGAACGCGTGGTCATCGGCCGCAGCGTCACCGTCGAGAACGACACGTCGATCGGCGCGGGCACGCGGATCCAGACCGGCGCCTACATCACCGCCTACGTCACCATCGAGGAGCAGGTCTTCATCGCCCCGATGGTGGTCACCACCAACGACAACTTCATGGGCCGCACCGAGAAGCGCCTCGCGCTCATGAAGGGCTGCACCATCCGCCGGGGTGCCCGTGTGGGGGGCGGCGCTCACCTCCTCCCCGGTGTGGAGATCGGCGAGGAGGCGTTCATCGCCACCGGCGCCGTTGTGACCCGAGACATCCCGCCACGCATGGTCGCCTTAGGCGTGCCGGCCAAACCCATCCGTGAAGTGCCCGCCGAGGAACTCCTCGACAACCAGTAGGAGGCTTTCATGCCCATCCCCTTGCTCGACCTCAAAGCCCAGTACCTCGAGCTGAAGGGCGAACTCGATGCCGCGATCGGCGACGTCATGTCCAACGCCGCGTTCATCGGCGGACCGCGCGTCAAGGAGCTCGAAGCCGCTATCGCCGAGTACTGCGGCACGAAGCACGCGATCGCCTGCGGTAACGGCACCGACGCGCTCTTCCTCATCCTGCACGCGCTCGGCATCGGCAAGGGCGACGAGGTCATCACCACGCCGTTCACGTTCATCGCGACCGCCGAGGCGATCGCGCACGTGGGCGCGACACCGGTTTTCGTCGACATCGAGCCCGACACCTACAACATGGATGTCTCGCTCCTCGAGGCCGCCATCACAAAGCGCACCAAGGCGATCATGCCGGTACACATCTTCGGCCAGTGTGTCGACATGGATCCCGTGCGTGAGATTGCCGACCGGCACGGGCTGCGCGTGATCGAGGACGCCTGCCAGGCGATCGGAGCGACCTACCGCGGGGCGCGCGCCGGCTCCCTCGCCGACGTGGCCGCCTTCTCCTTCTTCCCGAGCAAGAACCTCGGATGTGCGGGTGACGGCGGCGCCATCACCACCAACTCCGACGAGATCGCGACCGCGTGCCGCAAGATGGCCAACCACGGCACGACCGTGAAGTACTACCACGACACCATCGGCGTGAACTCACGCCTCGACGCCCTGCAGGCCGCGATCCTGCTCGTGAAGCTCCACCACCTCGACCGCTGGAACGCCGAGCGCCGCGCGGCTGCCGCCGTCTACGACGAGCTGCTCGCCGACACCGCACTTGGCCTGACCGCCACGCGCGACTTTGGCGAGGGTGTCGTGCACCTTTGCATCGTGCGTCACCCCGAGCGGGACCGGCTGATGGAGGCGCTCAAGGCCGCCGGCATCGGCACCGCGGCCTACTACCCCGTGCCGCTCCACCGCCAGGAGGCGTTCGAGCACCTCGGATACGCCGAGGGGTCGCTGCCGGTCGTCGAGGCCGCCTGCCCCCAGACCTTCGCGCTCCCGGCCTTCCCCGGCATCATCCGCGAGCAGCAAGAAGAGGTCGCGAGAGTGCTGCGCGAGGCGCTGTAGCCGCATAGCCGGGCCGCGCGGGTCCTACTGCAGCGCCCGATTCACCCGAGTGCGGACCGTGGTGCACACCGCGCCCTGACCACCCAGGTAGGTCACGTGATCGATCTCGCTTCTGCGGCTGGAGAGCCCCCCGAGGGATGTCGCACAGATGCTAGTCGACCCACTGAGAACCATGACCGAGCCTCGGCGACCCTGCAGCACCCCGCCTGCGAGCGCGTCGGGGAAGTTCTCGCCTGTGGCGATCGCGACACCGTTCCACTTCAGTCCCGCGTTGCTCGCGCCGTAGTTCGCTACGGCGATGGCCGTACCGTACCGGTCACGTCCACTGAGACGACGTACCTCGGCTCGCGAGAACCGGCTACGCAGGTCGCGTTCGGCCGCCTGGCTCACGGCACCCGTTCCGCCGAGGAGCAGCACCCGCTTGGGCGTGCCCATCGACGAGCGCGTACCCGCACTCAATGCGCGACCCGGCTCGACGAGGTAGAGCGGCCATGCCTTCGCGGCAGCCAGTGGCGATACCGCGAGGGCGTCCGGGTAGTTGCCGCCTGTGGCGACGAGCACGGTGCCGTCGTATGCGGAGCCCCGGAGCTGAATGACCCTGCGCGCAACCGCGTCTGCGGTCTGGTAGCGGTTCGAACCGGAGATTCGCGTGACGCTGCCCGCGAGCAGC
>CAYGKH010000252.1:0-2690 GCA_964350345.1 uncultured Coriobacteriaceae bacterium
GCGTATCACGCCGACAAGTACGACCGCGGCTTCGACCGGGTCATCGACATCTGGGGCGCGGACCACCACGGCTACGTGAAGCGCATGGAGGCAGCGGTCGCCGCTCTCGGCCACGAGGGCAAGATCACGCTCGTGATCGGCCAGCTCGTGAACCTCTTCAGCGGTGGTGAGGTCGTCCGCATGAGCAAGCGCACCGGCGAGATGGTCACGTTCGAGGACCTCCTCGGCGAAGTGGGGCCGGATGCTGCCCGCTACTTCTTCCTGCGCCGTTCGACCGACCAGCCCCTCGACTTCGACATCGCGCTCGCCAAGGAGCAGTCGAGCGAGAACCCGGTCTACTACGTGCAGTACGCCCACGCTCGCATCTGCGCGATTCTGCGCAAGGCGGCCGGGGCCGACACCTCCGACACGGGGGTCGACATCGATGCGACCGCACGCGACCTCGTGCGCGTCGACGCGCCCCTCGGCCTGCTCGACTCCGACGCCGAACTCACGCTCATGCGCAAGCTCGCCGAGTGGCCCGAGGTCGTCGAGGTCGCTGCGCGTCAACTCGCGCCCCACAAGCTCACCCGCTACGCCGAGGATCTCGCGCAGACCTTCCACCAGTTCTACACCGTCTGCCGTGTCGTCGATCCCGACAACGCCGAGCTGACCGCCGCCCGCTTGTACGCAGTCGACGCGACCCGGATCGCCCTTGCCACCGTGCTCGGGCTTATCGGCGTGTCGGCACCCGAGAGGATGTAGGGAGCACGCCATCATGGGAAAGCCGTCCACCCCGCGCGAGCCTGCTGTCGCCGACCACAAGACCGGCCACGACCTGGCGTCCGTTCTGCCGATGACCGCCGAGATCTGCGACGGGCATCTGTGGATCGGCGGTGTCGACACCGTGGAGCTGGCGCGTGAGGCCGGGACGGCACTCTACGTGATGGATGAGGCGACGATCCGCCACCAACTCTCCGAGTACGTGAAGTGGACCCGCTACCACTGGCCCGAGGTCGATGTCGTCTATGCCGGCAAGGCGTTCCTCTCGCTTGCGATGATCAAGATCGTCGCCGAGGAGGACTGTTGCTTGCTCTGCGCCTCGGGCGGAGAGCTCGCCTACGCGGTTCGTGCCGGTTTCCCGATGGAGCGCGTTCAGATGCACGGCAACAACAAGACGCCGGCCGAACTCGCGGAGTGCCTCGACGCAGGGATCGGCCGTGTGGTGGTCGACAACTTCGAGGAGATGGAGCGCCTGTCCTCACTCGCCGCCGAGCGCGGTGTCATGCAGAAGGTCCTCATCCGGGTGACGCCCGGTGTCGAGGCCGACACGCACGATTTCATCATGACCGGCGCCGAGGACTCGAAGTTCGGCTTCGGGCTCAACCAGGGGCTTGCCATGGAGGCGGTCAAACGGGCGATCGAGCTTCCCGGTCTGGACTTCGACGGGCTCCACATGCACATCGGGTCGCAGATATTCGCCCTGCATAGCTTTGCGAAGGCGATCGAGGTCATCGTCGAGTTCATGTGCGAGATCCAGGAGACGACCGGCGTTGCGGTCCGCATGCTCGATGTCGGTGGTGGTCTCGGTGTCGCATACGGGGCTCCCGACGAACCGTCGACGGTGAAGGACTTCGGCAAGGTCGTGGTCGACGGCATCAAAGAGGAGTGCGAGCGACACGATATCGCTGTGCCGAGGATGGCGGTGGAGCCGGGACGGTCGATCGTCGCCAACGCCGGCGTGACGCTGTACACGGTCGGCTCCATCAAGGAGATCCCGGGTATCCGTACCTACGTCGCAGTTGACGGCGGGATGAGCGACAACATCCGGACCTCGCTCTACGACGCGCACTACGAGGCGCTGCTGGCCAACAAGGCCGACAAGCCCCGCGTGATGGTCGTGACTGTGGCTGGCAAGCACTGTGAGAGCGGCGACATCGTCGTCAACGACGCGCCGCTGCAGGCGCCTGCGGTGGGTGACGTGCTCTGTGTCTGCGCCACGGGCGGCTACTGCCAGTCGATGGCGAGCAACTACAACAAGCAGGTCCGACCCGGAGTCGTCTTCGTGCGCGATGGTGAGTGGCGCTGGTCGGTTCGTCGTGAGACCTACGACGACCTCATGGGTGCCGACGTCGGCTAAGGTGCCGGAACTCCTTTCGGTCGGTCACGAAACCAGCTGCATCCATCCGAGCACGACGACATAGGCCCCGGCAAGTCCGAGCACGAAGCCGAGGAGGGCGGCCGCACTGCTGAGTCCCCGGCCGGACTCGAGGATGGCCGCGATTCCGCCGAGAAGGTAGGCGTACTGGACGCCGGGCGACGCGACAGCGATGAGCCCTGCGAGAAACGACGTTCGCGGCCGGATGTGTTCGGCGCGCTCGACCCAGCTCCCGGCGTCCGGATCGCGCGAACTACGCCACACCCACGCAGCGAGTGCGATCAGCGCCGCACCGAACGCCATGGCGTTCGCGACGGGTCGCGCCGTGCCGAGCAGCGCGATCACGACGAGTGTCCATGTCGGAAGGATGGATCCCGCCAACGCGAACGGGAGTACGGCTGTCAAAGTCTCCACGGCCAGTGCACCTCCTAACGGAGGAGACTACCCTCTCGGGCGCCGCCGGTCACGCGATCGGGAGCGCGATGGAAGATGGCGCGAGGCCTCCCCGGCCTCGGGTACAATGAGTCCGAGGCCGCTTCGGCCGGCCCGTCTA
>CAYGKH010000253.1:0-2684 GCA_964350345.1 uncultured Coriobacteriaceae bacterium
TCGATGATGTAGTCGGCGCTCTTGATGACATCGAGGTTGTGCTCGATGATCAGCACCGTGTTGCCCGTCTCTACGAGGCGCTGGAGCACGATCAACAGCTGGCGTACGTCATCGAAGTGCAGGCCGGTCGTCGGTTCGTCGAGGATGTAGAAGGTACGCCCGGTCGACCGCTTCTGCAGTTCGCTCGCAAGCTTGACGCGCTGCGCCTCGCCACCGGAGAGCGTGGTCGCAGGCTGACCGAGGCGGATGTAGCCGAGGCCGACGTCGTAGAGGGTCTGCAGCTTGCGGCGTATGGGCGGGATGTTCTCGAAGAAGTGCAGTGCTTCTTCGACCGACATGTCGAGGATGTCAGAGACGGTTTTGCCCTTGTAGGTGACCTGCAGCGTCTCGCGGTTGTACCGCGCGCCCTTGCAGACCTCGCACGGCACGTATACGTCGGGCAGGAAGTGCATCTCTATCTTGATCTGCCCATCACCCTTGCACGCCTCGCACCGGCCACCCTTCACGTTGAACGAGAAACGCCCGGGCGCGTATCCCCGCGCCTTGGACTCGGGCGTGGATGCGAGCAGTGAGCGGACATCGTCCCAGATCCCGGTGTAGGTCGCGGGGTTCGAGCGCGGCGTGCGGCCGATGGGCGACTGGTCGATGTCGACGACCTTGTCGACTGCCTCGAGCCCCTCGATCGTCGTGTACGCTCCCGTCCGACGGCGCGTTCGATAGATCTTGTTCGCGAGCACCGGCGCAAGGGTATCTGCGACGAGCGAGCTCTTGCCGCTGCCGGACACACCGGTGACGAGCACCATCGAGCCGAGGGGTATCTCGACATCGATATCCTTCAGGTTGTGCTCGCGAGCGCCGGTGAGGCGGATCGAGCCCTTGCCGGTGTCGTTGGCCCTGCGCTCGGCCGGGATCGGGATCGTCAGCCGACCGGCCAGGTAGGCTGCGGTAAGCGAGCCCTCGCACGCGAAGAGTTCGGCTGGCGTGCCCGCGCACACGATCTCGCCGCCGTGCTCGCCTGCCCCCGGTCCCATGTCGACCACGTAGTCCGCAGCACGGATGGTCTCCTCGTCGTGCTCGACAACGATGACCGTGTTGCCCAGTTCGCGGAGCCGCTCCATCGTCGCGATGAGGCGGGCATTGTCGCGCTGATGCAAGCCGATTGACGGCTCGTCGAGGATGTAGAGCACGCCCATCAGACCCGAGCCGATCTGGGTCGCGAGACGGATGCGCTGCGCCTCTCCTCCCGAGAGCGTGGCCGTACCGCGCTCGAGAGTAAGGTAGTCGAGTCCGACATCGACCAGGAATCGCAGTCGCTCGACGATCTCCTTGATGACGCGTCGGCCGATCTGCTCGTCGCGCTCGGAAAGCTCGACGGCCTCGAAGAACGCGAGTGACGCCTTCGCACTCATGACGGTGACGTCGTGGATGTTCTTCTCGCCGAAGGTGACCGCTAAGATCTCGGGCTTGAGCCGCGCACCCGAACACGTGTTGCACGGGATGACCGCCATATACTGCTCGAGCTTGTCCTTGACCGCTTCGGACTCGCTCTCCTCGAAGCGCCGCATCACACTTGCCAGCGCACCCTCGTACCGCGAGTACCAGTGGGTCTCGCGTCCGTCCCGGGTGACGTAGTCGATGCGGATGCGCTCGTCTCCCAGTCCGTCCATAAGCGTGTCGCGCACTTTGGCCGGCAGCTCCTTCCAGGGCGTGCCGTCCGCCACGCCGAGACGTTTCGCCGCGGCTGCCACCAGTTGCGGGTAGTAGTTCGTGCCGCTCGAGAAGGGCTTGATGGCACCCTCGGCCAGTGAGAGAGATTCGTCCGGAACGACCAGTCCGGGATCCGCCTCGAGGCGCGAGCCGAGTCCGGCACAGTCCGGACATGCGCCGTAGGGGCTGTTGAAGGAGAAGTCTCGCGGAGCAAGCTCGTCCATCGAGACGCCGTGCACAGGACAGGCGAGCGCCTGCGAGTAGGCGGTCTCGTCGCCATCGACCACCGAGATGAGTAGGCTGCCGCCAGCAAGCCGCAGCGCGGTCTCGACGCTGTCGGCGAGGCGCCCGCGCACGCCCTCCTTCATCACGAGCCGGTCGACCACGACCTCGATATCGTGCTTGAACTTCTTGTCGAGCACGATCTGCTCGTCGAGCATGCGCATCTCGCGGTCGACACGCACACGTGTGAAGCCCTCGCGCTTGAGTTCCTCGAACAGCTTCCCGTATTCGCCTTTGCGGCCCTTCACAACCGGCGCGAGCACGAGGAACTTCGCTCCCTCGGCAAGTTCGAGGATCCGGTCTACTATCTGGTCCGACGTCTGCTTCTCGATAGGCCGCCCGCAGATGGGGCAGTGCGGGATGCCGACGCGCGCGTAGAGCAGCCGCAGGTAATCGTAGATCTCGGTGACGGTGCCCACCGTGGAGCGTGGGTTCTTGCTCGTGGTCTTCTGGTCGATCGAAACCGCCGGCGACAATCCCTCGATGTGATCGACGTCGGGCTTGCTCATCTGGCCGAGGAACTGACGGGCGTAGGCCGAGAGCGACTCGACGTAGCGGCGCTGGCCCTCGGCGTAGATGGTGTCGAAGGCGAGCGAGGACTTGCCGGAGCCGGACAGCCCTGTGATCACGACGAGCTGGTCGCGCGGGATGTCGAGGTCGAAGCCTTTGAGGTTGTGCTCGCGGGCGCCTCGGAC
>CAYGKH010000254.1:0-2684 GCA_964350345.1 uncultured Coriobacteriaceae bacterium
CTCATGCATCGGCCGGGAGTGAGGAAGACGGTGACGGTGGTGAGCTACTCACGGGCGTACGGCTGGTCCACGGGCAACTCCTCGACGTGCTGGCCAAGGAGGGAGTCGTTGTCGACGACCCCTCCGGCCAACTCTTCGACGCGCTGAGGCACCAGGCTGTCGGCCAGCACGAGAACACCGATGTGCCTGAGGGCACGGTGCTCGAGGTCTACCAGAAGGGCTACGAACTGCACGGGCGTACCTTGCGCTCCGCGATGGTCGTGGTGTCCACCGGAGGGCCTGCGCCCAAGGAGTGATTCTTGACCATGCCCGCTACCAAGAACTACTACGACATACTGGGCGTGAAGAAGGACGCTTCGGCCGATGAGGTCAAGAAGGCCTTCCGGCGACTTGCCCGCAAGCACCATCCCGACGCTGGCGGTTCCGAGGAGAAGTTCAAGGAACTCAACGAAGCCCATGAGGTCCTCTCGGACCCTGAGAAACGCCAGCAATACGACCAGTACGGAGCATACTTCGGCGGTGCAGCGCCTCCGGGCACGGGTGCTCCCGGTGGTGCCGGTTGGCCCGGTGGCCAGGGCGGCGGGTTCGGCTACCAGCATGTCGACCTCGGTGATTTGGGTGATCTCGGGGACGTGTTCGGGAGCGTCTTCGGCGGTGGCGGAGCCCGGCCAGGGGCACGGCACGGCGGGCGCAACGCGCAACGCGGACGTGACCTCACCTACGAGGTGACGCTCGATTTCGACGAGGCGCTTGGCGGTATCTCCACCAAGGTTGACGTCCAGCGAGCCGAGTCGTGTGCGACGTGTAAGGGATCCGGCGCCAAGCCGGGGACCTCTCCGGTCACGTGTCCCACCTGTGCCGGTGCCGGTCACGTGAGTGAGGGCCAGGGAATGTTCGGTTTCTCGCGTCCCTGTCCGCGATGCGCGGGCGCGGGTACGATCATCGAGAGTCCATGCACTACCTGCAAGGGAAAGGGGCGCGTCGTTCGCATCAAGCCCGTCACGGTCAACGTACCCCCCGGTGCGACCGACGGTGGGAAGTTGCGATTCAAAGGAAAGGGAGAGCCGGGTCAGGGCGGTGCTCCTGCTGGAGACCTCTATGTGGTCACCCACATCCGGAAGCATCCCTACTACACGCGTGATGGCGCCGATGTCTGGATGGACCTTCCCCTCACCATCGACGAGGCCGCACTCGGCACCGAGGTGAAGGTCCCTGTGCCGGGTGGCGGTCGTGTGAAGCTCAAGGTCGCCCCCGGGACGCAGGACGGACACGTACACCACATCTCGGGAAAGGGAGCGTCGAAGCTCAAGGGCGCAGGCTCGGGCGACCTGAAGATACGGACGAAAGTCGTCGTTCCCGGGAAGTTAACGACCGAACAGAAGGAGTTGTTGAAACGCTTCGGGTCCTCGCGAGGTGAGGATTTGCGCGCACATATCGTCTGAGAATCGAATCAGCTACCCCGCGACGGAGGGTGACATCGTGCGGAAGCGAACGAGGAGGCACGGGTGGTGACGAGAGGACAGAGGACAGGAAGACGGCGTCCCCTCTACATGATCAGCGTAGCTGCAGACCTGGCCGGCATGCACCCGCAGACGCTGCGCATCTACGAACGCAAGCAACTCATACGTCCGGAGCGTTCGGCCGGCAACACACGGCTGTACTCCGAGGCTGACATCGAGCGGCTTCGCATCATCCAGCACTTGACCCAGGTCGAGGGAATCAACCTCGCCGGGGTGGAGCGCATCCTTGAGTTGAAGCGCGAGGTCGAGCTGTTGCAGGCCGAGCTTGAGCGAGTGCGGGGTGACGCCGCGGAGATGCGCAGGCGCACCGTGTCCGGATCGCCTTCCGGGCATAAGGCCGAGATCGTGATGGTCCGACGCGGCACGCTCGCCAGGAGGGTCGACCGATGACAACGACCCGGAAGAAGACCTGGTGGCTGGCGGTCGCGGTGATCCTGTTGGTCGCGCTCGGGCTGTCCAGGGTGGCCCCGGCTCTCGTGCGGTTGTTCGGGGGTGGGTAACGTGCGCGTCGTGGCTCGTTGGCTGGAGGGAGTGCGTCGTGGCGAGATCCCCGGAGGCCCTCTCTGAATGCTCGCGGCGTGGGTGTGGTCACACCTGAATGGACGGAACGGCGAGGCTAGAGCTCCTGCGTGAAAGGTGAAGGAGCCGCGCCCGTGAGGCGCGTGATGCGACGCGAGGAGTCGCCGAGAAGGAGATGTGGGTCATGAGGATGGACAAGTTCACAATCAAGGCGAAGGAGGCATTGCGCGCGGCACAGGGCATCGCCGAGGACGCCACTTCGCAGGTCATCGAGCCCGAGCACCTCCTTAAGGCGCTACTCGATGCCGCCGAGGGCATCGTGCGCCCCATCGTGCAGAAGGTGGGCGCGAATGCCGACGCTCTCGAGGCCGAGGTGACGGCCGCTATCGGCCGCGCGCCCAAGGTAAGCGGAGCCGGACTCACGCAGGCGAGCATCGGGCCTCGGCTGAGTTCGGTCTTCGCCTCGGCGTTCAAGCATGCCGAGAAGCTTAAAGACGCCTACGTCTCGACCGAGCACCTGCTCGTAGCGCTCACGGAGGACGGTGGCGAGACCGGGCGGATGCTCGTGGCCGCCGGGGTGACCGGTGAGCGCGTTCTCGAGGCTTTAGGGGAGTTGCGTGGAGGACAGCGGGTGACCGACGAGAA
>CAYGKH010000255.1:0-2641 GCA_964350345.1 uncultured Coriobacteriaceae bacterium
TCAGCCCCTTACTCGCTTAGCAGGCGAGCGCCTTCAGCCTCTCGGCCAGCTCTCCGCGACGGCACCGCATCGTCCTTGCGGACAGCACAGCGCGGCGCTCATTGTAGCAAGTCGTGCGCCCGCACGATATGGGTGCGACTTCCCGGCCTTGGCGAGCAGGGTGTCGGCGTGCGGGCGGTTGTCGCGAGGGCGTCGCTGCCGGCATGTGGCGGAGGGGGAGGGATTCGAACCCTCGGAGCCTCGCGGCTCGCTGGTTTTCAAGACCAGTGCAATCAACCACTCTGCCACCCCTCCGCGCGCTGGAAAGTGTAGCATGCGATGTATGGACGCCGACGAGACCTACATGGCGATGGCGCTTGAAGAGGCGCGATACGCCGAGTCGATAGGTGAGGTCCCCATCGGGGCCGTGGTGGTGTGCGACGGGGCGGTCGTCGCGCGCGGCCACAACCGTCGCGAGATCGACACGGACCCGTCGGCGCACGCGGAGTTCATCGCCATCCGTGAGGCGGCGATCAAACTCGGCAGGTGGCGACTCTCCGACTGCACCGTCTACGTCACTCTCGAGCCGTGTCCGATGTGTGCCGGGCTCATGCATCAGGCTCGTATCTCGCGGCTCGTCTACGGAGTCTCGGACCCGAAGGCCGGTGCGGTCGGGACCCTCTACGACCTTTCGAACGACACACGTCTGAATCACCGCTTCGATGTCACCCGCGGCGTGCTGGCACCTGAGTGCGGCAGCGTCCTGACGACATTCTTCCGGCGATTGAGGGGGCGACAGTGAGGACGAGGAGACGCGCTGGCCGGTTCGGCAGACTCGTGTTTGCGGCCTGCGCGATCGCAGCGGCACTTGCTTGTGGGAGTCCAGACATCGCGGAAGCCCGATCGTATTCTATGGGCCGGTGCGCATCAGCGCCGAGGCGCGGCCGGACGGCTCGATGGAGGTCGTCGAGCGGCGCACCTTCACGTTCGACGGCTCCTACACGTTCGTCTTTTGGAATCTCGATACAACCGCTGCCGACGGGGTCGTCGTTCTCGGCGTGGAGGGTCCCGAAGGGCCCTACGAACTCAGCACCTCCCCGACAGCGCGCGATGAGAGCGAGCGCCCACCGGGCCACTACTGGGTCAAGGAGTGGGCGAACGAGACGGAGGTCTACGCGTTCTTCCGGGCGACCAACGAGAGTCGCGAAATCACGCTGCGCTACGTGGTGGACGGAGCCGCGACTAGGTGGGACGACACCGCCGAACTCTACTGGAAGTTCGTTGGCGACCGGTGGGAGCTCGGAGCGAGCGATGTGGCGGTCGGCGTGTCGCTCCCGACCGGTGGCGAACCCGTGCGTGCCGGAGAGAATGTCCGGGCGTGGGCCCACGGCCCGCTCACAGGTGTCGTGCGCATCAACGAGAACCCGTCTTCCTCGGAGGGTGTGATCGGCGGGGACGTGCTCATGAGCGTCGACACTCTGCCCGCGAACACGTTCGTGGAGGGGCGGATCGCGTTTCCCGCCGAGTGGCTCTCCCGTGCCACGTCGCGGGGCGGTGATCGGCTCGACACGATACTTGCCGAGGAGGGTCGCTTCGCCGATGAGGCGAACCGTGCCCGCCAGGCTGCGCGATTCGCGGTCGCAATCGCCTGGGCCGCGACCGTGGGTGGTTCCCTGATCGCACTCGCGATCTCGGTGTTCTTGTTCGTTCGGTGGGGCCGGGAGCACGCCCCGTCGTTTCACGGAAAGTACTACCGCGAGGTGCCCGGCGAGCTCCATCCCGCGCTCGTGGGCTCCATATGGCGGATGGGCAAGACCGGAGACGCCGAGATCGCCGCAACGGTGATGTCGCTCATCAGCCGCGGGGTGATCAGCGTCGAGGCGACCAGGATCGAAAAGGACCGCCTCATCGGCACCAAGAGCGTCGACACCCTCGAGATGCGACTGAACCGCTCTCTCTACAACGACCTCGAGCCGCTCGACCGCGACCTAGTCCGTTTCTGGTTCCAAACGGTTGCGGACGGAGCGGACACGCTCAATCTCGAGGACCTCAAGGCGTTTGCGAAATCCAAGCCGCACACTTTCGCGGAGCGCATGAAGAAGTGGCATGAGGCGGTGAAGGAAGAGGCCGGCAAGCAAGGGTACTTCGAGAAGTCAGGTGCTGCGGGACAGGGCATCGTGGCCGTACTCGGCGCGGTCGTTGCGATAGGCGGCATCGGACTCGCGTTCTGGTCGGGGGTATTCGTGTTGATCGCGATCGCCGTACCCGTGGCGGCGGTATGTCTGGCCCTCTCGGCATCCATGCCCCGGCGCTCGCCCGAGGCCAACGACCTCTTCGCCAAGTACCGCGCACTCCGCAACTTCCTGCGGGACTTCTCGCGCCTGCATGAGGCTCCTCCGATGCACGTCAAACTGTGGGAGGAGTTCCTCGTCATGGCGACCGTTTTCGGGATCTCCAAGCAGGTCATCGAGCAGATGACGATGCGGGTGCCCGAAGTAGTCCGCGATCCGGCGTTCATAGCTGCATACGGCTGGGCGTACTCATCGTCGGGCGGTGCTACGCCGACCAGTTTCTCAGATCTCGCAGGAGGGTTCTCCTCGGCGAGTTCTATTGCTTCGAGCCAACTTTCGGGCAGCTCCGGTGGGGGCGGAGGATTCTCTGG
>CAYGKH010000256.1:0-2626 GCA_964350345.1 uncultured Coriobacteriaceae bacterium
GGCCGCGGTGTCCAGCATCTCGAGTGCCCGGAAGTCGAGCCGGCGGTGTCGACGCGATGAGCTACACGAAAATAGACTGGTGTGACGAGACGGTTAACGTCTTCACGGGCTGTCGTGGACCACATGGAAAGCCGTGCGACTTCTGCTACGCCCGCAAGATGGCGCGTCGGCTCGGCGGCATCAAGGGCACGGTGTACCAAAGGACAAGGTACGCGACTTCCGAAACGGGCACGCTTTGCGACCATGGTGACCCGTTCACGCCGGCCATTCACCTTGACGTGCTCGAGCGGCAGGAGGGCAGGCTGTCGCGTGGGCACAAGCGTGTGCCGAGCAGGAACCCGCGGCGCATCTTCGTCGGCTCGATGGGCGATATGTGCTTCAAAGGGAAGGCGGTGACGTTCGACACGAACGGTGAGCGCGTGCCCGAGAATTGCGATTGGAACAGCGCACGACTCCAGCGCGAGCTTGCCGACTTCGCGCACCGCATCGCACCGCACACCGTTTTGCTCCTAACGAAAAGGCCGGACCTGCTACGGCACGACGTCAACTGGCCCGGGAACGTGCATCTCGGCGTGAGCGTCTGCGGGAATGAGGACGCGGCCATCCGCATCCCCAAGTTGCTCGAGGTGGCGAAGGGCTGCGTGCTGCCGTGGGTGTCCGTTGAGCCGCTGACCGACTACGACTTCGACCCGTCCCTGTTGGCTGGCGTGAAGTGGGTGGTCGTTGGCGTTCAGACCGGACAGGGCGCCCGCATGAACAAGCAGGCCGGGTTGTCGCGGATGCACGGTGAACTCCAGCCGATCACGGTTGGTGAAGCGCTGTACGAGTCGGCCGAGAGAATCGACGACTGGTGCTGGACGAACAAGGTGCCGCTTTTCGTGAAGAGCGCGCTGCGGAAGATTGAGCACCATCTGAGGCCGCAGATGGACTGGCCGAGAGAGTATCCGGAGGTGGGGCGATGACAGCGCGTATCACCGCAGCGGAACGACGAATTGCCGAAGCCGCTTTCGAGTATCTACATGAAGGCACAGATGTGAGTCGACGGCGCGACCTCGCGGAATTTCTATCCGACTATCGAGGGAAAATCATGCACGTCAAGTGCCCGTGCGGAGGGTGGGCAAAGGCAAGCTACGAAGCCCTTGGTATGTCGGGGTGGGCAGATATGCCAGACGGTTGGATATGCCCGACGTGCGCCAAGGATTTCGATGTTTGGACGCTGTCGATCGGCGGACCTCGCAACGTACGAAAGCAGGTGACCCAATGCCAGCCTACCTGAAGCGAGCGCAACTCATAGAGGACGAACTCAACAGAAGGGCACAACGTTCGCATGGCCGAGTGTTTGGACACGTACCGATGGAGAATGCGGTAAGCATCATGGCCGCTAGTGGCATGTCCTCTCACGAGGTTGCCCGAGCGTTCGGAGCGAAATGGACGTGCTCGTACTGCGGAGCGCGCAACGGCGGTGAGCGGTGTGCTTGCTGCGGAGCGGAGGAGGTCTGCCTGTGACACGTGTCGAGTTGGTCAGGGCTTGTGGCAAGGCCATCGATGCGAATCTCAAACTCGCGTTGACGATACCGCGGAAAGCAACCGGAGCTCGACGCATCTTCCTGGTCGGTCGTGGGACGCCGATGGGTGAGGTGGCCTGCGAGAACGGCGACGGGAACACGGTGGCGTATTTCGACCCGGTCGACGTGCTCGCCTGGATAGCCGCCAGATTTCCCGACGGACATACAACCCACATTCCGGTGTTCGATCTCACGAACGAACAGGATGGAGAGGAGTACTGAAATGTCGAACATGATGGTAATCGAAACGACGGTGCTCAAAGGTCATCTCAAGGACTTCGAAGGCAGTTTGAAGGACCGGCTGCTCTTTGCCATGGAGAAATCGAACAAGGGAGTGACTGGACTTGCGCTCCTTTCACCCGACGAGAAGTTTCAGGTCGCGATTGCTGCCGTCGTGATGTCGTTGGACGGTGAAGAGAAAAGGAGCTTGGAGTGGGAGGTCAAGTGCATCCGGGCGATGTCCACCTGTTTCAGTGGGATACCGGTAGACATGGCTGCCGTCATTGAGGAGGGAACCTCTCAGGGATGGAAGCCCATCGGGTTGCTCGCCCTGTGGAGAGAAATCACGAAGGAGGCATGACATGTGGAAGCGTTTTCTGTGCTTGGTCTTCGGTCACAAGATCGCGCGGCTTGAAGGCTGCAACCATCCGGTCATCTCCTACTCGACGCCCGAGAGTGGGTTAGAGGTTCGAACCGACATGTGCTACCGCTGCGGAGTGCTGTTCTCGAATCTGAAGAGGCTTGACGTCGGAGAAGTTGAGAAGGTGATGCTTCTCAGCAACGAGGAGAAGGCATGATCTCTCTCACCTGTCCCTTCTGCGGTTCGCCGATTGAAGCGGTTGACGTGACTGAGCCTGACAGCCGAGACGTCGGGCTCATATTTCTGCGGGCCAAGTGCGTGCCGTGTGACACGAGGTTCGAGTCGGCTGGACTTGGGGCGAATGAAGCGTTGAAGAACATGGGCAAGGTGCTCGCCAAGAGAGTAGGGACGAAGCCCGGGCAGTGGAAGATTCAGCCACGCAAGGAACGGCCGAGAAAGAAGAGAGGGATGAGATGAGGAT
>CAYGKH010000257.1:0-2611 GCA_964350345.1 uncultured Coriobacteriaceae bacterium
ACGTGGGGACCGTGATGCCCGGCTACACGCACCTCCAGAAGGCGCAGCCGGTGCTCTTCGCACATCACTTGCTTGCCTACTTCTGGATGCTCACGCGCGATGCCACGCGGACGCAGGCCGCACTGGATGCGGCTGATGTCATGCCTCTCGGGTCGGCGGCACTCGCGGGCACTACGTTCCCGATCGACCGCGAGGCCGTCGCTAGCGAACTCGGCTTCACCTCGGTCAGCCCCAATTCGATGGACAGCGTCTCGGACCGGGATTTCCTCCTCGATATGACGTACGCCTGCACGGTGACCATGGTGCATCTCTCGCGCCTGTGCGAGGAGCTCATCATGTGGTCCGCCGAGGAGTTCGGCTTTGTGACCATGGACGATACCTACTCGACCGGCTCGAGCATCATGCCTCAGAAGAAGAACCCCGATTTTGCCGAACTCACCCGCGGTAAGACAGGACGGGTGGTCGGAGACCTGGTGGGCCTCCTGACAGTGCTGAAGGGCTTGCCCCTGGCGTACAATAAGGATATGCAGGAGGACAAAGAGGGTGCATTCGATGCGATCGACACGGCGTTGGCCGCCCTTACGGTTGTGGAGGGGATGCTTGCGACGATGCAGGTGAACTCCGCAACGATGCTCAAGGCGGCCCACGGCGGATTCATGGCGGCGACCGATCTAGCAGACCACCTCGTGGGTACCGGGATGCCGTTTCGGGAGGCGCACGCAGTCATCGGCGCTCTCGTTCTGCGTCTCGAGCGCGAGGGGCGGACGCTGCAGGATCTGACCGCAGCCGAGTGGCAAGAGGTGCACCCGTCGTTGGGTGCGGAGGCTTTGGATACAGTTGACATCCGTGCTGTGGTCGCCCGCCGCGAGAGCCAGGGCGGAACCGGTCCGGATGCGGTCTCGGTTCAGCTTGAGCGCGCGCATGAGACGCTGACCGGATCGAACGCGTTGGGCAGGCACTAGGACCTGACCGGGAGATCCTTTCTCGGGGGAGGAGAGGGCGTGCACGTAGAACTGGCATCGGTCTGGCCCGTACTGTCCGCAGCGGTCACATTGACGCTGGTGGTCATCGCGCTGTCCAGCGGTGTCAAGCGTACCCGGGGGACGTGGCTGTTCGTCGGGCTCAACGTGTCTTCTGCGCTCTGGGCTATCACCTACTTCTTCCAGGTCAACGAGGTCCGCTTCACCAGTGGGCAGTCCTGGGCTGACTCTTATGGAATCGTTCTTCTGGCGGCCAACGGAGTCGCGGTGGCTGCGACCTTCACCTTCCTGGTTCTGTTCTGCGCGTGGAACTCAGGAGCCCGTGAGTTGGTCTATGGATCCCGTCTCGCTCTCGTGTGCGTACCCGGGGTTCTCTACGCGGTCGGACAGGCGACGAATCCGTTGCATGGCTACTACATCTCTGCGTATGAGCAGGGCGTCTGGTACACGTACGGATGGCTCGCCTACGTGAATCACACCGTCGCGTACATGATGCTCGCAGCAGCTATCGTGATACTTCTCAGGGGCGCGCGGCGGGGAAGTGGGACCTTCCGCTCGAGCGAGGCGACTCTCGTTGCTGCAGGAATCACGCTGGTGATGATAGGTGGCGTGGTGTGGACCTTGAAGCAGAATGTCTCATCCGGAGTATCAGTCAATCCAGCGGTCATGCTCTTCGCACTCCTTGCGATTCTTCTGGCGGTGCTGACGTTGCGCTCCCCCTACGGCGGTTTGCTTTCGCTGCAGGCCTTCGACGCCTTTGACCGGATGAGCGACGCGGCCCTCGTGATATCGTCCTCAGGTCGGATCATCACGTTCAACCGTGCGTTCGTGAGTTTCGCGCCTCGCGCCGAGGTGGGACGGGATCTTGCCGAGGTGGACTCCGGCCTACCAGAGTTGCTCGACTCCATCGGCGGGAGCACCCCCGGTGAGTCTGAGTTGATCACCGAGTCCGGGGTGTGGTGGGTGCGCGTAGTCTCGTCCCCCGCAGTCGACGTCGGCGATGCTCGCCTTGTATTGATGACTGACCTCACGTCGCTTCGCCGCACTGAATCCACGGTCGCGGCCCTGAGCCAGGAGCTTGCGGCATACGTCTGCGAACTCGAGGATGCCTCCCGGGTTGCGGACCGCCGTTTGAGCGAGCTTGCCGTCGTCAACGAGCGACTTGAGGCCGCAACGCGAACTAAGGATCGTTTCCTTGCTAACGTCTCCCACGAACTCCGGACTCCGCTCACATCGATCATCGGTCTTTCGAGTTCTCTTGAAGCTGAGCGTCTGGGTGCGCTAACCGTGGAGCAACGCTCCTTCGCGCGCATCATCGGCGAGTCAGGCCGACACCTCCTCGGTCTGATCGAGGACATCCTCGATCTTGAGAAGGCGGCGTCTGGCGTGATGGATGTGGTCCTATCGCCGGTTGAGATCGGTGCGGTGGTCCGCTCCGCAGCTGAGACCGTGAAACCACAGTTCGAGGAGCAGGGCCTGTACCTCTTCGTCCATCTCCCGTCCGAACCCCTTGTGATCGACACCGACGAGCGTCGCGTGCGCCAGATTCTTCTCAATCTGTTAGGGAACGCCGCGAAGTTCACCTCTGAGGGCGGGGTCCGGGTCCGCCTCGATTCCGATGCGGGGGAGGC
>CAYGKH010000258.1:0-2604 GCA_964350345.1 uncultured Coriobacteriaceae bacterium
GCGATCCATCGTCTGGCTTCATCGAGCTCGTGGGGGGTGGGCGGGTCCGACCTCAGGAAACGCTCCGTGACCCGCCTTGAGCCGACGTCGACCGAGCGCGCGAACTCGACTTTCGCATCGTCTCCGCCTGCGGCACCGAATACGATCTCGCTCGAGCCCCCACCGATATCGTTCACGAGGATGTCGCGGCCTTCGCGGCCCCAGGCAGCGCCCGCGAAGGCGAGCCTGGCCTCGGCGTCTCCGGAAACGACTTCAGGCACGACGCCATGGTGTGTAAGCATGGCCACGAACTCCTGCGCGTTGGAGGCGTCGCGCGAAGCCGACGTGGCAACAGTGCGGACGGCATCGACCCCGTGGACGGATATCTCGGCCGCATACCGGGCGATCACCGCTTCGACGCGCTGCATCGCTGACGGCGAGAGAGCACCCGTCGCGGCCAGGTCCTCGCCGAGGTGCGTGATATCGGTGTACCGGCAAATCTCCTCCACGGCGGCCGGGGAGACCTCGGCGATCAACAACCGGATGGTGACCGTACCGATGTCTATCGCCGCGACCCTTGACACGCGAGCGCCTGCGCGCGCGTTCACGGACGCTCCTCGCTGAAGGCATGTGAGCGCGTCACATCGAGCGTCATCGCACTCACGCCCGAAACGGGCGATGACCGACTCACCTGCCGGGTCTTCAATCCCGCCGAGGAGACACGCGACGTGCGCGTGCAGACACTTCGTAGCGAGCGGGTCGGCCTGCCCGGCGATCCCTACGTCGCCGCACGGGTCGCAACCCGGCGGGGCCTCGGCCGCCCTCAGCACGCGGTAGTGCGCATCGGCGACCAGCATCCGCGCGGCAAGAACCTCATCGTCTGCAAGTCGCGCTGCCCACTCGGCGACCTCACCGGCTGACTCTATCGCACCTGTCTTCTCGACAAGGAACGGGCAGGTGAGCCAGAACAGGGTCGGGAACGGGGTGCCGTCATCGAGTACCGGCGGCGTGACGATCGCCTGTGGGTGGCCGTACCGGCAGCGGGCAGCTACGCGCCACGCACCCCGCACGGGGCGCCCTAGCTGCGCATCCACGACCACGCGATCGTGCGGGGAAGGCACAGCGGGGTCGAGACCGGGACGTTCGCTCATCGTGCTCCGAAGACCAGATCGAGCAGCTCGACCCAGATGGCGTCGGAACCCTCCCCGTCATCGGCGACCGGCCCCGCGCTCGAGGTAGTCTCCGGGTCGAGAACCACGTAGAGGTTCTCACCCTGCTTGACCATGCCGAGGTTCTCCCTCGCGACCTCTTCTACACCCTCTGGAGTTTTTAGACGCTCCACCTGGGCACTCAGGGTCTCGTTGCGCTCTTTAAGGCTTTCGAGCTCCACCTCGAGACGGGCGCGCTCTCTGCTCTCTTGATATTGGATCCGGAGGGCCGGATAGAAGGTCCACGCAACGAGCAAGAGCACCCCAAGGACGATCAGGGATGTGCGCCACGCGGCAGGCCGCGACGACCGGGCGGCAGGTGCCGCCTTCGAACGCTTGGCAGCCGTGCCCCTCTTGGGGGTGCGCGTACGGGTGGACGCGGTACGGCGCGGAGGTTGTGTTCGCGTGGGAGTAGCCGACCCACGACGTGACCGCGAGGCGGTTCGTCGTGCGTTCGCTGAAGCCCCTTGCCGCGTCGAGTTTCTCGATGCCATCTTCAATGAGTCCTGTGAGAAGGCCAGCGTCTGTGATTGTGCCCGGTGCATGCGCACCACGGTCATGGTAGCACAGGTAGACTGGGTGTATCATCTCAGCTCGAGGTCGAGGTCGAGGCTCTCTCTCCGCGCCTACCCCGTCCTACACAGGGATCCCCCGCACGAGAACGAAGTCCGTCGCCCCGGGTACCCGCGATGCGATCCCGGCGGTGATCGCGACGCGCGCGCCACCGGGTGCGAGTCCCGCGTCCCTCACCGCCGCAAGCACGCTGTCGAGCATGAGATCCGTGTCATCGGCGAGCGGGACCAAGAGCGGGTGGACGCCCCACACGATCTGGAGACGGCGAACGACGTGTGGTGAGGGGGTCGCGGCTACGATCGGTGCCCGTGGACGGTGCCGTGCCACCGCGCGCGCTGTGGCACCCGACTGGGTCGCCGTGACGATCGCGGCCAGATCGAGATCGCCCGCAAGCTCACAGACGGCTGCACTCACCGCCGCAGTCACATCATCGGTGTCGCCCGCCGAGCGAAGCGCGGGTCGGTCGATATCGAGTGAACTCTCGGCATGTGTGGCGATCCGCGCCATGGTCTGGACGGAGCGCAACGGAAACGAGCCGATCGCGGTCTCGGCGGAGAGCATCACCGCATCGACCTCGTCGAAGATCGCGTTCGCCACGTCGGACGCTTCGGCCCGGGTCGGCCGGGTCGTCGACGTCATCGATTCGAGCATCTGGGTAGCGACGATCACCGGGACGCCCTGCTCGCGACAGGCCGAGATCACCTGGCGTTGCAGTACCGGCACCTCCTCGGGGGAGGTCTCTACGCCGAGGTCGCCACGCGCGACCATCACGACATCGGACTCGGCGACGATGCCGACGATATCTGCGACAGCTTCGTGCTTCTCGATCTTGGCGACGATCGGC
>CAYGKH010000259.1:0-2595 GCA_964350345.1 uncultured Coriobacteriaceae bacterium
GACGATGATCGACCCCCGAGCTTGAGCGCACAGCCTGTTTCGGTGCTCTCCGATGCTTATCGAATCGTCGCAGTCGACGAGCAGCTCGATCGCTGGGTAGGTCTGGGCGACGATGCACTCCCGGCAGAGCTCGGCCAGTTTCTCCCGACCATGGATGGTCGGGACTATGACGGAGACGAGTTCTACGAGGTCGGGGCTGCGCTCAGCATCCATTCAGCGACGTAGTCGATCTTCGTGGTCGTCGTTCCGCTCACCGCAGCGGGCTCTTGGAAGGCCGTGAGGTAGACCGCGCGAAGTCCGCTTGGCCATATCTCGACGTTGGGGGGCACGGCGGCGCGAGAAATGAGCGTCATCGTTCCGGCAACGTTTTCCGCCTGCACGGGTTGGTCGAAGTTGTCGCCGACCCCGAGACAACGGTTGGTGCCGTCGAGCTCAATCGGTACAACGCTCGCACAGTAGAAGCGTCCGGGGGCTTCGGGCACGTCGACAACGTCGTAGGCGGACTCGATAGGAGTGGCCACCGTGGTCACGTCGACGAGCCCCATGCCGTTCCCGGTGTCGAGGGCCGAGTAGTACAGGTTCGTGCAGCAGCACGCGAGAGCTTCCGCAGCGCCGCTGAGCGCAACGCTTCCGCTGAGCGCAGGGACCGCCGGGGTCGTGATGTCGACCACGTGGAGCGTGTCGGTCGCATCCTCGGCCGCGTAGAGGTAGTTCCTCGGGCTTGCGGCGATGTCGCGACAACCGTGCGACCACGTCAGGCTCGCGCTGGTCAGCGTGTGGACCAACGTCATGGACGCTGGAACGCTGTAGTCGATGGTGTCGATCTTGCCGTTGGCGCCGGACGTCCCGACGGCGTATAGGTGGACGCCGTCGGGACCGAACAGCACACTGTTCGGCGACGCGGAGACGCCGACGACTCCGAGGATGGCCGGCACGTCCGGGGGCGAGATGTCGACAAGCACGACGGCGGAGTTCGATCCGAACAGACCACCAACGGCGGCAACGGTGCCCTTCGCGTCAACGCACGAGGCCTGCAACGTCAGGTCGTCATAGGTGGCGGTGGTGTCGGTGAGGCGCACCTTCCCGAGAATCGCGAACTCATCTGCCGCGCAGGCAATGGTATAGAGATACGACGTTCCGACGTCTCCGGTGGCGACGACGCACAAGACTCCGAGATCGGAGTCGTAGGAGAGATCGATTATGCCCGAGATGTCGTCGATCCTTCCGAGCAGGACTGCACGGCCTTCGGTCGTGTACTGCACGAGAGCAACAGCGCCCTCTGGATCTGTCTCGCCAATCTTCGCGATTGCCACCAGGTCGGCACCCACGGCGACGACTTTCTTCGGACTGGTCGACAGCCCCAACGATGGCAGGGTAGCCCACGTTTTTGTCCCGTCGAACACGACGGTCGATTCGACCACTCCCGATTTGCAGGTCGTGGTGTGCTCTGCCGTCGCGTCGTAGACCGTCTTCGTGTAGGTGACGCGCACGTGCCCGCCGGCCTTGGTCCCCAGCGGGAACAGGAACAGCGCCTGAAGGGTCGGCTCCGTGAGGCTCGTGGCCAGGAAGTCGCCGCGCGCACGACCATCGAGGACTGTCTCCTCCTGGGTGATCGTGACGACAGTTCGGTCGTTGCCGGAGTCGTCGGTGACCGCCACGCCGTCGCCGATGAACTGGATCGCGGGCTCTGCAGCCACCGTTGCACCGTCTTCGTCGATGATCGCGTGACGGCTTCCCTCAACCGTCACATCGAGGTTGATCCGGTTGTTCGCGGGATCGTCTGTGGCGGTGAACGCGGTGGAAAGGTTGACCGCCTTGCGCTGCCCGACGAGAACGCCGGCGCGATAGTAGATGGCGGAGATGATGTCGTCGAGCCAGGCGGGGGTTGCCATCAGCCTGCTCCTGGGTCTTGCTCGGTGACGGTGAAGATCACTGCAGCGCTGTAGAAGATGAGCCCCGGCTTCGCGTTCGATCCGGCGTCAAACTCGGACGCGAACTTCAGGCAGTAGCGGTACATGCTCTTGTTGATGATTCCGTACGGCGCATCGACGTACATGACGATCGGGTGACGCATTTCCAAGGCTGTTGTGGTGGCGCTCGGATCGGTTGCCGATCCGAGGATGGTGGCTCCGCCGTTCAGGTCGTAGGCGTAGAAGCTAATCGCCGGCATGGTCGACGGCAGGGTCGCCGTGTGACCAGGCCCACCAGTCACGATCACCTGGAACGCGGTTACCGTGCAGCCGTCTGGTACGTCGAGAGGGAAAATTAGCTGCATCGCGTACGAGGACGCTACGAGCGTTGTCCACTCGAGGATCGTGCCCTGTTCCGACCAGTTTTCTGCCGGTCGGGCGGTCGGCGCGGCCGAAATGAATCGGGTGATGCTGCGTTCCTTGAGCGGATACTGGGCCGACCCGCTGGCCGCGGGCTTATGCAGAAACGCCGTTCGGTTCGTCAACCCTTGGACGAAGTTGTCCTTGAGCGAGTCCTTGTTCGCGGCCTCGCCGTCTTCCGGTACGTAGATGAAGGGGTCCCAGGTTGCTGATTCGACTATTCCAGAGGGCATTTGCTAGGCTCCAATTTCCACGAGGCTGTCGT
>CAYGKH010000260.1:0-2593 GCA_964350345.1 uncultured Coriobacteriaceae bacterium
AACTGCTCGACGTACCGCTGTACTCGGCGGACGCACGAGCGCACGGACACCTGCCAGGGGTGCGGCTGATCGAGGGGGAGTAGCCGGGGGCATCCGACGGCGATGGTTTGCGCACCGGCTCCGTGACGTATAAACTGTGTGAAGATTGTACGTCAGGAGGTGCGTCGTGAACACCAAGCTCACACTACGGCTCGACGACGAACTCATCGGGCGTGCCAAGCGCCACTCGGCAAGGTCGGGCAAGTCGGTGTCCAAGCTCGTCGCGGACTACTTCGCGCTCATCGATTCCGGTGAGGCGCCTGTCGAGATCACTCCGCGCGTTCGTGCTTTGCGAGGGGCTCTTGCTGGCTCCGCGCTCGACGAGCGCGATTACCGCCGTCATCTGGAATCCAGGCACCGGTGAGGATACTCTTTGACACCAACGTGGTCCTCGATGTGCTGCTCGACCGCGAGCCTCACGCCGAGATGGCCGCCCAGCTGCTATCGCTTGTCGACCAGGGACGGATCGAAGGGGTGCTCTGTGCGACCACGGTGGCCACCGTCCACTATCTCGCGGCGAAGGCTGTGGGAGTCGAGTCGGCCCGTCGGCACGTGCGCGAGCTGCTCGGACTGTTCGACGTCGCCTGTGTCGACCGGGCATCGCTGCATGCAGCCCTCGATTTCGACCTCGCAGATTTTGAAGACGCGGTACTGCACGAGTCCGCTCGCGCTGCAGGTGCCACCGCGATAGTCACGCGCAACGGCCGGGACTTCGCCACGGCGGCACTTCCGGTGTTCGACCCGGTCGAGCTGCTTGCTGCCGTGCTAGCGTCTGAGTGACCGCGGCGTTCGTTTCAGAGTCGTCGGGCACGGAATCCGATGAAGGGGTGTTGCGCCAACTCTAGAATGATGACTGTATCATACAGTCATAATGACCGTATGAAACATGCAATATCTAGCGTGGACGGTCGAGGAGCGAAAGGCTTCGCATCGATGCTCGTCGCCCTCATGCAGCATCTCGGAGCCGACATCGGAGAGGCGGAGGTGCTGGCCGTTGAAACCTAGCGATCTCTATCGTTCGCTGCTCGACGCCCTCCTTGAGGTGGCATGGCAACAGTGGAGCGCGATCGGGCTTGCGGGCATCCGGGCGAGCCGGGAGACGCTGGTGGACCCGGAGGCGCTCACGCTCGCGACGCTCGATCTCGGCCGCTCCGATCCGCGGCTGTTCGATGAGGCGTTCGACTGGCTCTCGAAGAATCACGCACGCGTTGATGTGTCGCGCCTGAGAAGGATGAGCAAGACGGGCACAAGTGATCAGCGTCGACTGCTCGGCGTTGCGGCACGCGTCGCGGGACTGCATGGAGCCGGGCCGACGTTGCGCCGGCTCCCCGATGAAGAGTTCATCGCCCGCGAGTCCGACGCAGTGTACGGAGTGCAGCCTCTGTTCTTCACTGAAGACGGGCGGCCGCTTCCGGTCACGCATGCCACCGATCAGATCTTCGCATCAGCGGGCTTCCGGCGCGGACCGCAGGAGCTTCGGGGTATGTCGCGCCTCCCGGATCCTGCAATCCCGGCATGCCTACGCTTTCGCGCGCGTGCACTTGTGGGGATTGGGCCGCGCGCCGAAGTGCTCACCTATCTGTGGACGCATGAGTGGGCGCACGGGCGGGAGATCGCGGCCCGGTCCGCGTACGGCCAGGCGCCGGTGGCGGAGTATCTGGCGAGCCTCGCCGGAGGAGGATGGGCCGAGCGCCGTGCCGACGGCCGACGTACGCTCTACAGGTTGGCGCAGCCGTTGCGCGATGCAGGCGGCACCCCTCCGCAATACGTCGACTGGGTGACGGTCTGGCCCGTCCTGCTCGGCGTGCTCGGCAGTCTGCGGCCCGCAGAACTGAGCGAGGACGCGCAGTGGCTGCCGCTGTATCAGGCGCTTTCGCAGCACGAGGCAGGACTCAGAGCCGAGGGACTCGAGGCCGAGATCGCCGACTTGAAGGCGTGGGCGATACGGGGTCCGGAGGTTCTGGGGCGAGCTGTCGAGACGATCGTCGGCAGAGTGCGGGCGATTGTGGGTCGTTAAGCAGAGAACCAGAGCCGTTGCGAATATTGCGACTGTTGCGTATGATTCATATACGCAACATCGGAGGGTTCGGGGCGATGACGTCGCAGAAACGTAAGCGCACTGCGCAGGACGAGCAGCCGTCACTCGGCGCTCGGGAACTGCGCATCACCATGACGGAAGACGACGGTCGGGTGATCGACGCTCCCGAGGACGTCTACCGCCTCACTCGCGAGGTACTGTCGATCGTCGCCGAGGGGGGCCGGGCAGCGGTAATCGAACTCGAACACGACCTCAGTACAAGCGAGGCGGCTGATATTCTCGGAGTATCGCGGCCGCATCTCATCAAGCTTCTCGAATCAGGTGAGATGCCGTACTACCGGGTTGGCCGACACCGGCGCGTCAGTGTCGATGACGTGCTCGCTTACAAGCGAAGGCGTGCCCTCGCACAGATCACCGCCGAGTCACAGGATCTCGGGTTGTACTGATGGTGCGGGTGGTCGTGCTCGACGGGTGCGATCGCGAGGAGCTCGGGTTTGGCGACGCGGTCGGAATGTC
>CAYGKH010000261.1:0-2592 GCA_964350345.1 uncultured Coriobacteriaceae bacterium
GGCTGACGCAATCGCGACCTTCCTGATGCCTGCCGCAATCGCCGCGGCAAGCGGTGCCATTTTCGACAAGATGTGGACATCGACTTCCGGATGGGCGCAGTTCAAAGGGGGCGGTGGTGCCCTCATCGAGGCTAGCTAGTAGCAATCCCTGTTTCTGGAATCGGCTCCGGGTGGTCGAAGATCGGAACTCTGCGGGAAACGGAGGAGCGCCAACCAATTCGCTGGTGCAAGTCGATCCGTGAGCGTTCTTTCCAGCGTGACGCGTCGTCGTCGGCTAACCTACTGGTCTAGGCATCGGTGGCGACGAGGATCGGGGGCGGCAGTGGCCTTCAGCGATTTGGAACTGAGACTGATTGATGCCACCGTCGGGAAGCTGTGCCGAGACTCGTCTTCGCCGGAGCATCGGGACGAGTTGCGCTGCGTCTACGACATCGAAGGTCACGGAGTGTCGGTATTCGAGGAGTGGCCTCCGTGGGACGGTAGCCCGGGCGAATGGACGCGTGCGGGAGTCGCCAGATTCCGTTACTTCCGCTCTCGGGGGGAGTGGACGCTCTACTGGATGCGCGCCGACCTCGAGTGGCACGTCTTCGAGGATGTGTCCCCGACCTCGGACCTGGCAGTGCTCGTCGCGGTCGTCGATGAGAATCGGTACGGAACGTTCTGGGGGTAGGCGAAGCTGACCGCGCCCGCCGGCGTTGGTATGTGACTCAGGATAAACCCCGTCCTCGCAAAGCCGAGAGCACGTAAGCCGACCGGCCGTTGGTAAGTAGCACTGCGAATGCTCACTCTGAGTGGTACTATCTGCCCGAGGTGACCTATGCCCCGTCCTCAACGTGCGTGACCGTCCGACATTGGAGACTATGATGGAGTCCGCCGCGCTCTACATCGACGAGCATGTTGCGCCCAGAGAGGACGAGGAGCAGGAGTGCCTGCGGCGGCTGGAGGAGTCCTCGGAGTACACCCCGGGACTGCTCTTCGCTCCTTGGCCCGCGGTGCACGAGCGGGCACAGATGAGTCCTGCTGCCGAATGGAAGGTCATGAATCTGCGGAAGAGGCCCGCCAAGACGTCCTAGGACACACGCAACCAAGCCCTTTCCTGCGCTCATGTCAGACTTAGTGCAAAGGCTGGCACTTTGCCTATAGGACTTCTGATCTCTCCCGATCGCTCGGGACAGGCCGGAAACACCGGCGGTCTTCTGAGTTTCCAGTCGGCCGGAGCCAGAAGGCCACGAGAGCATAGAGCAATGCGCAAGGAGGAAGAAGAAGGGCGCCGACGGCGCTCCACGGATCCTTGCCAGACTAAGTGCAAGGGCTTTTGCACTGACTTCTGCAATTCAGGGGCACGTGCTCACGCTCATCTACCGGTGGGCATCCTGGCGCGAGTCCTGCTAGACTTCTGAACGCCCCCATCGTCTAGCGGCCAAGGATGCTGTCCTTCTCGGGACGGAGACGGAGATTCGAATTCTCCTGGGGGCACCACATACGGGCGATTAACTCAGCGGGAGAGTGCTTCCTTTACACGGAAGAGGCCGGGGGTTCAAATCCCTCATCGCCCACCATGGATGATGAAACGCCCCTTTGGGGTCTCTCCGGAGATACTCGAAGGGGCGTTTTAGCTGGTAGGAGCCTATAGCGCTGTCTGCGAGCTCTGCGTTCAAAAGTACGGCATGGAGAAGGCGGCGCTTGCCCTCGGTGTCAGCCTTCGCGAACTGCGAGCGCGCACCCATCGCAGCGAGTGCCACCCGCTCTACCTGCGCTGTCTTGTCCTCGGTGCCACATGAGAGGGAGGCGAGGCGGCGTTCGAAAGCTCGGCGGGTCTCGGCGATCTCGTCGGCCTTGGCGCGGTAGGCATCGACAGGGACCACGCCGTCGAGGTAGCTATCGAGGAGCTTGGAGCCCTTCTGGTCGAGCTCCGCGATCTGGCGCTCTGTGTCTGTGCGTTCCCTGGAGGAGCTGTCAGCGGCCTGCCGGTCGAGCTCTCGGGAGTCGCGGACGAGCATCGCTACGATCTCAGGAGTGATCTCGATAGAGGCCAGCACGGAGTCGAGCTGATCGAGCAGGAGCTCTTCTCGCGTGTAACGGCGCTGAGCGCACGCGTCTTTGCCCTTGCCCTTGGCGCAGCGGTAGTAGACGTATCCCTTCTGCCGCTCTGCTGTGACCTTGCAGCCACACTCCCCGCAGACGAGGTAGTCGCGGAGAGCGAAGACATGTTTGGTGCGCTTGGGTCCGGTCTGGCGAGGTGAGAAGACCTGCTGCACCTCGTCGAAGAGCTCACGAGCTATCAAGGGCTCGTGAGCCCCTGGATAGGTGGAGCCTTTGTAGCGGATGTCTCCGCAATAGATCGGGTTCTTGAGAAGCACATGGAGCATCGATCCGGTGAGGGGCCGACCGGACCTGGAGCGGTAGCCGCGCTCGTTGAGATCGGATGCGAGATCGGTCAGCGAGATGTCACCGACTGAGTAGCGCTCGAAGGCGGTGCGGACGAGCGGAGCGGTTACCGGATCGGGGATGATCGTGCGGTTCTCGCGGTCGTTGAGATAGCCCGTCGGAGCCCGGTGAGGCCAGCCGCCCCGCGCGACCTTTTCGTCCATG
>CAYGKH010000262.1:0-2591 GCA_964350345.1 uncultured Coriobacteriaceae bacterium
TCACTGAAGAGGGAGTCCACCTATTTAGTCAATGTCTTAGTTTGGGATGCTTCCCAAGTCTCCTCTGACATTTGCCATGCTCAAAGAGTTGCGTTAGGCTGTTATCACTCCCCAATTGGATGTGACCAGGCTTACTGGCGTGTCTTGCTTTGCATTTATGGTAGTCGTGTTTGCATGGTGAGGTGTGTGGTGGGTTCCGGTCGCCGACTGTGGGGTCGACATGTAACCGGACTAGACCGGGAGGTCGCACACATGAAGCGTAACTGGAAATTGATCGTCATAGCTGCGTTCGCGGCAGCGTCCCTGGCCCTTGCTGGCTGCGCCGATAATGGCGACACGGGCGATACGGGCGACACGGACACCATGGAGGCCTTCGTCTTCGCGAACAGCGGAGCGTACAAGCCCTTCAGCTTCGACCAGGGTGGCGAGATCGTCGGTTTCGACGTCGATATCGCTAACGAGATCGCCGCACGGATCGGCCGCACCCCTGACATGCAGTCGCCGATCCCCTTCGACACGCTCATCCAGGGCTTGCGTGACGGGCGCTACGACGCCCTCGTGGCCAGCCACGGGATAACCGAGGAGCGCCAGGAACAGGTCGACTTCACACGTCCCTACTATCGTTCTGGCGCCCAGACCTTCGTCGCCGGGGACAATGACACACTGACCTCTACCGACGATCTCGAGGGTGCGAAGATCGGTGTCGTGAAGGCATCGACGTACCTCGCGCTGGCACAGGACATCACCGGTGAGGACAACGTCGTGACGTACGAGAGTGACATCGTCGCGCTGCAGGACCTCACCACCGGCAGACTTGACGCCGTCATCACCGATAAGCTCGTCGGCTTTATCGCCATGGACGAGTCCGGTCTTGATATCAAGGCTGTCGGCGATGTGCTCGAGGCCGACGAGATGGGTATCGCCGTGCAGAAGGGCGACACCGAGCTTCTCAACGCCATCAATGCAGCACTGGAAGAGATGATCGCTGACGGTACCTACGAGGAGATCAGCCTTCGTTGGTTCCCCGAGAACATCCTCGGCGAGTAGTCTTTGCACCATCCTATGTGAGCCTGACGGGGCCGACCGACGATTCGGTCGGCCCCGTCTCACTAAAGGAGGAGTCCCGTGTTCGCGTCCCTCATGACCGTCGTCGACATGCATTTCTTCAGCTTCTTGCGCGCCACCGGTGTCACGCTCCAACTCACGGCCGTGTCACTTGCGCTCGCCGTGGGCATCGGGCTGGTGTTCGCGTTCCTGAAGCTGTCACGAAACCCCCTCGCTAATATCGTGGCGAACGTATATATCGGCATCGTGCGCGGGACACCGCTGATCGTTCTGCTGATGTTCCTGTACTTCGGTATCTCGTCGATCGTGGTGCTTACCTCGTTTTGGGCCGGCTCATTGGCGCTGGCCATTCACGCAGGTGCGTACGTCGCGGAGATCTTTCGTGGCGCCATACAGAGTATCGACCACGGTCAGCATGAAGCTGCCCGGTCTCTTGGCATGTCACGCCGCAAGACGATGAGGCTGATCATCCTGCCCCAGTCGTTCAGGCGGGCGATACCTCCGCTTGGCAACCAGTTCATCATCGGGCTGAAGGACTCGTCACTTGTGGCGTTCCTCGGCGTGTCGGAGATCTACAGCACGGCGATGACGGCGGCTGCCGCCAACTTCAGGCCCTTCGAGACCTACATGATCGCCGGGCTGTACTACCTCGTGCTCGTGCTCATCTTCACGGCTCTCGTGAACCGGCTCGAGCTGAAACTGGCTCCGGACAGGAGGGTGGCGACGTGAACGTCATAGAGACGCGCAATCTCAACAAGCACTTCGGCGACCTGCACGTCCTGAAAGGCGCCGATATCACAGTCGCCGAGGGAGAAGTGGTCGTGATCATCGGCCCGTCCGGTTCGGGAAAGTCGACGCTGCTCAGGTGTCTGAACTTCCTGGAGTTCCCGGATGAGGGGTCTGAGATCCTGCTCGACGGTGAGCCCATCGACCCGACGAGCGACAACCTGGACAAGGTGCGGGAGCGCATGGGGATGGTGTTTCAGCACTTCCACCTCTTCCCGCATAAGAACGTGCTCGACAACATCACTATCGCGCCCGAGAACGTCAAAGGTGTCCCTCGCAAGCAGGCGAAGGTCATCGCACGCGATCTGCTCGACAAGGTCGGACTCCCCGACAAGGAGAAAGCGTGGCCGTCGCAACTCTCTGGCGGTCAGAAGCAGCGTGTCGCTATCGCCCGTGCGCTCGCGATGGACCCCGAGATCATGCTTTTCGATGAGGCCACGTCCGCGCTCGATCCGGAACTGGTCGCCGAGGTGCTCCAGGTCATGCAGGACCTCGCTGCAGGCGGTATGACGATGGTCGTCGTCACTCACGAGATGGGATTCGCCCGAGAGGTGGCCGACCGGGTGATCATGATGGACGACGGCATGATCATCGAGGAGAACACGCCTGCAGAGTTCTTCGCGGATCCTGCCGAAGAGCGAACACGTGCGTTCCTCGGCCAGGTCCTTCACGCGTGACGGTGGCTTAGCCTCGATTCACCACGAAGGTCGCCGACTCGGTCCTGAAGTCCCGAATCCGAC
>CAYGKH010000263.1:0-2569 GCA_964350345.1 uncultured Coriobacteriaceae bacterium
CGACATCCGGCTGCTCATGCTCCACGGCCCGCTGCAGTTCGTGAGCGGGCCGTTCTTCGATCACTGGTTCTATCCGGACGACTACGAGGTCATGCTCGGCCGGGACGAGCGCGAGCACGTGCTGCCGGTCCTCGGCAGGTTTGCCGGGTGGTGTCAGGCGTGCCCTCAGCGAGGCAGCGATCGGTGCGGCCACGACATCGGCGACCAACACCTACCCGCTGTCTGCATGATGGCCTTCCTGCAGCACTACATCTTCGAACGCGCCGCGGAGAAGGGCGTGCTGGTGTGCGGGGCCATCGAGCGCTCGTTCGGCCGGGGAGTCACCCGATACGTTGTGGGACGGATGCTCGAGCATCGGCCGGAGGTGTTCGACCGGCTCCTCGGCGTGCTCGATATGCGGGGTCGCGCCACGAGCGCCCAGACCGAGGCCATTCTCGATGCCACCCGCTACAACGACGCGATCCTCCTCGCACTTGCTCTCGAGCGCGGCGAGTATCTCGCGTGGTACCCGGTTGATCCCAGGATGAAGATCAGGGACGAGCGCGCGGATCTGTTCCCGGCGGTGCAGAACACGTTCGTGCGGACCTCCTCGGCAAGGTATCCGATGAGGCTTGAGGCCCCGGCGGGCTACGGTGCGAGTGAGCTCGATGAGGTGCTAAGGCGCTCGTTCGAGTACGCCTCGCTGCTGCCCAACTACGCGTTTCCCATCGGCCTCGATATCGTGGACAAGTTCGCGGCAGTGCCCGGGTGGATGACCAAGGCGTACCGGCAGCTGATCCTGGCGCAGTTCGGGCGTTTGCTGTCCGGTGAGTTCGTTGAGATGACCGACACCGAGGCCCTCAAGGCGATGTTGCTCTCTGACGGCCACGGTGCCCGCAGCCGCAAAGAACGACCGGAGGTATAGCGTGAGAGAGACCGAGCTCAAACCGGTAGGGACCGTCGTGGGCGTGAGCTCGACGACGGAGTTCCAGATGCAGGTGCGCCCGGATGCGGTGCGCGCGCAGGACCTGGTCGCGGTCGATACCGTCGAGGAGGGGCAGACGTTCCGGGTATGGGCCAAGGTCGGGTTGATCGAGCGGCTCAACCCGCTCTTTCCGCGAGAGGCCGCCCAGGAGCTGGCGTTCCAGGGGCGCGACCCGGTCGACTCGGTAGTGTCGATGTCGCGGGAGATGATCACGGCGACGTGCAAGGTGGTAGGCGTTCAGCGAAACGGACGTCTCGAGCCGCCCAAGTACCCGGTGCAGCCCGCCGGACGCGTCTACGTTCCGCCCGCGGATGAGATTGAGGCGTTCCTCGTGGGGGACACGCCGGTGCATCGGCGGCTCTACCTGGGCAAGGAGCGGGGAAACCCGGATGTCGACGTGTTCGTGGACGGCCACATGGTGGTGTCTCGGCATGTGGCGGTGCTCGCATCGACGGGTGCGGGCAAGACGGTGGCGACGCGCAAGCTGCTCGAGGAGCTGATGGCGAAGCGCTACCCGATCCTCATCTTCGACCCGCACGGCGACTACTCTGGGCTGCACATCGCCCAGCGCACCAAGGTGACCACCTACCTGCCGGAGATCCGAATCGACGACGAGGACTTCGATCAGGTGCTCAGCTACGTACGCGGACTGTCCGGCGAGCAGCTCTCTTCGCCGCAGGAGTCGCTGGTCACGGCGACGCTTGAGGTGTTGACGGACGAGAAGCGGCGGTCGACGTTCAGTGCGGCCTTGCAGGAAGCGGGATTGCCCGCGCTGCAGAAGACGCTTGAGCACGACCACTTCTACGCACTGGCTGAGGTCGCCGAGTGCATCTCGACCCTCAAGGCCGGGGACGACCGCGCTCCACTGCCGCGCGACATCGCGAAACTGGCAGCCGGTCTGAACGTGCAGAACTCGACGGCCAACGCGGTGCGGCGGCAGTGTCGGAAGGCCGGTTGGCAGTACTGGAACATGATCAAGACCAACCGGAAGTTCTCCTCGGCATCTAAGAAGCTGCCGGCGGGCAAGGACCTGCATACCGTGATCGAATCGGGCGCGGTTGCGATCGTCTCGCTGGAGGGCTACTCGGAAGAGCTCCGGCAGTCGATCGTGGCCGGCGTGCTCTCCCGGCTGCTCTCGGACCGGATCGATGAGAAGGTGCCGCGCTTCCTCACGGTGATCGAGGAGGCTCACAACTTCATCCCCAACCGGATCGACGGGAGTGATGCGCCGTCGCTGCCGATCATCAAGCAGATCGCGACCGAGGGCCGCAAGTACGGCATGGGGCTCGTGTTCATCTCCCAGCGACCGAGCCGCATCGACGCGACCGTGCTATCGCAGGCCAACAGCTTCCTGATCATGCGCATCGTGAACCCCAACGATCAGCGCTACATCCGCGATGTGGTCGAGACGATGGGGGAGGACGAAGCGATGGCGCTGCCCAACCTGAACACCGGTGAGGCGCTGTTGTCAGGGCTGTTCACTAGAATCCCGGTGATGGTGCGGGTCGAGATGAGCCGCAGCGAAGGCAAGCACGAGGAGGAGGATTTTCTCGGATCTTGTGACACATGTGTGGGTCACGCCGGACCCCTTCCGGGTAGCGGGGG
>CAYGKH010000264.1:0-2552 GCA_964350345.1 uncultured Coriobacteriaceae bacterium
TGATCCCGAGCGGGATCATGTACCCGCACATCACGCCGGTCATCGGCAACGGGTGTGTCATCGACCCGAAGGTGATGCTCGAGGAGATCGATCGGCTCGAGGCCGACGGGCTCTCCACCCACCGGCTGCTGATCTCGTGCAACGCGCACCTCATCATGCCGTACCACCGCGACTTGGATGGCGCGAGCGAACACCGCCTCGGCAAACTCGAGATCGGGACGACGCGTCGCGGCATCGGTCCGGCGTACATGGACAAGGCCTCGCGCATGGGTATCCGCGTGCAGGATCTGCAGGACGAGCATATCTTCCGCAAGAAGATCGAGGCCGCGCTGCATGAGAAGAACGATATCCTGAGCAAGATCTATGGGCTGCCGACCTACACGGTCGATCAGATCGCCGAGGAGTACCTGCCCTACGCCGAGCGTATCAAGCCGCACATCGCCGACACGTCGCTCGTGGTCAACAAGGCACTCGATGCCGACCAGTGGGTGCTCTTCGAGGGCGCCCAGGGCACGCTGCTCGACCTCGACCACGGGACGTACCCGTTCGTGACGAGCTCGAGCCCGATCGCGGGTGGCGCGTGCACGGGCGTGGGTGTGGGCCCGAAGCGCATCGACAAGGTCCTTGGCATCGCGAAGGCCTACATCACGCGTGTGGGCAGCGGGCCGTTTCCGACCGAGCTATCTGACGAGACTGGTGCGCACCTCATCGAGGTGGGTCACGAGTACGGCACGACCACCGGGCGCGAGCGCCGGGCGGGGTGGTACGATGCGGTCATCGTGCGCTACGCGGCGCAGGTCAGCGGCATCACCGACCTCATCATCACCAAGCTCGACGTGCTGTCGCAGCTCGAGACCATCAAGGTATGTGTGGCGTACGGGCACGAAGGCCACCGCCACAACAACCTGCCGTGCCACCAGACGGTGTTCCATCACGCGAAGCCTATCTACGAGGAAGTCCCTGGCTGGAAGACCGACATCACGGGCTGCCGCCGCTTCGAAGACCTGCCGAAGGAGGCACGCGACTACATCGGCTACATCGAGGACCTGGCCGAGGTACCCGTCGCGATGATTGCCGTGGGGCCGAGTCGCGAGCAGACGATCGTGCGCCGCTGGGAGTCGCGCCCGTAGCACGCTAGTCGCCGGGTGTCGGGCAGGCGCGGGGAGGGTCCGTGCTCAGACAGTCCTTGGCGGGGCCCCGCGGTGTCTCGGGCGCGATGCGCCCTCACCGCCTTCCTCGCCTGCGGAACTGCGCCGAGCCCTCATGGGCTCCGCCTCGCACGATCGCTCCGGGCCGTGGTTGGAGTTCGGTCAGGAATCGGTAAGGGTCGTGTGGTTTGCTGGTGTCCCGGCGGCCGACCTCGGTATCTCCCCTCGAAGTACGACGCACCTGCATAGGGAGGGGCATCATGTTGATGGACGAGGTTCGCGAGTCGCTTCGGGCGCGCCACTACGCAGAGCGGACCGAGAAGGCGTACTGCTTATGGGTCCGGCGCTACATCCGCTTTCACGGCCTGCGGCATCCCGCCGAGATGGGTGAGCGCGAGATCAACGAGTTCCTCACGCATCTCGCCGTCGAGCGGGGCGTGAGTGCGTCGACCCAGACCCAGGCGCTGTCGGCACTGCTCTTCCTGTACCGGAAGGTGCTCGGGCGGGAGGTGGGCGTGATCGAGGGGCTCATCCGCGCGCGCAAGAGTCAGCACCTGCCGGTGGTGTTCAGCCGCGGGGAGGTGCGGGCGATCCTCGCGACGCTCGAGGGCGATATCTGGCTGATGGCGTCGCTGATGTACGGGACCGGACTGCGTCTTAGTGAGTGTCTGAGTCTGCGAGTGCTCGACGTGGATTTCGAGCGACGCGAGATCACGGTGCGTGACGGGAAGGGCGGCAAGGACCGCGTGACGATGCTGCCGGTGGCGTTGGCCGAGCCCATGCGCCAGCAGATCGAGCGCGCACGGGTGATTCACAAGAGCGATCTCGCCGAAGGGTGGGGCGCGGTCCGGCTACCTGACGGTCTCGAGCGGAAGTACCCGAGGGCCGCAGTCGAGTTCCGGTGGCAGTGGGTCTTCCCGCAGCAGCGCCGGTGGCGCGACGCACGGACCGGCCGCGAGGGCCGCCATCACGTACATCCGACAATCGTGCAGCGAGCGTTCACGAGCGCGGTGCGCCAGGCGTGCGTAGACAAGCACGGCGGCTGTCACAGCCTCCGACACTCGTTCGCGACACACCTGCTCGAGTCCGGCTACGACATCCGGACGATCCAGGAGTTGCTCGGCCACAAGAGCGTCAACACCACGATGGTCTACACTCACGTCCTCAACAAAGGCGGCCGAGGAGTCCAGAGCCCGCTCGACAATGCATGAGCGCGCAAAGTGCCGGCGCCGCGTGTGGGCTTACACAGACCGCATATCTGCCCGCAAGGGTTATTGATGTTGAGGAAGGCCGTGCTTACACAGGCATCAGAACCCCGCTATGATGCGTACAGGTACTGGAGAATTACTGTTCGGTGAGACATGACCTTGCCCTGACTCCTCCGGTCCGGAGGTGCGACCGGCG
>CAYGKH010000265.1:0-2538 GCA_964350345.1 uncultured Coriobacteriaceae bacterium
GTGCAAGCAGCGACGCCGTCAGCGGGCACCTCGGCGACGATCACGCGCACAGGGATGCGGCCGTTGAAGGCCTCGTGCTCGGCGAAGGGCAGCAACCCGAGCGCCGGCACGAACTCCTCGGCCCCGGTCACCACACACGCACGCCAGCCCGCGAACGAATTCCGCAGGCGCTCGCCAAGCATCCCGTAGAGCTCGCGCAGCCCGCCCGCCTCGCTGCCGAGCCGCTCGCCGTAGGGCGGATTGCAGGCGACGAGTCCGGGAGTCGCGGCAGACGGCGGTGACGCGTCAGCAAGGTCGCGGTGGTCGAAACGCACCTGCGCCGAGAGCCCAGCACGCCCTGCTGAGCCGCGCGCGAGCCCAATCGCGCGGCGGTCGATGTCGGTGCCGAGCAGTAGCGGCATGGCAATGAGACCCGCCGCACGGCGCTGAACCGCCTCATCGATAAGACCGTCCCAGATCGCCGGATCGTGTCCGAGCCACCCGCTAAAGCCCCAGCGGTGACGCAGCAGGCCCGGCGCGATATCGCCCGCGATGAGTGCCGCTTCGAGCACGAGCGTGCCCGAACCGCACAGCGGATCGTAGAAGGAGCCGCCGCGAGCGGTGACCTCGGGCCATCCCGCGAGCAGCAGAATACCTGCGGCGAGATTCTCCTTGAGGGGCGCGACCCCCTGCTCGCCCGGTGCGCGATACCCGCGCTTGTGCAGCCCCTCGCCCGACATGTCGATGCTTACGGCAGCCTTGGTGCCGCGCAGCGCGACGTTGACGCGCACATCAGGCGCGACGGTATCGATGTCCGGGCGCACGCCGAACCGCTCACGCAGCCGGTCGACGATCGCATCCTTGACCTTGAGAGTGGCGTATCCCGTGTGCGAGATCGGAGAGCGCGACGCCACCACGTCGACCGCCAGAGTGCCGTCCGGCCTGACGTGATCCTCCCATGCTATGCCAAGGACCCCGTCGTAGAGCGTCTCGGGGTCGGGTGCGGGGACGTCGGTTATGCGCAACAGCAGCCGCGAGGCGACTCGCGACCACATGCACGCACGGTATGCGCTCTCGAGTGGACCGGCAAACGCGACTCCGGCCCGTCCGGGGCGCACGCGCAACGCTCCCATCGCTCGCAACTCCTCGGCAAGAACTGCCTCGAGGCCGAGCGGGACCGGTGCGAAAAGGGTGTGTTCGATGCTCATGGCGTCACCGTAGCACAGCGGTCGGGCGGAAAGCAGGCTCAGCCGCCGAGCGCCGCCGCCAGCTCCGTCATCATCCGGGGAGAGACCGCAGCGGGTCCCCCGTAGATGTGCGCGATGCCGATCTCCAGCCGGTTCGTCCAGAGCGTCTGGCGCAAAGCGGGGTCCATAGTGGTCGGAGGCACCAGGTAGAGTACCGTTGGCGGGGTGGACTGCCCGAGTGCCGCGCCGGCTGCGAGAGCGTCGGCGAACGAGGCTCCGGTGGCAACACCCGCCTCGCTGCGAGTGAGACCGGCCCCGACCCCGTGGTCGGCAACGACGAGCGCGGTCGTGTAGCGAGTACTGCCTGAAAGCCGGCTGACGTCCACGCCGGGCTTCTTCACCTGGTCGACGACACCGCGCCCCACCGCAGCCTCCCCGCCCACCACATACGCCCGGTTCACGCCAAGCGCGGTGAGTGCAGCCGCAGTGCTGCCGGGAACGCGGTCCTTATGAACGAGCAGTACCGGGCGCGAACGAAACGCCGATACGGGCGAGACGGAGAGCGCGTCGGCGAAATCATCGCCCGTCGCGAGGTAGGCCGTGCCGTCGAACTCTCGCCCGGAAGCCTTCAACTCGACCACAAGACGGTTCGCGATACGTGCCGCGGTGCCGTAGCGGTCCGATCCCGCTATACGTTCGACCTTCCCGCCGACCGCTGCGGTCACCTGCGCCAAGACCTCATCGGAGACCGCAGAGGGGCCACCGAGCACCAGCACCCGCTCGGGCGCGAGGCGCGAGAGCTCTCGCTGCACAGCCGCCGGAAGACTCGCACGGCTCGTCAGAAGAACAGGGCCACCGACCGCACCCGCGAGCCCGGCTCCGCCGAGGGCGTCAGGCCACGACTCACCTGTCGCGAGCACCACGGTACTGACCTCGGCAGGATCGGGGAATGCGCGCATCGACACAGAAGCGGCCGTCGCATACCGGTCGCTGCCGTAGACGCGCGCGACGAAGTCAGGATCGGGCGTGATCCCCCTATACCGATAGGGCGTGAATGCAAGACCCACCGAGGGCCAGAAGGGGTAGGGTGTCTGGCGCCTCCTCGCCTCACCGGCCGAACCGCTCTGCTCGTAGGCCCAGTACGTCACGCGGTCGTCATCGGCCCACCCGCCGAAGATGACCGCATGCCCTGTGGTGGTCGCGGTCTTCGGACGAACGATCATGTCCCCGCGTCGCAGCTGGTCTTTGGTGATCAGAACACCGTAATCTGAAAGGTTGTCGGTCGCCGGGGAGATCGGGTGGCCCGAGGCGTTCACGAGCGCCCACGACATCGATACGAAGCCCGAACAGTCCGTGCGGTATCCCTCGAAGT
>CAYGKH010000266.1:0-2489 GCA_964350345.1 uncultured Coriobacteriaceae bacterium
AGACTCTCCAGTGTCGCATCTGGCTTCGTCGCTCGCTGAATCTCCCCTGTGCTTGTCGTTGCTAACTTGCTCATCGTTTCGGCTCCTTGATCTTGAATTGGTCAAGCTCCACAGGCTCGACGGTGTACCCTTTGCGCGAGCTGCGCTTCCATGCGAATTCCCAGCCGTCTGCAGTGACGGCGTGGCGCGCTTTGCCCATGCGTTGTGCTATCGCGTCTGCTGCAGCGTCTCGCGTCTTCTCGTTGTCTCTGACCTCGGCGCGCAGTCGAGTCAGCCTGCTATTCGCGGCCGCGTACCTCGTGATGTGCTCGTCGACGTCATCCCGGTACAGCTCGACTGACTCCTCGCTTGTAGCACGTTTCGACAGAAACTTGCGAGCGTTCTTGTGACCATCGCTAGGCGGTTGCTCGCGCCGCTCGACGTATCCCCAGAACTCGTTACCTGTGAGAATGATGCGGCGAATCAGTAACTCATCGCGCGGAACCCACTCCCACACGATGCGATTGCCCCAGACCAGGACACCGAATAGGCACCGCTGCGCGCCGGTCGCAAGCATCTGGTGGTGGCACTGAATGCGGTATTTCTCTGGGATCTGCTCCTGCCACTCGTCGTCACTGAACCCGAACGAGAGGTTCTTCACCTCGACGGGTTCGCTCTGGTCTGTGATCGCGTCGGGGGTGGCGATGCACCAGCGGTGCTCGAGGCTGCGAACCAGCAGTCCCTTGTGTGCGAGCGTGACTCCGGCGCGTCGCATCGTGATGCGCAGGATCGCGTCTTCGAGTTCTCGACCGAGTTCCTTCAGCTCGTTGTCCTCGTCTTCCTTGGGCTCTTCGCCAACCTTCGTCGCCCAAATGTCGAGGTTCGATCCCCAATCGGATTCGCCCATCAGAATTGGCATCTCGCTTGCGCCGATGCCAAACGAGCGCGCTGCGAGCCACTCGTCGCGGTTCGCTGTCTCAATGATCGAATACGTTCCCATCGCGTCTTTCCTGTCCTCTGCTGACCCGCCCGGATGGGGCTACGACTGCCGCGTGGGGATGTGCGGCGCGTCGTAGGCCCAGCAGGGCGGGCTAGTCGTCAGTTCATCGCGGCAATCATGGAAGCGTACGCTCGCACTTCGAGCGCCCAGTGCTCATCGCAGTACTGCTCGCGCGTCTCCGCGTCGCACACCGTAGATACCAATCCACAGCCGCGACCGTAGCACGTCACCGCGCACCTAGGGCAGACCAGAACGCTGCCAGGGCATCCACCAGTCTCATCGCGAGAACCATCAGGGACCAGGAACCAGCGGTGCTCCGAGCATGCGCACAGTCCCATCGAGTACCCTGTCCCTCCGCAGTCGTCGCACTCAATGAGGCGTTCATCCGACGGATCACCGAGCAGGCTACCCACTCGCACAACTCCGGTCCCGGAGCACTCGTCGCACTCCTCGCGCGTCTGCCCGCGCGACTCCGCGATTGCCAGGTGGTCAGCCTGTGGCCTGTGGATGCGCGCATTCACGCTGCCGCCTTGAGCCTATCTAGAGCCTTGATCCAAGCATCCTCGAGATGCCGGTCTGTCTCGTTGGCGACGGTCTCTGTCCCGTCCGTGAGCACCACTCTCCACCGAGTGCCGGTGTCTGGATCGCGCAGTCGCGTCAGCAGCACGTTTCGCTGCTCCGACTCGGCGAGCCAGTTGTCGAGCCGCAGCCCCGAGTCGGCGTCAGGGTCGCGCCACGTGTCACGCTGGTCCATACGTCGTCCCCAACCGCGAGTCGTAATCCTCGTCGCTGATGACCTCGACGAAGGCGGGTGGCGCCTGGATCGTGTCACGTAGCGTCTGCGCCGCTAGCGCGTTGCGCAGGTCGTGCTCGCGCTCCGCGATCAGCGCTCGAAGTGATGTCAGTACCGCGATCTCGAGCGTCGGCGAGAGATCGTGCAGCTGTGCCTCGAGCAAAACGAATAGCCCGTGGGCCTTTTCTAGCGGCGTCATGCCTCCACCGCCATCCGCACTACGCGGCGCATCGCGGCCCGTAGCAGGCACGCACTGACCCGACCGTCGGGGAACTGCGTGCCGATCGTCGCGGCCCAGGCCGACGCGAATCCTGCCTCCGGGTTCGCGGCGAAGGCAGAAACGACTTCAGCGAACTCCGACTCGGCCAGCGCCGTCTCCGATGGCGCTGGGGGGAACGAGGGCGGGTGTGCTGTGGTATGGTATCTCATGCGGTCACCTGTAGTGATAGATAGTGTTTAGCGGCATCGAAGACTCGAGGCCAGATTGCGGTCGCGTAAGCTGGGTGCAGCGTGCACCCAGTGATCAGCGTGTAGGCTTCAGCGAGCGTCATCGCGCGGTGCGCTACCAGCGCTGCTCCTAGCTGGAGCACCAGGATCTCAGTCGGGAATGTGGGTCTCATCGTAGCCATATCCTGCGTCGCGGGACGTCGCAGTACGAAGCCCCGCGCGGCTGTCCAATCGAGTAGGCGCCTGACTCGCGTCAGGCGCCTACTCGAT
>CAYGKH010000267.1:0-2488 GCA_964350345.1 uncultured Coriobacteriaceae bacterium
GGCGTTGCGCATGTCTCCGTTCGCCGGGGTCTCGTGACACAGAGGATACCTTAGCGTGGTGGTCGGACCGCGCTGGTACGCGCTTCGCTGACGCTTTGAGTGTCCGGGACAGCAACAGGGTTACGACGGAAGTGCTGCTCGGGATTGCTAAGATGAGAGAAGCAGTCTGGAAGTTGACGCGGAGATCAACCGGGAGGTTCTTCGAATGGACAAGACACTCTTGGCCGAGGAGATCAAGACAGCGATGCGCGAGCACGACAAGACTCGCCTCGCGATCCTTCGGCTTGTGAAGAACGAGATAGACGTCAAAGAGAAGCAGTCGGGCACCGAGACATCTCCCGAGGAGGTCGTCGCGGCGCTCAAGAAGGTCCTCAAGCAGACCGGCGAGACACTTGAAGGTTCGATCAAGGCCGGAACCGACGAGGAGCGGACCGGATACCTGCGTGAGCAGGTCGACATCCTCTCCGGATACCTGCCCCGTCAGGTGACCGGCGAGGAGCTCGGGGCGATCGTGGACAGGGTGCTCGCTGACGGCGGTTTCACGGAGAAGCGCGAGATGGGCCGTGCGATCGGACTCGTCGTCTCCGAGACGGGCGGCAACTGCGACAAGGCCGAGGTCGCGAGGCTCGTGGGAGGGAAGCTCGGCTAGGGAGCCGTGGTACGTGCGCCCGAGGTCGACGCCCAGCGTGCTGTGAGGCCGGTGCCATGAATGTTCTTCTGCGCCCAATACTGATCGCGGTCGGTACGATCTCACTCGCGCTGGGAGTCATCGGCGCGTTCATGCCGATCCTCCCGACGACCCCGTTCCTGTTGTTGTCGGCGTACTGCTACGGCCGCTCCTCGGAACGGCTGCACCGATGGCTGATCAACCACCCCCGGCTCGGCTGCTACATCGAGGGGTTCCTCTACGGCGGGAGTGTTCCGGAGCGGGCGAAGCGGGCAGCGTTGCTGACACTCTGGCCGGCTGTCGCGCTGTCGTGCGCGATCATCTATTGGCGGGTCGAGATCCGCTGGATCGCGACGGCTGTGCCGGTGCTGCTCGTGCTGATCGCTTCGGCGGTCAGCGTTTACATCTGGACTCGTCCCTCAGACGAGGAGTGCCCGGTCGCCGATGCCTCAGGCGGGTAGGGGAGAGTCGACAACGGCCTCCGGGCCGCCCGGGAGCGTGAGGGTGAACGTCGAGCCCTCGCCGAAGACCGAATCCAGGTCCTCTCCCCGGATACCGGGTCCTGTGTCATGGACCGCGATCGTTATGTCGGCGGCAAGTCTGAGCGCTTTGCCTTCGGCCTGGGGCGTGACTGACAGGAGAGTGACTGCTCCTTGAGATCAACGGCCTGATACTGAAGCCTTCGTTGAGTCAACGCCCGGTGCGTTCTTGGACGAGCTGTTCGATGTGTATGTTGATGCGGCTGATCTTGGCGTTCGCCCTCTGCGCCGAGTCGAACAGACGGGCGTTGGCTACAGCGAAAGCTGCCTGGTTAGCCAACATGCGCGCGAGATCGATGTCGCCTGAGTCGAACGTGCGCACATCATCGGTTCTTCCGAGGATCATGACGCCGATGGGACGCTCTGTCAGCAGTAGCGGGATGAACTCGAGCTCGGATCGTTGCACTTCGGTGTCGAGGTGCGCGGTCCATCGTGATGCTCGGCCACTATGGATGTGGGGCCGCCCACGCGGTGGCCTTGGTGGCCTACCACCGATACCAAGAGTGCCCGGACTCAACAACGTGTCTGGGCAGTACATCTAGCGCTGGCGCGATACTCGCACTACCATCACAGGGATTCATCCTTACGGGCTAATCGGGAGCCAAAGTGACGAACGGCCATCACGAAGACGAGCGCGGGACGCCGCCGCGACTCACGCACACCATCCCCGCCGAGACACCCGGCGCGATCGAGCACGCCGCCACGGTACTTCTCGACGGAGGACTCGTGGCCTTTCCCACCGAGACCGTTTATGGGCTAGGTGCGCTCGGGCTTGATTCGGAGGCTGCCGGCCGCATCTTCGAAGCGAAGGGTCGGCCGAGCTTCGACCCGCTCATCCTGCACATTGCGCACGTGTCCGAACTCGAGCGCGTCGCCGAGGTCAACGAAGCGGCAGGGCGTATGGCTGAATGTTTCTGGCCAGGGCCGCTGACGCTGGTGATGCCGCGCTCCGAGGCGGTGCCCGATATCGTTACCTCGGGACTTGCCACCGTCGCCGTGCGCGTGCCCGCCCACCCGGTCGCCCATGCGTTGCTCGAAGCGGTCGGAGAGCCGGTCGCCGCGCCGAGCGCGAACCCGTTCGGCAAGCTCAGTCCCACCACTGCAGCGCACGTCCAAGCCGGACTCTCTGGTCGCATCGATGTGATCCTCGACGGGGGCGCCACCATGCGTGGCCTCGAGTCCACAATCATCAGCGTCGCCGAGGACGTGCCGGTCCTCCTGCGCACCGGAGCGATCCCTGCCGAGGAGATCGAGGAGATGCTCGGCGTGCGGCTCGAGCGGC
>CAYGKH010000268.1:0-2473 GCA_964350345.1 uncultured Coriobacteriaceae bacterium
GCTCTCCGGACGCAGGGGCGATAGCCTGGCAGCGCTGTCGGTCGCGGCGGGGGGGATGCTCGTCGCCGACCCCGCTGTCGCGTTCGACATCGGGTTCCGGTTATCGGTGTGCGCTGTCGGCGGCCTGGTCGCCTTCGGGCCGTTGGTGACCGGATGGATCCGCGCAGCTATTGGAAACGGACGGGTTGCCCGAGCACTTCGGCCTGTCGGCGACATGCTCGCTCTCACTCTTGTAGCTCAGGCGGCCACCGCACCGGTGGCGATCCCGGTCTTCGGGATGTTTTCTCTCATCGCGCCGCTGGCCAACGTGGTCGCGCTGCCACTTCTGACACTCTCTCTTGGCGCGGGCCTGGGAGCGGGCATGGTGGGGCTCGCGATTCCCGGCGTTGCGACACCTTTGCTCACGGTCGCCGCGGTGCCACTTCGTGTGATCGCGGTGACCGCAAGCCGGCTGGCGTCACTGCCCGGAGCGGCACCGGGTGTCGAGGTGTCTGCGGCACTGCTGGGGGTGGTCGCATCCCTCGGAGCGCTCGCAGTGTGGATCGCGTGGCCCGTTCCCCGCGAAGGGTCCCGCGCTCCCCGGCGAGTGGCGGCCGTGCTGTGTGCGCTCATGATCATCGGCGCTGTCGGGGTGCCTGGCCTCGGGGAGAAGCCACTTCTGACTGTCCTCGATGTCGGGCAGGGGGACGCGGTCCTGGTACGGGACGGGGGGAGGACCCTGCTGATCGACACGGGTCCGGATCCGGGGCTGCTCCGCTCCGCACTTACGCGGGCAGGTGTTCGTGGCATCGATCTGCTCCTGTTCACCCACGATCATGCGGACCACACGGGCGGCACCAGCGGGATCGTCGGTGTGGCCAGGGTCGGTAGGGTCTTTGGCCCTGCGGTCGACGATCCCGACGCGTTCGCTCATTTGCTGCCGACCCTCTCGCGCATCTGTGCGAACGGGCAGGCTGACTCACCTGTGCATCCCCTCGTGACCGGAGACGTGCTTGAACTCGGGAGCACCCGCTTGGAGGTACTGTGGCCGCGTGGCCCCGACCCTGGCCTCTCAACGAACGACACCAGCGTGATCCTTCACCTCACACGGGGTGCGTTCTCGGCGATGCTTGCCGGTGATGCCGAAGGGGTCGTATGGGACGCTCTGGGACGTGAGAGCGCCATCCCTGATGTCGATGTCGTCTTGGTTCCGCATCACGGAAGCGTAAACGGAATGACGACCGAGGCGCTCAAAGCTTGGAACCCACGTCTGGCGGTGATAAGCGCGGGAGCCGGCAACGATTTCGGTCACCCCTCGCCCGAGGCACTCGCGCTTCTACACGAGCGGGGCGTCCAAGTAGTGCGCACCGATCTTCACGGAGACATCGAGGTCAGGGTGCGCCCGGATAACAGTTTCCGAATCAGAGTGTCTACGCATGGAGCAGCAGTGAGCGGGTGTGCGACAATCCCCCTGAGCATTGTCTTGGACACCAGCCGATCGGGAGAGTATGTCCGCATCCGACCTGACAGATCTGAAACCAGCGTATCTGATCCATGGAAGCGAAGACCTGCTGCTCGAGCAGGCCGTGGACCGCCTCAAGAAGAAGCTCGCCTCGGTAGCCGATCTCGACTTCAACCTCGACCAGTTCGATGGCGAGCAGGCTGAGGCCGAAGCCGTCATCGCTGCCGCGAACACGCTGCCGTTCATGTCGGAGCGCAGACTCGTGATCGTGCGCCGCGCCGACCGCATGGCCACCGACGCGCTGGGCGCTCTTGCCGACTATGCGGCCAACCCGAACCCGGAGACGACCCTGGTCCTCGTTGCTGCCAAGATGGCCCGCAATCTGCGCATCTACAAAGCGATCGATGCCCTCGGCGGTGTCGCCGAGTACCGTGCGCCTGCGAAGCGCGACTATCCCAAGACGGTGGTCAAGATGTTCGCCGAGCGCGGCAAGCGAGTCGGTCTGGATGCCGCCGAGGTCTTGGTGCGGGCGGTCGGCTACGATCTGCGTCGGATATCCATCGAGATGGACAAGGTCATCGCCTACACGGGCGAGGAGTCCACGCTCTCGCGCACCGAGATCGAGCAGGTCATGTCGACAACGGCACCGACGTCGGTGTTCGAGCTCCTCGATGCCATCGGGTCGCGCGACACGCGGAGAGCCCTTCGCCTGCTCGCGGCACTGGTCGCCGAGGGGGAGTCCATCCACGGGATCCATGCGCTGACCGTTCGACATGTCCGCAATCTTCTCTCACTGCGCGCGCTCGAGGCGCGGGAGTCGTCGCAGTCACTGTCGGGGATCGCCCGCGAGATCGGTATCCTCGACTGGCAAGCGCGAAATCTGGCGCAGCAGGCCGGGAGGTTCAGGTCCGGCGAACTCGTGGATGCCCTGCGCAAAGCCGCAGCGGCCGAAGAACAGATGAAGACGAGCCGGGATCCCCGACTCGTCTTCGAACGCTGGATCGTGGAGGTGTGCGGAGGGGCTTAGCCCTC
>CAYGKH010000269.1:0-2466 GCA_964350345.1 uncultured Coriobacteriaceae bacterium
ACCCACGCATGTGGGCTGCCCTCAACGGCCGTTTCGCCTCCGTGATCGCCGGGCGGTACGGCCTGTTCAGTCCCTGCCTCGCGTGCCACCTCTATGTGCACCTGTGCCGGATCCCCCTCGCACTCGCTCTTGGCAACGCGCCCGTGATCGCGGGCGAGAGGGAGACCCACGACGGGAAGATCAAGTACAGTCAGACCGCGACCAGCATCGACATCTGCATCGAGATACTCGCTTCTGTGGGGATAGAACTACTTCAGCCGCTCAGGGTCGCCAACGGCGTCGAGGTGGCCTCATACATCGGTGATGACTGGGCGGCCGGGCCGGACCCACTCGAATGCGTGCTTTCTGGCAACTACCGTGATCTGGACGGCAGCGTCGGCCTGGACGAGGACGCATACCGTGCGTACGCCGAGGAGTTCCTGCGGCCCGTCGGACTCGCACTGGCGACAGCGCTCGCGAAGGACGTGTCGGCCCCGGACTACCTCGCCATCGTACGGAACGTCCTCGGAGGAGGTGAGTGATGAGCGCCCGGACGCACCCTCCGATCCTGATGGTCATCCTCGACGGGATCGGCGATCGGCCCTGGGACGTCCTCGGGGGCCTCACCGCCCTTGAGGCGGCGCACACTCCTAACCTCGACGAACTCTCCTCGCGTGCAGCGACCGGGATCCTCTACCCGTTCGGGCCGGGTCGCGCACCCGGGACCGAGCAGTCCCACTTCGCACTCTTCGGCTTTCCGCCTGAACTCTATCCCGGCCGGGTCGTCTTCGAGGCAGCCGGATGCGCCTTCCCGCTCTCTCCCGACGACGTCGCGCTACGGGCGCTGTTCAGCAAGGTGCGCACGGAAGCCGATGGCGGCCTCACGCTTGTCGAGCACTTCGCCGACATCGACGACGCCGTCTGCCGCGACCTCACCGCCGGACTCAGCCCCGTGACGCACGCCGGGCTGACCGTGAGACTCGAGTGCACCGGCGACCGTCAGGGAATCGTGACGGTCAGTGGGGGCGCCAGCGAGGAAATCACCGACTGCGACCCGTTCTTCGCAGACCGCCCGATCGCCGCAGTACTGCCGCTCGACTCGGCGGCCGACCCCGATTCTGCGGCCCGGACGGCCGAGGCGCTCACGGTCTTCCTCGGCAGGGCGTATGAATCCTTTCGCTTTGCCGGGCACGGTGCCGACGCCGAGTCGATCTTTCCACTCCTGAAGTGGACCGGTCGCAAGCGAACGCTCCCGACGTTCGCGCAACACACGGGGATGACCGGTGCGGTGGTCGCGTGGGGGAATCTCTTCAGGGGCATCGCCGCCGAGCTCGATATGGAGTTCCGTCCGGTACCCACGATGTCGGACCCGCGCGCCGACATGGAGGCGAGGCTCGCCGAGGCATCCCGCACATTCGCCGCGGGCGCCGACTTCGTGCACGTGCACAGCAAGGCGCCGGATGAGGCCGGGCACGAGAAGGATCCGTCGCACAAGCGCGACGTGATCGCCGCTCTCGACCGCGGCATCGCGGCACTCGCTGAAGACGGGTGGCTGCCGCCTGAAACGATCATCTGCATAACCGGTGACCACGGCACGCCGGCAGGGACCAGCCTCATCCATTCGGGCGACCCGGTCCCGCTCATGGTGCTTGCCAGCGGAGTCCGTCCGGACGGCGTGGGGACCTTCTCGGAACTGGCGTGCGCCTCAGGTTCGCTGGGGCATCTGCGTGCCGGTGACCTGATGCCAGTGCTCCTCAACGCACGGGGAACAACCCGTTACCTGGGCGCACGGCTCGATGCACACACCGGCCTGCACTGGCCCGAGGACTACGCCAGATTCAGAATCGGCTCGCAGTAAGTCTCCCGCACGCCGTTGCCCGCAAGGGCTCGACCGAGGGCAGGGAACGACAACTCCTCCATCTCGAGAAGCGCGCGCCTCGTACCGATCAGCCCGCAGGCGTGGGAGTCCGAGCAACTGATGATGGCCGGACGGCATCCGTCCATGCGCGCCCGGGATGACTCCGGGTCGTTCAGGTCGATCGCCGAAACGGTCGTCTCGGCAAGGAGCCGATCGAACAGCGCGCGCTCGATGAGCCGGTAGCTTCCGAACGCGCGATCCGCATGCGCGACACAGGCGATCCCGCCGAGCGCATCTACGATCCGGCAGGCATCGACCGGGTCGTACTCGAAGGTAAAGAACGGGAGCTTATCGATTACGGGAAGAACGGCCTTGACGCCGAGGATCGTCAGCAGCGCCTCAAGCCGGTGCGTGTAGTTGTCCCGGTCGAAGAGCGCGACGATGTGCGCCTCGTCGTCGCGATACGTGATTCGCAGTTCGATGCCCGGCACTACGAGAAGCCGTCGCCCGGACTCATCCTCGACTTGACCGGCGGCCTCGATGAGATCAGCGGAGAAGCCCCAGCTCAAATGGTCAGTAGCTGCATAGATATCGAGCCCCGCACCCAAGGCGCTCACAACGATATCGCG
>CAYGKH010000270.1:0-2386 GCA_964350345.1 uncultured Coriobacteriaceae bacterium
CAACTTCGAGCTCGTAGGCACGGTTGAGATGCGAGTAAGGGAGGTTCTAGAGGAGAAGCTCGCTCGCATCCTCGAGGACTTCGGGGTGGACAAGCTGAGCGATGTGCTCGACACGGAGGGCGTGGAGCTGGACTTCGACAGGCTGTACACTGGAGCGCTCCGCGACCCCGAGTCGATCGAACGTGATGTTCGGGAACTTGCGCAGGAGTTGCTCGAGCGCACGAGAGAAGCGCGTGAGGGAATGCGAATTCTCGAATCGGCTGATGTTCAGGCCGATGCGGCTGCTCGGCTGCTTGAGGGCCAGATTCCGATTGCGGTCAGGACGATGACGCTCGCTCATCTTACCGAGCGCGGCAGTGTTGACGTCGGCGACTCCGAACAGGTCTATCGATTGGAGTGGCCCGACGGATCGATTGTCGAGCGAGCCGTATTCGACAACCGTCTGTCGCAGCAGTTCGATGACGTCACCCTCGTAGGGCTGGACGATGCTCGCGTAAGAGGACTTCTTGATGGAGTGGTGGCTGTTGTGGATAGCGGCCGCGCTGCCCTGATTCGCGTGAGCGGAGTATCTGACGTCACCTCCGGCCTGTGGGCACTCTGGCGCATCGGTTTGCAGGATGGAGATTCAGTGCGCCAGCGCTTCATGCCGGCGTTTCTCGACGATGCTGGCAGATTCCTTGACCCCACTGCCCGGCTGACGTGGGAGACCATCTCGCGTGAGGGCGGGAACGCGGTCGAAGCACTGGGCGAGGCGGAGATAGACGAGGAGCGTTTCCATCGGCTGCGCGAGCGAGCGGAGCAGGACGGACGACTCATCTACCAGGAGCTAGTCCGGGAGCACCACGAGGGCATCGAGCGCGATCGACGGCGCACGGATGCCGCATTCGCTGCGAGAGAGAGGGCCTCGGCCCGAATCGGATTGCAGAACGTGAGGGAGGCGCGAGTTCGCGATATCACATTGGAGCGTGTAGCTTGGCAGGCTCAGCAGGCCGTGGTGTCGCAGCCGGCGCCGATTCTCGAATGCGTCGCTATCGCAGTGGTCGCGCCGGCGACCGGAGTGAGCTGATGCTGGGCCAAAGACGTTGGCACTCTCGAATCCTACCGAGCTTCACGGGCGAGCTCGTCGCACTGCGCACGTCCGCAATCACAGTGGTGGCGGATCCGGACGAGCTGTTCTCTGATGAGCTACTCGCGAAGGCCTTGTGGGAGAGCGGATTCGATGTGGTGCCGAGTCGCGACCCAATTGAGACGCGCCTGAGGTACGAACAGACACGAGCGGCGTTGGACGAAGGGTCGAATCTCGACCGGGGGCTCGTGCTCACATTCAGTCTGAGCGAAGCGGGGATTCCCTACGATATCGCGGAGTGTGCTCGCCTTGCCGGTCGCTTCTACGACCAGTGGACTATTGCTGCGTGGCTGAAGTCGCTCGACCCCGTGGTTGCCCGCACGTGTGGCGTAGCCATGCTCGACGAGGTGCTGGCTGCGGACGCCGGATGCAGCGGACCTACTTCTCCCGAGGACACGGCGAATCTGCTGTTGGAGGACGTCTACGCGCTTCATCTGCCTGATAGGGCGGATCCTGCGAGACTCCTGGCCGAGGTGATCGGTTGGCTGCTAGCCGGAGGGCGAGCCCTACCGGGTGGGCCGGTGCTGGACGGGGCTGTGCGACGATGCATCGCATCAGTGCCGGACGCCAACTGGCCAGCCATGCTGTCGGATTCAAGCGCCTTCTGGACATGGCTCGACACCGTCTGGGGCGCGGCAGTCACGGGAGACGAAGCCACATCAGCGATCCGCTCCGCATTCTCGGACCACCGTTTGTGGCTGGTGCTGGATGATGCCTTCGACCGAGGCCTCCTGCGTCGACGTGCTCCCGTTGTAGCCGATGGCTACCCTCCTGACTGGTCTGCAGGTCTGCTGGCGACACCCGGCGCCGCATCGCTTGAGATCAGCATACTCATCGCTGCTGCTGAGACCGCGTTGCCGGGCGCGGACGCCACGGCAGATGACTGGCTGGAGTTCATGCCCAGGTATTCGAGCGCGGTGGCGGAGACGATTCGAATCGGGCGCAATGTGGACTCCACCCTGGTCGACCGCGTGAATCAGCTAAGAGTGACAGCGGACCAGGACTTCTCGGCTTGGATACTGAGCAACTACCGCTTCCTTCATACGTCTGCGTCTCCGAGTAAGCCGAGGCTCATCTATCGCGTGCTAGATAGCATCAACCGCCGACGCGAGTCAGCCCAGGACAGGAGCGCTCTCGTCGTCGTTGATGGAATGAGCTGGTTCGACTGGAATATCATTCGCGATTCGGTGCTAGATGCCTTTGGTGATCGCGTCTCAGAAGGTTCTACGCTCGCGCTTGTGCCAACGATCACGTCTGTGT
>CAYGKH010000271.1:0-2378 GCA_964350345.1 uncultured Coriobacteriaceae bacterium
CGACCCCACTCTCTGCCGCTCTCCGCACCGGCAGCACTCTTCTCGGCTCCGGTGTAACCGGCGATCACTCCGACGACCTCGCCATCGTGCACGGCGCAGGTGACGCGCGGGCCGGCGTACTCGTTATGCTCCATGCGCACGAGCGCGGAGATGACTCGCTCCGCTGCGCTCTCGTCGCCGAAGACGAAACGCATGAGCGAGGGGTCTGCCTGGTAGATGAGTCGTGCGACGGTCCGCGCGTCGTGTCGTGCCGGGTCGAACCGCTCGATCGTGACGTCCATGGCATCTCCTTTCCTGATGGCCAGAAGGTACACTGTCTCAAGACTCGCAACCTGTGAAGGGGGCGTCAAGGTGTTCAGCACCGCACTTGAGGTCGCCGGGAGGTTCACCTTCCCCTACGTCGGACTTCGTCGGAAGCACGACGGCGTGGTGTTCTCCACGCTTGCATCGATCGTCGTAGTGAACCGGGAAGGATGGGCGCTGACCTCCGCGCATGTCCTTGACGAGATCGCGCGCGCTGCGCAGTCGATCCACGGTGCAGCCAAACTCGCCGAGGAGATCCCTGCCGCGCGCCGCCGCAAAGCGACCTCCGAGGCCGCCGCGCTCAAGCGCAAGCGGGACTCCTCCCTCAGTCACCATATCGAGATATGGGCGCTGCCCGGGTTCGCGGCCTCTCATCCGAGGGTCGTCGAGTACCACGTCGACAGGGGGGCGGACATCGCCGCGGTGCGCATCGAGCCGTTCGAAGCGGAGACGATCGACGGGTGGCCGGTGTTTCGCGCGCCGGAGGACCCGGTGCTACCGGGAATCTCGGTCTGCCGGCTCGGCTATCCCTTCCACTCGGTAGAGGCGACCTTCGACGAGGAGCGCAAGTCCTTCGACATCACGAGTGGGTTTCCGATCCCGCGCTTCGCACTCGACGGGATCGTCTCGCGGTTCCACGCAGTGCGCGTGGAGGGCCGACAGGAGCCCGCCAGCTTCATCGAGACCTCCACACCGGGCCTGCGGGGTCAAAGCGGCGGACCGCTCCTCGATGTCCGCGGCCGTGTCTGCGGCCTGCAGTCGCACACCGCCCACCTCGACCTCGGATTCGACGCGAGTTTCGAGCGCGAGGGGGAGACGGTGGTCGAGCGACAGTTCCTGAACGTAGGGCGTGCCGCACACGTCGACTCGCTGAGGGCGTTCATGGACGAGCACGCGATCGCCTACGAGAGCGAGTAGCGTGGGATGCCGTGACGTGGCCCTCCTCGGCCAGGTTTCGTAGCCGCCGCCGACCCGCTATCATGCGGAGGACGCATCTGACCCCTCATGCCTGGAGGATATGTCGTGACACGAAAGTACGACCCGCACCACATAGAGGTGAAGTGGCAGGAGTCCTGGGAGCGTGACGGACTCTACTCCGTGACCGAGGATCCCGCACGGCCCGCCTACTACGTACTCGAGATGTTCCCGTACCCGAGTGGTGACATCCACATGGGGCACGTGCGCAACTACACCATCGGTGACGTGCTCGCACGCCACCTCACCATGACCGGCCACCAGGTGTTGCACCCTATCGGGTGGGATGCGTTCGGACTTCCCGCCGAGAACGCCGCGATCAAGAGCAGCACCCATCCCGCCGAGTGGACGTACACCAACATCGAGCGGCAGAAGGACTCCTTCAGGCGGATGGGATTCAGTTACGACTGGAACCGCTCGCTGGCGACATGTGACGAGGACTACTACCGCTGGGGCCAGTGGATCTTCGTGAAATTCTGGGAGCGAGGACTCGTCGAGCGCAAGTCGAGTCCAGTCAACTGGTGCCCGAGTTGCAAGACGGTACTCGCCAACGAGCAGGTCCTCGGCGACGGTATCTGCTGGCGCTGCAAGAGCTCCGTCGAAACGCGTGAACTCGAGCAGTGGTACTTCAAGATCACCGAGTACGCGCAGGAACTCCTCGACGACCTCGACGAGCTGCCCGGGTGGCCCGAGCGCGTCAAGACGATGCAGGCCAACTGGATCGGCCGTTCCGAGGGTGCCGAGGTGGATTTCGTGCTCTGCGATGAGGCAGGAGAGCCGACGGAGGAGAAGATCACCGTCTTCACGACGCGCCCGGACACGCTCTTCGGGGCCACGTTCTTCCTGCTGGCACCCGAACATCCCCTCGTGCACGAGTTCGTTCACGGCACCGAATATGCCGGCCCGGTCCTTGAGATCGTCGAGGCGGCCGCCAAAGAGACGTCCGTCGAGCGAGCGATGGGGGAGCGCGAGAAGCGCGGTGCTTTCACGGGGCGCTACGTCGTCAACCCCGTCAACGGTGAGAAGCTTCCGGTATGGGTCGCCGACTACGTGCTCATGGAGTACGGCACCGGCGCGGTCATGGCCGTTCCCTGCGGCGA
>CAYGKH010000272.1:0-2375 GCA_964350345.1 uncultured Coriobacteriaceae bacterium
GCGCCGCACCCACTCGTTGAGCGTCCGCGTGTTGTGAGTGGGAATCATCCCCTCGCCTACCAGGTACATCGAATTCGGCGAGTCAACTGTCAAGCAGCGCATTGGCTTCGGTGGAATCTCCTGAGCCGACTCGATGACACGCAGTCCAGACATGCGTCTACCAGGCTTCCACTTGTCTGCTTTCCTGGGGAGGGCGAAGACTTGGATTGTAGGCTGCCACCGGATACCCCAGGCCCACCCGCAGTCCTTGTCTCCAATGGCGACCTTGCGTGAACGGAACGTTGGACTCTGCCCAAGGGACCGGGCGAGTTCCAAGATTCCCAGTGCAAGAGTTCTATTCACTACGATGATCTCCGCTCGGCCATCGGGTGCGATGCAGCCATCGGTATCCATCAAACCGCGCAGCAAATCAAGACGCTGCTCGAAGGATGCACGCAGGTACTCGCTAGGGACGTGCTTGTTGTTGAGGAGTCCTCCTACTCGTAGGAAATGCATGAGACAGGTGCTCTTCGTTCCAGTCCAACCGATTCCGTGCAATGCACAACCATCGTGGTCTGAGGATGGAACTGGAGGAGCAACTGCACATCCACGCGCCTCTATCAACGCCACCTGGTCCACGCGGGCGATGTGTGGGATGACCAACTGGGCTGCCCTAGAAATCCCGTTCCCTAGCCAGAGTCCGAGGATGTAGGGGTCAATCGGCAAGTCCTTCTTAGGCAACTCCAACGGAGCTGCGTTAGGGATTGCGTGATTGTACTGCTTCTTCCATTTGAGGGTGGATACAATCTCCTTGGTGAGTACTGGCGTGCGCTTGGCCCATCCCTTCCCTGCATTCACTCCTCGCCGACGTTCGGCGACTGGCAATGTCACCCACTGATGGTCTTCACACGCGTCTATGGTAGAGCCATCACTGAATGATAGATGGTAGGCACGTCGCGGATTCACGTCGAACATTGCCGTGACTCTACACACACGCCCGTTCTCATCAAACACTCTGTCACCTGCTTCTATGTCCACCATCTTTCTCCAACCATCGGGAGTCGGAATAGGAGTTTCAAGGTCGACCGCCTTCCCCCAGTTGCGTCCTGGGAGGAGGAGCCAAATGCGCCAGTCGCCCGGCGGCTCCTCCTGCCCAGTGAACTCACCAGTCGGCAGTCGCCCCAGGGGACGGACGTTGGCCTCCCAGCAGTACCTCGCGACCAACCTCTCCTTGGGGGACATCGCATCGTGCAACGCACGTGGCCCCATCTTGTTGGCCAGTTCAGCAAGGAGTGACATCGACCTCCGGGTGACAGCCACGTCAGACCTCCACGAGGCAGCGAGTCTCAGCCAGGACCACGGTGTCATCCTGGGAGGAGAGCTTCACGCGGAAGCCGCGGTGCGACGTGCGGAAGGAGTCGTCCATCCCCACGTGCTTCTCCTCGACGTGCGACACGCGCAGGAGGAACTCCTGGTGCTCTTCGAGACCAACCCAGAAGCAGAAGATCTCGGAGGGGTGCGTGCGCGCGGGAGTGGCCCATGTGCCCACAGCAAACGCCGCCGTCTCCACCTCCTTCTGCGCCGCCTCCAAGGCCAACTTCGCTCGCTCGGCTTGACGCGAGGCCGCGAGCCACTGCTGCACCAGCCTCTGTCCAGTCTCGGACGAGCCAATCCTCACCTGCTGCATCCTCTCACTCATATTCATCTCCTTCCTTCGTCAGGTCTACGGTTCTTGCTCTTCAAAGTCTCCGCAGGCGAACGCGAATGCATGCCTGTCTGCTTCGGACTCACTCGCGACTTCTGGCACGCGACGGTGACTCTTCTTTTTCGGACAGTCGGGCCCGTGCATTCTCCAGTTTTCTTTTGTCCTGGCATGCCCTTCGTCGCAGGCATCACAGAGTCCGGCCTAACCCGCACCAGCAAGTTTGGCTTTGTTGGCGGCCCTCTCGGCCCGTTCGGCTTGCAGGACGTTGGTGCCAAGCTTCACTTTCATTCGTCCTCCTCCTCGTCGTCCGTCGCGGCCTTCTCACGTGCCTTCGCCCGCGCCTTCGCGGCCATCTTCTCTGCCTTCGCCTCCTTCTTCGCAACTGCACTCTTGGGAGGGGGTGGGTCGGTCGGCTCGCCCTTCATGAGTCGTCCCACGAGGTCGAGGAACTCTCCATCCTCCATCGGCGCCTTGGGCGTCCGGTCCTCGAAGGCCTGCACCGCGCGACCGAATCCGCGCTCGCTCAGGAACTCGACCATCCTGGCGCGGACCATTTCGCTTCTTGACCCAACCATCAGGCGCAGGGCCATGCCGAAGATGCTGGCAGCGTTCTTCCTGGCGAGGTAGCGCATGACGTCGGGCTCGTCCTCGGGGACCTCGCCTGTCAGCTTCGCCAGTTCAGTGACCACCC
>CAYGKH010000273.1:0-2350 GCA_964350345.1 uncultured Coriobacteriaceae bacterium
CCCTGACCTCATGGCTGCCAGCCATGCGCTCTCCCAGCTGAGCTAAGGCCCCACACTGTAAGTCCGCTTGCGCGGCAGGCGTTAGTATATCAGGCGTTCACTCCCGGTCAACCGCTGCACTTGCCGGCTCGACGACCGGCACCGGGATGCCTTCCAGGCTCGGCTCATAGACCACACGGTCGTCGACGCCCTTCGGCACACCGACGAGTTCGGCGAGCACCATCCCGCCGAGAATGAGCGCGCTCCCGGCAAGGCCGCCGATCCCGAAGTAGTCCCCTGCCAACCAGCCGAACAGCCCGCCGAACGCCGGCTCCATCACGAGAATAAGCGCGGTCTTCGTCGGAGAGATGTAGCGCTGTGCGTAGGTCTGCACGGCGAACGCCACCGCCGAGGCCAGGATACCGGTGACTACGAGCGCTACCCATACACCGCCGTCGGGAGGCAATCCGGGCCGCTCAAACGCGAGCGATATCGCCCCGCACGCGACCGCGACGGTGAGAAGTTGCGTGAGAGTGAGCGCCCCGACGTCGTGACGGGTCCCCAGGCTCCCCAATACGATCATGTGAGCGGCGTAGGCTACGGCACAGATCAGCACCCGCGTATCACCGGCGGTCCAACCCTCGGCAGAGGCGCCCGACAACAGCCACAGCCCCGCCACAGCGAGTCCGACACCTGCCAGTGTCACCGCGCGAGGCGGCATCCGGAGTACGACAGCCTGCATGAGAGGCGTTATGACCACGAACATCCCGGTGATGAACGCCGCCTTGCTCGCGGTCGTACCCTGCAACCCCCACGTCTGAAAGATGTAGCCGACAGTCAGAAGTGCGCCGGCCAGCAGGCCGACCTGCAGCGTTCCCGGACGAAAACGAACGAAAGACCGGGGGAACAGCGCCGAGAACGCCACGACGGCGATAAAGAACCGCAAGCCGAGGAACCCGTAGAGGGGGTAGCGCTCGACCGCATCTTTGACCATGACGAAAGTACCGCCCCAGATCGCCGCCACACCCACGAGGGCGAGGGTGATCCAGAGCCGTCGTGCACGCGGGGTCACGATCCGTCGGCCCCGGGACCCGCGACGCTCTCGGGCAACTCGAGGCGCTTGGCCTCACCCCACAGCTTTTCGAGACGGTAGAACTCCCGCTCTTCGGGCTGGAAGACATGTACCACGACGTCGACGAAGTCGACCAGCACCCACTTGCCCTCTTCTGAGCCCTCGACGCCGATCGGCGCGAGGCCGGCGTGCTTGAGCTTGAGCTCGACCTCCTCGGCGATACTGCGCACCTGTCGGTCGGTGCGCCCCGTACAGATGACGAAGTAGTCGGTGACCACAAGCAGTCCTCCGACGTCCATCACGATGATGTCCTCGGCCTTCTTCTCGGCGGCCGCCTCTGCGGCCAAGATCGCGAACTCTTTCGATTCCAGTGCTCTGCCCTGCTTTCGTCAGTTGGTCTGTATCAGCCGCTCACGCGGCAATCCGTCCGTGCCTGAACGCTTCTATGGAGCCGGTTGGGACGTGGCGTAGTCGGCTCCGATGATGATGATCACGTCGGCGATCTCCTGCTCCGCAGGAACATCGACGATCTCTCCCACGCCGAGGACCTCGCGCACCAGCTCCCCCGCCTCCGCATCCCCGCCCTGAACGACGATCTGCGTGGCCGCATAGTCGAAAGTGTCCGCATTCTTGGTGTCGACCACCCGAAAGCCAGCACGGATCAGTACCTGGGCCACCTCGCCGGCGACGCCTGGCTCGCCGGACCCGTTGTAGACAATCACCCGCGTCGCCCCATCTTCGGCGTCGATCGTCACGTCCCACCATGAGGCGAGCAGGTCGGCGATCTCCTCGCGCTGTGGCTCGAAGTAGGTCTGGTCGCCGACATTGACCGGCTTCACCGGCATCGGCACCAGCGCGACATTCGCTACGGGTATGGTGGCGAACACCTCCCGCCATCTGTCGGACTCCTCGGCGGACAGGTTGCTATCCACGACGTTGTCGAGAACTCTCGATACGTCCTGGGTGGTGAGTGCCTCCTGATAATCCCCGGAGTCGACCACGACGTAGGAGTTGAACGAGACCGTGAAGAAGTTCGTGACCGTTGACAGAGAGGTCTCGGGGCCGTCGGAGAAGCTCTCACCGATCCGGTCGAAGCCCTGTCCCGGTATCTCGACGAACGCTCCGTCGGGTATGGCGATGCCGAAGACCTGCTCTTGATCGGGTACCGCGCGCAACACCAGAAAGCCGGTCGCCCGGCCTTCGGTCACGCCGATGAGCAGCAGGTTATAGCGCGCACGCTCCTGTTGCGCCTCAGGCGAGGCTTCGCGCTCGGCAACACGAACCGCGTTCCAACGGGCG
>CAYGKH010000274.1:0-2333 GCA_964350345.1 uncultured Coriobacteriaceae bacterium
GCCACCCCCGTCGAGGCGGAACCAGGCCGTGTCGCCGTCGGTGTGGCGCGTGACGGCGGCGTCGGTTGCTGGGAGTCAGGCGCGACTCCCGAGGGCGCTCGATCCAGGTGTGGTGGTGAGGGGGCTCGGCAAGAGAGCGTTGTTGTTGACCAGATACGAACATATGTTCTATGCTAGTGTCAACGGGACGGACGGCATTCAGGATGCAAATGATTGGCTTGCAGGCCGTCCCGGGGGAGCATTCTAGACAGATTACCCCTGTGCTGCGGCGCAGGGCGCGAAACCGTCCTCACCGGGCGGTTTCTGCTTTCGGGGGTTGCAGCAGACGAGTCTTTCCAAGAGGGAGATCATCCGGCGCCTGGAAACCTCGCCCGCGCAGTTCTACCGGCTTATCGACCAGACTAACTACTCGAAGTCGATCGACAAGGTGGTGGCGCTGCTTCAGGTGCTCGGTTGCGACGTCGAGATGGTGGTTCGCTCACATGACCGGGAAGAGTCTGACGAGTCGCGCAGGGGGCGTGTGGCTTGCGCTGACTGAAGAGCACATAGGTCAAGTGAGGCCGGTTGCTGCACGATCCTCGACGGCAAACCCGGACACTGTGTATACTGGATATACATGCGAATGAGGGAGGCAACCGTGCGTGTGAAGCTTCGCAAGGTCGGCAACAGCATGACCGTTACCATCCCCTACGAGGTCGTCGACGAGCTGCTGCTCGAAGAGGGCAGCGAGGTAGATGTCGTCGTGCGTGAGGATCGGGTCGTCATCGAGCCGGTTTCAGGCACGTGGGACGCGATGCGCGAGCGGTTGCGCGCCCAGGGCGAGGCCGCGGGGATCGTCGAGGAGGATGTCGTGGCCGCCGTCGAGGAGTCCCGATACGGCAGTGCGGGAGCGCGACGGGTCCGGAAAGGGCCGCAGCCGAAGTGATCCGGGCGGTGCTGGACACGAACATCCTCATCTCGGCAGTTATCTCGGATGGAATCCCGGCCCGACTGGTCGCCTCGGCGCGGCGCGGCGGGTTCGTCGCGGTCTGCTCGCCGTACATCATCGACGAGATGCGGCGCGTGATGACGGGCAAACTCGGCTTCGATGCCGAGGAGGTCGACCGCATCGCGCTCGCGATAGCCCGTGGCTCGCAGATGGTTCCGGTGTTCGAAGCGCCACGCCGGTGGTGCGACGACCCCGCCGACGACGCGATAATCGAGACGGCACTGCGCGGGGAAGCTGACTACATCGTCACGGGTGACCGCCAGTTGCTCGAGGTATGTGTCGAGGGGCATGGCGCTGTTGCCATCGTGACGGCGGGGGAGTGCGTGGGGCTCGTCGAGGGGTAGGTTGCGGCCCGGTACGGGGTCAGCGGTGTATGGGGTACCGGCTTGCACGGTATCCGGGATAACGTGTATATTCATGTCGTGACCAAGGAGGCCTGGTGATCGTCTCGTTCGGCGACCGCGCGACGGAGGACCTGTATCATGGTCGGCCCACGAGCCGGGCGCATCGGTTCCCTCACGACATCGTAGGCCTCGTTTTGGTCAAGCTGGATATGCTCAACGGTGCCGCGGCGGTACGCGACCTGAAGTCACCGCCTGGCAACAGGCTCGAGGCTCTCAGGGGAGACCTAAAAGGCTTACACTCGGTCCGGGTGAACGACCAGTGGCGCGTCGTGTTTCGCTGGGAGAACAGCGGTGCCTACGACGTTCGGCTGGTGGACTATCACAAGTAGGAGGTGTGACCATGATTCCGGAGAACCGCATACCCACTCATCCAGGCGTGATCCTGAGCCAGGAGTTCCTCGGCCCGCTCGGCATCACGCAGGTTGCATTCGCAGCGCACCTGGGCGTGCCCGTTCAGCGCATCAACGAGTTGATCCGCGGCAAGCGGGGCGTCACACCGGAAACGGCGTGGCTGCTCTCCGGGGCGCTCAACACGACTCCCGAGTTCTGGATCAACCTGCAGTCGGCGCACGATCTGGCGCGCAGTCGACCTTCGGAACCGGTCAAGCCTCTTCCAGCTATCGCCTGAGCAGCTGCGAATGTGACGTAGGTGATGTGGGACGTTCGCAATGCAGGCACACCATTAACCGCCTGATCGTCGAGTGGACAGAGGAGAGGTACGACGTGGTGGTGGCGTTCTCGGAGTACGACGACCGCGGCTCGCTCATCGTTGGGTATGACCTGGAGAAGGGGTTTCGCGGGAGCGGGTGAGTGGTTCTGCGGACGTGTGGGTCGCCGGGAAACCTGCTGAGTGCCGAAGTGCTATTCGATTCCAAGATAGGAGGCCATGTGGCTAAGAGAATCGTTCGGGTGAAGGTGGCGCTTGAGCACGTCCGGCCTGC
>CAYGKH010000275.1:0-2332 GCA_964350345.1 uncultured Coriobacteriaceae bacterium
GACGTGAGCAGGTCGGCAGCGGCCTGTGAAGGCGCCACATACCGCAAGCCGTCATCGAGAACCGTGCGCCCAAAGACGACGCCATCGAACGGCTCGACGAGAAGCACGTTCGCCCCCGTCTCGGCGGGGAGCAGGCCGAGCATCTGTGCGGCCTCGTCCAAGCGCTCGACGTAGACGACCGCGAGACGCGCCGGAGCGATCGGCGCCCGCCGTGCGGCGGCAAGCGAACCCGAGATCGCGTAGGTCAGAGCCTCCTCGCCCTCCTGCCCGCGCAAAGCGTCGAGCAAGGCCGGAAGACCGCGAGGCTGCAGGTAGGCTGTGGCGAGGTTGGAGGAACCGAGGGAGTAGTCCCGGGTCCACGCGCGCAGGAGATTGGGCCAATCTGCGCTGGTGACCGGGCCGCGAGGTTCACGTCCGATGAGGTCGTCTCGCTCAAGCATCGCGAGCAGACGCGAGACATAGCCGGGGTCGATCTCCGCGATCTTCGCGATCTCTCGTATTCCGAGCGGCGGAGTGAAGTCAACGAGAGTCCTTACGAGCCGACCGGCCTTGGCCCCTTTGAGGGAGCGTGCAGGACGCTGCGCCGGCTCGGGATCCTTGTCGGCGCCGACCCGCTCGATCGCCACGGCCGGATCGTTCAGCCGCAAGTACATGTTGCCGGTCAGATCGATGTAGCCGGCCTCACGCGCGCGCAGACTCTCGCGGGTCCGCTCGCTGAGATAGCGAGCCACCACGACCGGGGTCGCCTCACGGTTCTGCCACAGACGCATCGCGAATCGAGATACGAGCGGCTCGACGTCTTTCGGGTCGAGCCGACTCCTCACCTCTATCAACAGGAATGACGCCCTGTCATCCGGTCCCGCGACCCGCACCACCGCATCCGGTCCGGGGACATACGCCCGCTGATCGATGACCTCCACCCGCCACGTCCGGGGAAGGCGTGAGCGAAGTTCGTCGAGTGCTCGGGCAAAGATGGTGTTGTCTGATATGTCAGCGTTGCGCATCATGCACAACATGGTACTTCTAGACAACACATGCCGCAAGTGGCCGCCCCTGAGCAGTCTGGACGAAACCCCACCTAACGCTCTGAGCTGCTGCTTCGCTCTCCCGGGGCCACCTGGAGTGAGAAGGGAACGTCGAAGATCACGCCCCGACATTTCCCCGCGCAATCGGGCAACAAATCGGGCAACAACGCCACCGCACGCTATTCCGAGCAACAGGGAGTGCTATCGGGCCACGTGAAGGCGTCGGCGCACCCTCTGACTTGCGGTTTTGTGGTGCCCCCAAGGGAATTCGAATCCTAGTTGTGCTTGTGACTATTGGTGACTATTGGGACTCGTTGGTGCAGCGGAGCTGCGGCGAGTCCCAATAGTCACCAACGAGTACCAACAGTCACCATGTATTTGGGCACCAAATCGGGCACCAAATTCCTGGGCTGTAATCACGGGCGGCCGTAGTGGAGTTGCTGGCGCGCGTTCTAGCGGTACAATCGGCAAGCCGCCCCGGATGTCCGGAGTGATCAAGTCAGCACCGACCATGTGGCAATCAGAAACGAGAGGTCGCAGACAGATGGAGCCAGACGAATGACCGAGAAGATCTGCGTGTTCGTGAGCTCTGTCCAGAAGGAGCTCGAAGACGAGCGACTCATCGTGCAGAACCTCGTGAACACCGACCCGTTCCTGTCTTCCCACTGCGAACCCGTGCTCTACGAATTCGAGCCGGCGTCTCCGACCAAGGCCATGGAAGACTGCTTGACATGCTTGGACGAGTGTCAGGTCTACCTGGTCATCGTGGGCATCCAACAAGGGGCCCGCGTAGGCGACCAGACGATCACCCACGCAGAGTATCGGCGCGCGAAGGAGCTTGGGTTGCCCATCATCGTCTTCATCAAGGGCGACCGGCACGTGGTTCGGGAAGAGGGAGCCGAGGCGCTGCTCGTCGAGATCGCTGCTGATGGGCTGAAGTACAAGCGGTTCGGGAACGTGATCGAGTTGCAGAAGGAGGTGCGGCTCGCTCTGGTCAAGCTCTTGGAAGCCCGATTCGGCATCTCGCCGACGAGCGACGAGAACGAAATCGCCGATCAGACAATCGCAGCGACCTCGCCCTTTGAATCCCAGCCGCTGGACCGGGTACGGTGGGCCGATCTCGACCTGGACGTGACCCGTCGCCTCATCGCTGCGGCGGAGGACCGCGACCCCGCGGACCTCTCCCAAGATGACCTGCTGGCAGGTGCGGCCCTGCGCGGACTGATCTGGCGCGAGGCCACCTCAGGCGAGTACTTCGCCACCGGAGCGGGAGTGCTTCTGTTGGCCAAGGATCCCTCGGCGGTGTT
>CAYGKH010000276.1:0-2319 GCA_964350345.1 uncultured Coriobacteriaceae bacterium
CTCGCGCACAACCACGAGCTACGGCCGGAGCGTGTCGAGGTGGGCCCCAACAGCATAGAGCCAAGGGATGTGTGCCCGGCCGAGCCAGTCGAAAGCCTGCGGAGCCGGTACGGCATCCCCAAGGATGCGATGGTGGTGTTGTTCGGGGGGAACCTCGGCAAACCGCAGGGGCTGGACTTCTTCTTGGATGTCGTGAGCGATTCGAACAACCGCACCGACCTGCACTACGTGGTCGCGGGCTCTGGCACCGAGAAGCAGAGAGTCTGGGACCACGTGGCGAGCGGGCAGCAGAAGAACATCACGTTGCTCGACTACCTGCCCAAGGATGAGTACAAGAACCTACTATGTGTCGCCGACGTGGGCCTGATTCTTCTCGACCACCGCTTCACTACTCCGAACTTCCCGTCGCGACTGACTGCCTATATGGAGGCAGGCATACCGGTGCTTGCCTCCACTGACACCGTCAGTGACATCAAAGACGTGTTGCGCGAAAGCGGGAGCGGACTCTGGGTTGAATGGGGGGACCGCGATGGGTTCTTCGCAGCGATTGACTGCCTGCGCGGCGACCCGCAACTGCGCCGCACCATGGGTGAGCGCGGTAGACGGTATCTTGAGGACAACTACACTGTGACTCAGGCCTACGTGAGGATTGCGGCTCACCTGGTGCCGCTCGCGGATGAGGGAGAAGAGACACATGTTCGAGGGTAAGACGCTGCTCGTTACCGGGGGCACGGGGAGCTTCGGCCACGCGGTGGTCGACCGTTTCCTGGATTCAGAGATTGCGGAGATTCGCGTGTTCTCCCGCGATGAGCTCAAGCAAGATGATATGCGTCATCAGTATCAGTGCGCGTTCCCGGCCCTCTGCGACAAGATTAAGTTCTACATTGGTGACGTGCGTGACCTTCAATCGGTTGCCAACGCCATGCACGATGTCGACTACCTATTCCACGCAGCAGCCCTGAAGCAGGTCCCGTCCTGTGAGTTCTTCCCGATCGAGGCCGTCAAGACCAACGTGATAGGCACGGAGAATGTACTCAGTGCAGCGATTCGCGCGGGCGTGAAGAAGGTCATCTGCCTGTCCACAGACAAGGCGGCCTACCCTATTAACGCGATGGGAACCAGCAAGGCGATGATGGAGAAGGTGTATCGCGCTAAGTCCCACACCACGGACGACACCTTGATCTGCGGGACTCGGTATGGCAATGTGCTCTGCTCTCGTGGGTCGGTGGTGCCGCTCTTCGTCGAGCAGATCAAGTCCGGCAACCCCGTCACAGTGACCGACCCCTCGATGACTCGATTCCTGATGTCACTGGACGAGGCTGTCGAGCTCGTGGTGTTCGCCTTCGCGAACGCCCAGACCGGTGACTTGATGGTTCAGAAGGCTCCTGCGTCCACCATCGGAGACCTAGCTCAGGCAGTACGTGAGCTGTTTGGTGCGGATAACCCGATCAAGCAAATTGGTGTCCGTCATGGTGAGAAGAAGTACGAGACCTTGCTGACATTCGAGGAGCGTTCGAGCGCGGAGGACCTAGGCGCCTACTTCCGAGTGCCGGCCGACAGGAGGGACTTGAACTACGACAAGTACTTCACTGAGGGCGTCAGCTACCGTCCGGATAACGGCGGGGCAACCTACGAGGAGTACACTTCCCGGAACACGGTGCAGCTCACTGTCGCCCAGATCAAAGAGAAGTTGCTGGCGCTCGACTACATCAAGAGCGAACTCGAATCGTGGAAGGCTCGCTGATGAAGGTCCTGGTGACGGGCGCGGCCGGCTTCATCGGTCGGAACTTGGTCGAGCGCCTCAAGACGGGTGAGTTCCCAGATGTGACTGATGTCTTTGAGTTCACGCTTGAAACCCCCGAGTCGCTCCTGGATGAGTACTGTCGCGACTGCGACTTCGTCTTCCATCTTGCCGGGGTGAACCGACCAAAGGACCCCGCGGAGTTCACCGCTGGTAATGTGGGCCTGACCGCGCGTCTACTGAATGCGCTCCGGCAAGGGAGCAAGGCGCCGGTGCTCATCACGTCATCGACGCAGGCTGCGCTCGACAACCCGTACGGACGCAGCAAGCGCGCGGCGGAAGCGGCGGTCTTCGACTACTCCCTGACTACCGGCGCGCCCGTCTTTGCGTATCGGTTGCCCGGGGTGTTCGGGAAGTGGTCTCAGCCCCATTACAACAGCGTGGTAGCGACTTTCTGTCACAACATCGCACGCGGTACTCCGGTAACGGTGGACGACCCCGCGGCTCCGATCACGCTCGTCTACATTGATGATGTGATTCGCGAGTTCCTCGAGGTGATGAGCGGACAGGCGGGCGAG
>CAYGKH010000277.1:0-2310 GCA_964350345.1 uncultured Coriobacteriaceae bacterium
GCATGCTCGCTCCGGGTGAGGGCGAGGAGGGGGTGCGACGACTCGTGCTCGATGTCGTGACTCATTCGGCGGCCGGTGCGTGTCCGCCGCTCATCGTGGGCGTCGGTGTGGGTGCGACGTTCGACAAGGTCGGGGGACTCGCTAAGAAAGCCCTGTTGCGAGAGGTCGGCACGGTGCACCCCGACCCGCGTGCCGCCGAACTCGAACGCCGGTTGCTCGCAGATATCAACGCCACCGGTATCGGTCCCGCCGGACTGGGTGGCGATACCACCGCACTCGCCGTCCACGTGGCGACCGCCGCCTGCCACATCGCGGCTCTCCCCGTCGCGGTCAACATGGGCTGCTCGGCGGTGCGAACCGCCCGCGTCGAGGTCGCGTAGATCGCCGTGGATCACGACAGCGATCGGACTACCTCAAGGCTCGAGGTGCGCCCGGCCGAAGCGTTCAAGGAGTCCCGCGGAGTCTACCGGCGTCTCGCCTCCAACCCGGCCTTTCGCCGTCTGTGGCTCAGTCAGTTCGTGAGTGGGGTCGGCGACTGGCTCGTGATCGGTCTCCTCATGCCTCTCGTCACGTCGCTTTCGGGTGGATCTGCCTTCGCGGTCGCCGGTATCCTCATCGCGAAACTCCTGCCCGCCCTCATGCTCAGCTCACTCACGGGGGTTCTCGTCGATCGTTTCGATCGCCGCCGCCTTATGATCGTCTGCGACCTCGCGCGCGCCATGCTGACCTTCGGCTTGCTCCTCACGAACTCGCTTGCGGTTATCTACCTCGTCGTGTTCCTTATGGAGATCGGGTCGCTCTTCTTCCATCCGGCGAAGAACGCGCTGATCCCACGTATGGTGGCCGAGGAGGACGTGGCGTCTGCGAACGGACTCTCGTATACGACCCAGCAGGCATCGATGCTCACCGGACTGACCGCCTCCGGCGCGATCCTGGCGCTGTTCGAATTCGTGGTCCGGCGCTTTCTCGCCGCTGACATACCGCTTGTGGACCCACTGTTAGGATCGCTCGCCCCGGCCCTCCTCGGCCCGCGCGCCGGCGTTGTCCTCAACAGCCTGACGTTCCTGCTCTCGGCGCTCCTTCTGTGGCGCATGCGTCTTTCGCGGACCCAGCCGGTCGAGAGCGTCCGCATCGACCTGCGGCTGATCGGTGGCGACGTGCGCGATGCCTTTCGCTTCTTGCGCGAGCACAGTGAACTGCGCGGTCTGCTCGTGACGATCGGGCTCGCGATCTTCGGTGGAGGGGCCATCGTCACTGTGGGCCTCGTGTTCGTCCCCCAGCAACTCGTCGGGGGCGTCCTCCTCGCGGGACAGATTCCCTGGCTCGAACAGCTCGCCGCGGCACCGACGACGTTCATGCTCGTTTTCCTGGCGATCGGTATGGTCGGTGGCGCCCTACTCGTTCCCCGGCTCGCCCGGCGCCTCAAACTCCAACTCCTCTTCCTCGGCGGGGTAGCGGGTTTCGGAGTCGCGATGTTCCTCTTCGCGCTGGCACGTTCGTATTCGCTTGCAGCCTTTTTGGCGTTGGTCGCTGGTGGATGTGTGGCCACAGTGACCGTTGCCGGTAATACCTACGTTGTGGCTACCGTCGCCGATGAGATCCGGGGACGGGTCTTCACCACTCTTGAGGCGGTGATCAAAGTCTCACTCCTCGTGTCGATGCTCGTCATGGCGCCGTTCGCCGACCTGGTCGCCGCAGGTGTGACGCGTCTTTCCCACACGAATCCAGCGATCATCGAGTCGCTGGGCGTGAGCGGCCCACAGATCGCGCTGCAACTCGCGGCCGGGGTGGTGATCGCGTCGGCAGTGTATGCTTTCAGGACGCTAGAGTGGCGCGAGTGCGAGGAGGCGAGTGGCGATGAGTGATGAGCGGGCAGTACCCGGCGATCGCGTGATCGAGATCGAGCTTCCGGCGTCACGTGAGTCACTCGCACAGCTCCACGCGGGCGATGCCGTGACCCTCAGCGGCCCTGTCTTCACGGCCAGGGACGCGACGCATGTCCGGCTGCTCGCCGAGGTGCGCGCGGCCAACGGGGTACTGCCGTACGGCCTGTCCGGTCAGACCCTCTTCTACGCAGGCCCCACTCCTCCGGCTGCGGGACGGCCGGCGGGTGCCGTGGGTCCCACCACCGCGAAGCGCATGGACGTAGCGACACCTGAACTGCTCGCTGCCGGGATCGTTGCGACGATCGGCAAGGGACCACGGTCGCCGGATGTCGCCCGAGCGTGCGCCGAGCACGGAGCCGTCTACTTCACGGCAGTCGGAGGAGCAGCCGCGCTGCTCGCGACACACGTGCGCTCGGCGGAGACG
>CAYGKH010000278.1:0-2304 GCA_964350345.1 uncultured Coriobacteriaceae bacterium
GATGATCTCGTGTACGTGCGCGTACGAAGCCTGCCCTTCGGTGGTGGCCTGAAGGCACAGATACGCGACGCGGAGTCCGGCTATCCCGCTCACGCGCGCCCGGTCCGTGCCAACGCCTTGCGCGCCGGGATGCCCCACCGGTGCCAGCGCAGCGCAAGCCTGAGGCGGTAGCGCCGGATCATCGCTCGAGCCAGCTCGACGTCCTCGGCGCCAAGAAGCCCTTCGTCGATGAGGTGCTGGACGATCTCGACATGTGACCGCCAGACGGCAGCGACATCGTCACTCACCCTGTGCGGCGCGTCCTGGTAGTAGAGGAAGACCGGCTCCGGGAGATGGTAGTGGACCGCACCCATTGCGATCGCCCGGAACCACAGGTCGATATCCTCCGAGCGAGCCTCTGGCCGTGGCCCCCCGGTCATCTCATAGACATCCCTGGTCATCACCGCACTGGTGCCGATCAGGTGTCCTTTCAACATGTCGCTGATGGTCAGCGTGCCCATCTGCTGAAACACCGGGTCGGTGTAGTAGTAGACCCGCTGCCCGCCGGCGAGGACCTGATACCCGTTCGTGCTCACGATCTGCGCATCGGGGTGCGAGCGGAACACCTCGTCGACCCGCTCAAGGTACTCCGGCAGCATGCAGTCGTCAGCATCGAGCCGGGCGAACAGATCGCCGCGCGAGCGGCGCATCGACTCTATGCGGGTGAGCGTGACGCCGCGATGCGGTTCGGCGAAGAGTCTGATCCGCGGCTCGCGATCGGCATATGCGCGGACGACCTCGCGGGTGTCGTCGTCCGAGCCGTCGTCGACGATCACATGCTCCCAATCCGTGAACGTCTGCGAGAGCACCGACTCGATCGTCCGGGCGATGGTGGACGACGCATTGTATGCAGGCGTGAGTATCGAGTAGCGAGGGCTCGGGCGATGCGAGTCTGTCACGTCGGATCACTCCTGGCTCACGTTCAACGGGGCTGCCGAGAGGACCTCACCAGTATACGCGAGCCTTATGAGCGATCCCGCGCATTCATCGAGCCGCGTAGCGGCGCACCACGGCAAGAGCGATCCGGATGTCTTCGCGGGTCGGAACGACGATCTCGCGCATGCTCAGACCGCTCTCCCTCCGCATGAGGGTCAGCACGATCACCATCAACAGGGTGTACGTGAGACTCGATGCGAGCGCGGCGCCCGCCGCACCAAACCGGGGTATGAGTACGATGTTGCTGAGGATGTTGAGTGCGACGACCATCGCGGACGTGCGCCAGTAGATGATCTTGCGGGAGAACAGATACGCACCGGACACCTCGGCGATCGCGATCGCGGCGACCCCGGGAAGGAGTATGAGGAGGACCGTCACGGCCCCCGAGAACGCGGGACCGAACAGGGCGGGTATCAGCACAGGTGCCAGTAGCCCGAACACGACGACCGAAGCCACCACGAGCAGTGCGGTGAGGCGCGACACGCGTGCCGAGAGTTCGGAACCTTCCGAGCCGACCACCTGCGAGGCCCGTGCGAAGAGCGCCGAACCTGCGACACCGGGAACGTAGCGGGCCACCTCGGCCAGGCTCACACCGACCGAGTAGATGCCCACGGTCGCGGTCGTGGCGAGCCAGCCGAGCAGGATGATGTCGATCCGCAGATGGATGAAGTTCACCAGCGCGACCACGTACGACCTCGCCGAGTATCCGAGCATCTCACGAAGCGCACGCAGGTCGGGCGAGAAGGAAACCATCCCGGGACCACCCGCCACGATCACGACGAGCGTCGCCACGACCTGCCCCCCGATACCGGCCGCCACCATCGTGGCAGCACTGAGCAGGTCGAGGTACCATAGCGCGACCGCCGCCACGAATACGGTCCCCACCGAGGTCATCCCGGCGATCGCCTGCGGTCGCAGTCCCGATCGGCCCACCGCGGCGGCACCCAGCCACGTGTACAGCGTCGTCGAGATGAACAGCCCCAGCGCGAGCAGCGCCATCCCCGAGGTGAAGCGGTCGTCGGGTGCGAGCGGTCCGGCGATGAGAAGCAGGCAGGCTCCTGCGGCTATCGAGCCCGTGATGGGCAGCAGACCGAGACTGTTCGCGACAGTCGTGCGAATCGGGATCTTGCCGCTGGCGACGTAGTAGATGTTAGAGGTACCAAGCCCCATGCCGAGGAGGACCACCAGGATCCCCACCACCTGCAACACCCACGCGTAGGCTCCCTTGCCCTCGGGCCCGAGAGCCCGGGCGATGATGATGCCGACGAGGAAGTTGCCCGCGACCGTCACCAGCTTGGAGGCAAGGCCCCACAGCGTGCTCGACGCAAG
>CAYGKH010000279.1:0-2301 GCA_964350345.1 uncultured Coriobacteriaceae bacterium
GGGAGGATATTTACGCCATCACTCCCACTGGGTGCCTCGCGTCGAGCGTGCAGCATAGCCTCAGCGAATCGTACGATCGCGGACACTCGGCATCGGAAGTTCGGGCCATCAAACCGGGTAAGCCGTACGCCCTTCCAACTCTCGAACTCGGATATCCGACGCAGGGCGGTCCGATGCTGGCGCTCGTAGATCATCTGGTCTGGATCCCCAAGAGCGATCACCCGGCTGGCCTCACCCACAAGCTTGAGGAACTCCCACTGATCGGGCCGGGTATCCTGGAACTCGTCGACGACTATGAACGGGAAGCGGAGTCCGACCGCCTGCTGTAAAACTGGGCTCGCCCGAAGCAGCGCGGATGCCAGCGGCACCATAAGCTCGAAGGCGACCAGTCCTTCTTCCCGAGCGAGTGCCTTGAGTGTGGCATGGTACCTCGACGCGTCGCCTACATCCCATCCGCGCTCGGTAGCGATTATGCGTTCCTCTGTACGGTCGAGGGCCCGTGCCGGCTTTCGAAGGCCCACATAGCGCCCGAAGTCCCGCAGGACCTCCATGGCAAGGCTGTGGAAGGTCCGGAAGTGGACACGCCGCTCGAGCCCCGCAGGGTCGATGCCTGCAGATGCTGCGATTCGCTTCACTGCAGCGTTCGAAAACGACGTGAAAAGAACACAGGAGGGTGCTGGATTCCGAGCCAGCCAGGCCTTCGCTGCCGCGATAGCAGTCGCAGTCTTACCTCGACCTGGACCAGCCACGACGAGAGCCGAGTCGTCCGAATCGATAATCGCTCGCTGCTCGTCGGTTGGGTCATAGTTGCCCACGGTTGCTCACCACCATCAGGGGACAATCGAGCACGTGCTGCAAGGCTCCCCGGTTATGCTTGTCGTCGTGACCAACGCCACTAGGCGCTTGAACGTGCTCGGCATGGCGCTAAGGTCTACCCGGTCAAGGAGCCACTCATGCAAGGGGAGATAACCCTTGTGGTGTATCAAGAACTCCCGCGCCTTTAGCTTGAACTCATCATCCGTCCAACCATCGACGATGGCTTGATCGTATTTGTGCCTCGCATACGGCGCACCGATCAGTACCTCGCGGACCAGCGGGCGCGGCAGCTCACAAAGGAGCAGGTCCTCCAGCCCCTTCTCTGCGTGGAAGACGAGAGGCAGATCCGGATCTCGGGCTACGTATTGCTCGAACTCCTTGTCCGTAACCTGGTCTAGGAAGCCGACGACCTGGAGTCCTGCACGACGCAGAAGTGCGCCGATGCTGGGCACATCGCCGTTGCCGACTGCTGTGACGACGGAGATGCCCTGGAGCTCTAACGCTTCAACCCGCGTGCCCTCGAAGTCAGTGCCGTGAAGCAGTGCGCTCGCTTTTAGGATCCATAGCCGCATGGATTCCTCTTCCACGATGATGGCGCCACGCCCGAGGAGCGCTTCGCTCAACTGTTTGCGAAACCGATCACGGATCTGGCGTGCCGTCTTGGGGTCTGTTACGAGAGGCATCGTAGACACGGTGGCCGTTTCACTACGCAACAGCCGCTGGAACGACTCGACCGGTAGGCGCTCAAGGACATACGGCGAGTGCGTCGTTACGAAGGTCTGCGACGCCAAGGCAAGCACTTCATCGATAACCCGACGCTGGGCGTGCGGATACAAAAAGGTTTCGGGCTCTTCGAGCGCGATGATCCCACGGCCCCGCTTCCTCGCGATTAGGAGGAGTATTGCGAGGATGGCCAAGCTGCGAGTTCCGGCGCCAGTCTTTTGCAACGGGAGGGGGATCTCATCTTCGACATAGAGTTGTGCCGCGATCTTGACCTGCTGCCTAGTCCTATCGGTGGCTTCGAAGGACAGGTGTCCCTCGCCGATATTGGCGAGCGGCAAATAGCGAAGAAGCTCTTGCCGGTATTCGTTTACGACCCGCGCGAAGTTCGATTCGCCGAATAGAGGCAGGATAGACCCCTGGAGCTTATCGAGAACGTTCTCAAAGTGCCTGGGCGTCGCCTCCTGGCTCTGGAGGAGTCGGCCGAAAAGAGTGTAGGGCTCGAGCGTGATGGGCCGCTGAAGCGCGCGAAAGTCCCGGTAGATTAGGAAGCCAATGCGACGCCTATGTCGCTTCGTGAATGCGGGGGATGCATCACGGGAGAGTAGAGGATCCGTGCGGAAGAAGGTCCTCCAGGTGAAGTCATCTTCGTCCTCATCATACCAGGCCTCGAAACACGGACGCACCGCTGGGTGGGCCTTCGCGAACGGATCATTACCCTCGTCGGTGCTCTCTATCACGGTTCGATGCTCAGGGTCCCAGGGG
>CAYGKH010000280.1:0-2299 GCA_964350345.1 uncultured Coriobacteriaceae bacterium
CTCTTCGGCCAGGTCGGACAGTTTCTCCATCATCTCGCGGTGGATGTCCCCGTGCGTGATGATCGTCGAGATGAGCACCGCGCTCGCCGCGTGCTCGATAGCGGCGTCGAGCACCTTCTCGATCGGCACGCTCGTGCCGAGGTACGTCACGCCGAAGCCCCACTTCTCCAGACCCCCGTGCTTGATGTCGATGACCTCCCGCATCCCCACCGAGTGCTCGTCGTTGCCGACCGTGGCGGCGACGACCCGCAACTCGCGTTCGGCCACGAACTCGCGGATCTCCTCGTCGGTGAGCACCTCGGGCGGCTCGGGGATCACGAGCGTGGACGGGTCGATCGCCACGTCCAGGCGCCCCTTGAGTTCGCAGAGCGTTCCCTCGGCGGGGTGCATGACACGCTTGTGGATGACCTCGCAGTCGGTGAGGTTCATCGCCCGGCCGAGTTCGAGCGCGGCGGCCTCGGCGATGTCGGCCGCAGCCGGCAGGAACATGGTCACGACCACCACGCCGTCGCCGGTCCACTCGACCTCTGGCTTGATGAGCCCGCGCTGCCGGAGTTCTGCAGTCTGTGTAAGCCGCACAGTGACGTTATCGGTCGGGTCGAGCTCGTCGATGTAGGGCACCTTGGCGTCGTCGCAGAGCGTGCAACCTCCCACGAGTTCGCAGGGCGCCGCGCCAGGATCGGCCACGCCATACTCCGCCAGCAGCCCCAGGTGGTTCTCCCCGAAGTGGTGGCAGACCGGCGCGAGGTAGTCGTCGGCGCGCGGCACGATGCTGCCGGCGGCGACCCCGCCGTCGCTCGCGCGCGCGATGCCGTCGTCGTGCGTCTCGGGGTACTCGCCGGAATCCACGAAGTACGCGTCCTCGACGCCCGCGAAGTACCCACCGTCGCGCAACATCGCCTCGAGGAAGAGCACAGCGCGCTCCTTGAGCTCCCGGACGCGCGCCGCGAGCTCGGGCGACTCGCGGTCCACGCGCACCATCTCGCGCAGCCCGTCCATCCCCACGAGCGACTGCTTGGCCGTCTCTACCGCGGCGACGTTGTTGTAGTGCCACGGCACGTTTCGGCCCTCGTCGGGAGTTATCGTGGACTGTATATCCGCAGACGTCAGCCGAGAGACCAGCACGTTCATCACGTGCGCGACGGTCGCCTCGCGCGCGTCGGACTCCATGTAGCGGGTGTTTTGCTGCGCGCGCATCTTGTACTCGCCAAAGAGGTCGCGCAGCGCGATCGCGTACGGGAGGTCGAGCCGCATGCACGGCGCGGGCGCGGCGTCGGGCGGGACGGTCGAGAGCGCGATCTGCTCGGGTGGCATACCGACCGCCTCGGAGTACGCGGTGTTGATCGCGTGCTGCACGAGCAGCTCCGGCATGACCTTCCACGCCTTGACGGCCGTGGCGTTGGCGTTGTGCGCGCCGTCGATCTGCAGGATGCCGACGGCAGCCATGACGTGCTTGGCAACAGCGGCGTCCACGAAGCTGCGGTACATGTTGATGTTGCGGTAGAGCACGTTGTACTGCGGGTCCTGATGCGCGCCGTTCACGCCCTCCTCGGCGAAGAGGACCGCCATCTCGGGCCCGGCGACGCCGCTCACGTACGAGTGGAAGTTCAGCGGACGGCCGACCTCGTCCTCGATCTGATCGAGCGCGCGGCGCGTGAAGCGGAGTTGCTTGCGAGTGATCGCGATGCCGCCGACACCCTCCGGCGTGCCCTCAAGCAGCCCGTCGATGTGCGACTGGCCAGCCGTGCGGATCACCATCATGTGGTCGGCACCGTGCCACGCGGCCATACGCATGCGGCGGACATCGTCTTCCGGTCTGCCCGAAGCGATCTCGGTCGTGATCACGCACTCGGGCTGCGGATCGATGTCGCCGAAGTAGTGCGCCGCCGGCAGCGACACACTGCGCTCAAGCGGCGTGGAGGTCTCATGGTAGGTGAAGTCGCCGACGCGCTGGGACGGCACGTGCATGCGCCACGTCCAGCCCTGGCGGCGCGGACGGTAGTGCTCGAGCCCGTCGAGCAGCGCTTCGACGTCGAGCTTCTCGCTCGGCACCAGCGGCGGCATCGGGTCGCGGTAGGCGCTCATTCGCTCACACCCCACTTCGCCTTGGCGACATCCCAGCCATCACCCTCGGCGAGCCGTGCGGCTGCGGTGGGCGCATCGCACTCCCACTCCTTCATGCACACCAGCAGCACATGCCCCGCTCCATGGCCGAGGAGCTCCCGCTTCTCGCACCCCGCGACGACAGCCATACAGGTGAGCGAGTCGATGCCCATCCGCATGAGCACGCTGCGCTCGA
>CAYGKH010000281.1:0-2272 GCA_964350345.1 uncultured Coriobacteriaceae bacterium
GTGACTACCGTCCGCACTAGTTCTTGGAAACCAACAGCGTAGCCGGACGAAATAGTCTCCTCCAGCCGAGTCTGCAACTTGGATGTTCCCTCATAAACGACGACACGAGGGGCCTTTCGCTCAAGATCCGAAAAGTCCTCAAGATTCCGGGCAAGAAGGAGCGCTCCCATCCGACGAATCGAGAACACTCCACCGGACTTGTCTATCATCCGATCCTGAAGCAACCGATCAATGTGCTCCTGCACTCCACTCGCTTCTGGTAGGCGAGACAGCTCGAAATAGGTCTCCACATCCAGTAACGCCACCACTTGTTCGACCGAAAGACCCGTGACCGCCGGCTCCTCAAGCCAGCCCTGCCCTCCTTCGGAGAAGATACGCCGAAGCCGGTCCTCGCTCGTCGGGACTAGGGATTCGCCAGAACGCATGAGGTACCTGCCATCAAGAGCGTACGCAGTCCCTGTGGGTCTCGAGGGGATTGAGAAGACGACTACCCTGCCATCCGGGTGTTCAACGACCTCGACGTCAACTCTGAACCCAAGCTTCTGGAGCAACTTCTGCGTCATCCCGATGGGATCGTTGACGGCCGTCGTCCCAACGACTTTGCGTGGGGGGACGTCGGAAACCCCGAAGACCAGATGCCCGCCACCCTCGTTCGCAATGGCTACGCAATACTCGTATGTCTTGTTCAGGTCAAAGCCGGTCTTGGCTTCCTTGAACTCAAGATTCTGAGTCTCTTTGGGTGTAGCCCGCCAGAGATCAACCTGCGTCGCATCAACAGTCACCGCAACTCCCTACCCCCGTAGCGCCCCGACTCGCGGGCAGCGAACACCACTGCCTGCACAAAATCATCTTAGCCCACGAAATCGAGCAGATGGCTACATCGCACATGTGACGCAGTTCTCCAAGGGCTGCCGCCGTGAGTCGAAGATGCTCAGGTCACCAGCCTCAAGCGTGGGCCTGCGCCCGACCCATCGGAGGCAACTCCGTAGACTGATTGCACTTCATCCTCGGACAGCAGCAGCATGGCGCTCATGTCCTCGAGGCCATATCCAAGCTCGTTCTGATACAACGACACTATCTCTGACAGTAGTCGTGGTTCCTCGACTTCGATGCCCATGTCTGGTTCGCGAGTCCGTAAACCGCTCTGTCCCATCTGCATCCACAGATGGCGCTCCATTCTTGGTGAGACTTTTCCAAGCTCCCGAGCCCGCATCAAGAGAGCGGCCATTGATATCTTCCAATAGGGCTTCAGGTCTGCGAGGCGGGCAAGATCCACTCGATCGAGTTGACGCCGAATATCTGAGGCAGGCATCAGAAACTCAGCCCCGAACCCAAAGGCTTGGTCTTCCATCTCTGGATGGGGAACCTGATGCATCACCGCATGACCCAGTTCATGAGCCAAAGTAAGGCGCTGACGATCCGGCGGTAAGACGCTATTGACAAAGAACATACGAGGCAGGCCGGGGATGTCGCGGCTCAGCGCATCAATCAGTGGCGTACCGAAGTCGCACTTGACAACGATACCGCCCGCGTTCTCAATCGCTTCAACCACATTCGGCACCGGTCCAGCTGGCATCTGCCAAGCAGCACGAACGGCACGTGCGACTTCGTCCGCTGAACCATACTCATCGGGATCCATTCGGGGAATATGGTCTTCTCCAATATCGACGGAACGCAGCAGACGCGATACGTGCATGATCCGGATATTGATGCCCGCGTGAACCTTCCTCAGGAGCTTCGCCGAAAGCGTCTTCCGTTTCCGATGAAAGAACTCACTCGTGCCCGGGCCCAGGACCTTGTCTGGCTGAAAGAAGAACCCCTCCGGATATCCAAGCACCGCAGACAGGCCGACCACCAGTTCATGGTCAGGCACCGCTAGACCGGACTCCACCTTTGACAGGCGAGCCTGTGAAACATTCATTCGTGACGCAACAGCGCTCTGGGTCAGTCCCCGAGACTCGCGGGCAAGAACAATCATCGACGGACTGACCTGCTGCGATGCATCAGGCTCCCGATGATCCACCTGCCGCCTCCTTCTCCTCTACAGCGATTGCCGCTGCCGGCTTGACCGCAACACGCCGAACCGGCGTAGGCACAATCGGAATTGCGGGCACGAAGACGCTCTCGGTCGAGACAGAATCCAGCTCCGTTACCCAATGGCATCCGCGAGTCCCGCTGGGACAGCGCATGAGCACCTGGACCTCCAGTTCAGCTGGATCAGTCAACGAGTAGCACAGGTCAACATTTGTGGATCTTGTGACACATGTGTGGG
>CAYGKH010000282.1:0-2269 GCA_964350345.1 uncultured Coriobacteriaceae bacterium
AACCAGTGTAGAAGCAGCAGAACACCCCGTCGTCTCGAAGACGAAAGTACATCTGCAAAGTACTGCTCCACACGACTCCGCCTTCGTTCATCACACGGATCGCGTCTCGCTGTGAGACGTCCGCAGAGAATTCCCACTCGCTCGGATCGAACTTCTCAAGGTCTGGTTTTTGGTCGGTCATGATGTCTTCTCCTATTAAATCACACTTCCGCTCAACCGCAAACGTCGGCAATCCCTCAATCGCGGCCATCCGTTGGCGAAGCTCCTCACGCTTACCGTGTCGACGTCCAGCGATTGCCACCTGGTCGTACATGCTCCAGTCCAAGGTCATCTCGCCTCCACCTTGTCGAAATACAGAAACTCCGGGTGGCCCCTGAATAGCAAGAACACTGCTCCTATGTGGTTCTGTCGATACATGGCGTTTGATGGCTCGTCCCACTGGTAGATGCGCTGTGCCTCATCGTATCCCAGCTTGTCAGGATTCCGAATCAACCTCCTAACCGCCGTTGCCCATCCGACCTTTTGCCGGTTCGCGTTCGGATCGGGAGGAGGCTCCGGCCGCGGCGGCTCAAGGTATAGCATCAGGTTCGGCGCCCCCGGCTTGTTCGCTTCAGCCTCCCAGAGTTCGTACCTGAGGCCCTTCTTGTCGTAGACGCTGCCACCATTGCAGAGTGCATCGAGTAGGGCCAGGGATGATGCTAATTTGGGTTGGGTCATGTCACTCCTAGTTCATTGGCAATGGCCACCGCGGCGCGCTCAAGGTCGTAGTATCCGTGAGCGGTGACGATTGGGATACCAAGCGCCTCGGCCCATCCGCGCTCGGTGAGCTGTCCCGAGCTGGGTTTACCGTGGACAATCTCCAAGAGCCCGTGGCTCACCTTGATGGCGTGCCGGTCGAATTCGAGACCGCGACTGCGGTTCTCCGGAGTGTCGACGAGGCAAGTGCAGACGTCGACCCATGGCGCCCAGAAGAGTATGTACTGAAGGCCCACGTCGGCGAGCTTGCGCATGACTCCGCGCATGTCCCTGAGTCGGTCAAAGTTCCCGCCGAACGGGTGCGTTACATAGACTAGCTTTCTCATGTTGCCACTTCCTCTCTCGGCCTCTCTCCGAATTCAACCTTGATGGCCCCCGTCGCTGCCAGCCAGGCCAGCATGTCGAGAGCCTTGACGAATACAACCGCGTGCCCGTCTGCGTTCTCGCAGCACAGCTCACCATATAGTCGCGGTCTCGAGAACACTACGACCCTTAGCCCGTATCCGCGCCTGCGTGTTTTCCTCGGCAGAACCAACTGCACGTGTTCAAGACCGCGGTCGATTGTGTCCTTGCACTTCTTGGCGAGTTCGAATGGGGTTGTCATGATCACGCCTTCTTCCCGTGCCGATGAGGACGCGTTTTGTTGTACGCATGTTTGCGCGCCATGGCTTCCTCGATGGTCTTGGGCATGTCATCGTCATCGTATTCTTCAACGATCATGCTCGACTTCGACAGGCAAAACGACGTCATGTCTGTCAGTGTGAAGCAGTACGCCTTGGTGTCACCCATGCGCGCCTCTTCGATGAGCTTGAGACACAGCGCGTGCCACACCATGTGATCGCCGGCAGCCTTGCACATGTCGGGCAGCTCTTGCCCCATAGCTCCCGCCGCGTCGTAACACCGGATGCAGACGTCGGCCAGTTCCGCGAGCATACCTTCGGGCTTGCCGAAGTTGTGGAACTCCTCACTCTTGTACCACGGATGGTTTTCTGCCCTCCACTCGAACCACTCCGAGCAGATGAGAGCCGCCCACGCAAGCAGCTGTCGCGGTGTTGGCTTGCCTTGCTCGTCGAACTCGTCGTTGTCGTGGAAGCCTTTTTCGCAGGCTAGGTTGTGATAGATGTTGGTCACTGGCTCAAACTCGGTTGTACACCCTTCGGCTGCGCAAATCACTTGCTATTCTCCTCTCCTGGTCGACCTAGTTCGAGGCACTCTTCGCACCGCAGCTTGTTTCCGTGATCGGTGTTCAGCTGGTCCCCGTACCATCCACATTTCTCGATGAATCCGGTTCCGTGCTTACGAATCACTTCCCTCTCTTCGCATGCTAGACATAGCTTGTTAGCCGCGTCTACTCTGTGTTCGATGAAAATTGGCAACCGGTGTCCGTTCACGCGCACATACAAATCCTTGTGCGCCGGCAGCGTCGAGGCTTTTCGGTTTGGGTTGATTCGCGAGTAGGCGGGAATCACGAGTAACTCCCACCGTACGGGTCTGTTATGGCGTAGTCGAGGTC
>CAYGKH010000283.1:0-2259 GCA_964350345.1 uncultured Coriobacteriaceae bacterium
TAGACCGCTGGCGAGAGCGGGTCCTTCGTGAAGGCCCGCTTGTCTTCACCGGACGCTCTTGCGCACCCGGGCAGATGGGAGTTGTTCGGCTGCTGGCAGTTCCCACAGAGCCCGACGCTCCCGACGGCGACGCGCTGCTTCTCGGTCAGGCCGTCGGCCCCGACGATCGGGACATGGTGAACGGTGACCCTCTCGACGGGGGCGTCCTCGGCGGACTGACCGGACCCTTCCGGCCACTGGAAGGGGGGCGGTAGTCGGAGCGCGGGCGTCGGGCTAACGAACAGCTCGGCATTCTCCCGGACGAACTGTTCGGCGAACGACTTGGCGTCCACCACCAGCATGTCTGCAAGCTGGCTCTCCAAGAGAGCAAGGGTAAGGGCGTTGATGACGGCCTTCATTCGGCCTCCTCCTCTTTCACTTCGCGCGATAGCTCTATCGGGACAAGCCGTCCTCGGGCCGCGGCGACGTCCCGAACGGCCGCATCGAGTGCCAGCATCGCCGTTTCATACTCCCGGCAGGCCCGCGAGAACGCTAGGCGCGCGGCAGTCTCGGCGAGCACGGCATCCCGGTAATCCCGCTGAGCCCCGGTGAGACCCGCGTTATCGTTGATGATGGCCTTCATTCGACCTCCTCCTCTTTCGCCTCAGCGTCCTCGGGCACGAGGCGTGCCCGCAGAACCTCGAACGGACCGCGCGATAGCTCTATCAAGAGCATGTCGGCCAGATGTGGCTCCATCACCGGGGAGACGAACTGAACACCGCCGAGGACGTTCACGTCCATCAGGACTCGAACCATCCCCCACGAGCTACCGGACTTCATCAATGAGGCCCAACGCGAGAGCCTCGTCGGCAGAGAGCCACCAGTCCTTGCGGGTCCACTTCTCTTCAAGGTGCTCCCGGGTCAGCTTGCCGCCCGAGCGCTCGATGAAGATGTCGGCAGCTTGCGACTTCAGGCGCTTGCCGAACTCGTACATGTCCTCGACCTCGCCGATCTTGCCGCCAGCGGCGAACGCGACCTCGTGGATGAGGAGCCAAGAGCCCTTCGCCATCACGCGGACGTCTGCCGCCTGAAGGAGGATGCCCGCCATGGAGGCTGCGTACCCGAGCGCGATGATCGTGAACTTGTGCCCCTGCCCCTGAAGGAACCTGATGTAGTCGAAGAGGGCCATCCCGTCGATGACCGAGCCGCCCGGACTGTTGAACGTGATCGTGATGTCGCACCCGGGCGAGGCGACCGAGAACTGATGGAGCCGGTCGATCGCGGCCATGGTCGTGTCCTTGTGGACCGGGCCGACGAAGTTCAGGGTGTGCTGGAAGCGCCAGTCGGTGAGCAGGAGGGCCTCGTCCCGGCGCGCCTTGGCGAGCGCGATCCCGACCTCCTCGGCGCGCATCTCGGCCTCGCGAAGCTCGCACTCAGCGTTCGCGACCGCCAGCTCCAACGAGCGGCGGCGCAGGTCGGCCACCCGTTCAGCCCGGGCGCCGTTCTCTGTCTCGCGCTTGATCCGAAGGAGGATGGCCGCCGTCTCGGCCTTCGTCCGCTCGATCTCCGCTTCCACGGCGATCGGGTCCTTCACGGGGTGCTCACTCATGTCTCGTTCTCCTGTGCGATGGGACGCTCACTGTCGGAGCGCAGGATCGAATGATACCGCACGCGCACAGGGGTGCGGGCGGGGCTGGAATGGGGCGGCGGTCACGAGCTTCCTTCCTCACGGACGGCCGCTTGCCATTCCTGCCGGGCGCCCCAGTAGGCGTCCCAAGCAGCGTCTTCGGCCACCCTGTAGGCGGCCTCGGCCGCCTCGTGGGCCTTCTGGGCGACCTCGTCGGCGGCCAGATGGGCGATCGCTCGTTCGGCGCTGGCCTGAGCGAGAGCTGTCTCCCGGGCTATGCGGGCATCAGCGACGACGACCCCGTAGTTATACAGGGCCATCTGCACCTGCTCGTGAAGGACGTCTACCGCCTTCACAGGTCGGCCGCCTTCTTGTCCTCGCCCAGACACGCCCGGACGAACCGCCAGAAGTCGAAGTTCGGGTTGGTCGGCGCTAGTGCGTGCGCCATCACGACGGCGATGTACTTGCGCTGCTGGTACTCGTCGTCCTTGTACCGGCTGAGGTCGATCCGCTCGATGGCCGCAGCGATGCGGACGAAGTCCTGTCGGCTCGCGCTCATCAGGCAACCTTCACGATGCGTCCGTCGCGGACGGTGATCGTGCCGAAGTAGTTCCGCACGTGGTACGGGTCGAGGCTGACGCAGACGGCGTGCT
>CAYGKH010000284.1:0-2253 GCA_964350345.1 uncultured Coriobacteriaceae bacterium
TCATCGCGTTCAGGAAGGTGCCGCTGCAGGTGAACATTATTTACGGATAAGTTCTTAGAGTCCACACTACGAGGGAGGCAGCTTATGGCAGAGAAGACGACCCCTACCGGCGCAGCGCCCATCAGTGAAGGCAAGCCCATCTACAAGAAGTGGTGGTTCTGGCTTCTTGTTGCGCCCGTCGTGCTGGGTGCGATTCTGAACGTCTTCGGTGGTGGTACCGATGCGACGGATGTAGCCGATGAGGAGCCCGCTGCATCTCAGCCGGCAGAGACCGCGTCCGAGGCCGATGACGAAGACGCCTCAGAGCCAGCAGACACGACACCGGTTCCTGACTACGAGATCGTCGAGACCGAGGACCTGACGTTCGGCGACACCGTGCGCTTCCAGTACCGGGTGAGGGTTGCCGGTGAGCCGACCGAGGACGAGCTACGTGCTGTCATCGACGATGTGCTCGCCCAGGCCAAGGCAGGCCCCGCGTTCAACGCGATCTCGATCGGTCTCTACGGCGAGGACGATGACGTCCAGGCAGCCTACACCCTCGGTGTCGCGGAGTTCGCACCCGGCGGGGACTGGAGTGCAGCCGATACCGTCGACGCCGACGACTACGACGTGATGGAGCTCGTGGTCGAGATCTACTAGGCACGTACGTACGTACGTGAGAACCTCTGCCGGCGCGGGGATTCTTGCGTTCTTGCGTTGTTGCGTAGGACCCAGGGGCGCGCTACACGCCGCTGCGCTAGGCTGTGTGTTGAGCCTGTCGACACGGGAGGTGCAGACAGAGTGAGCTTCTGGCGCAAAGATCAGACCTTCTACGCCCTCATCGAGTATCAGATGGACACCGACCGCGGTCCCGGCGAGGCGCGTGACATCGTTCCGATCAAGGCACCGACTCTTGCAAAGGCTGCAGAGAAGGCATCGCGTCTGCGACCCACCGCCCACTCGATCGGCTCGGCCAAGCTGCGCGGAGGTACCGCGATACTCGTCGGCGTCTACACGGCAGAGCAGCTCGAGGAGAAGATCCAAGAGCTCGACGAACCCAAGGCGACGTCATGACCGTCTGCTAGGCTGAGGGCAGCGAGGCCGCGTCCGGCGGGGAGGCCCGATGGCACAAACAGCATACTGTCGCGAGTGCGGTGAGCGTGTCGTGGTCACCGAGACGGGGCGGTGTCCGAAGACCCACGGGCGCGAGTGTCTGACCGAGCACGAGGACAACGACGCAGTCCGTCAGGCCAACGTTGCGCCCGCGGATACTGACTCAACGAAGAACCCCCTAGTCTTAGCGTTCGCGGTGCTGTCGATGTGCGCGGTACTGTCCGTTGTCCTCGTCTTCCACCGGCTAACCGATGACTCTCGGCAGGCGTCGATCGAGGCGTTCCAGTCTGCCCTCACGACCGAGGGGGATTCTGGCCCAGTGTCGCAGTCTGAAGGTGAGAGAAGTCGACAGTCCCAGCTTGGGTTGCAGTCACCACCAGAGCGTGTTCCCGCACCAACCGAGGGGCCGGAGACGGCTGTGGAACCCGAGCCGGCTCCGGAACCTAAACCGGCACCCACTGAGGCGGGCGGCTTGTCGCTCGCCGAACGCAAAGCCATCTTCTGGGATCTCGCCGAGGCGGAGGACCGGGCGATGGCGGAGGCTGACGCGGTCTATGACCCGATGAACCCCGACTACGACAACATCATGGCCAACATCGACCTGAACGACGAGCTCTACGACCGGTACTACAAGGAGATCCTGCGACGCTACGGCATCTCCGATGCAGTCGCCCGCCAGATCATGGTCGAGGGCTCACAGGCGCGCTGGCCGACACCGTAAGATTCCAGTAAGACCCCGGTAAGCAGGCTCTGCAAGGGTAGACAGAGTCCCGACCCCTCGGGGACCACGCGAGCCCCGCCTTCTCCCACGAATCGGCGGGGCTCGTCTTCTACGTACGAACGTGAAGACCTCGGCTGCAGAAGCGACGAGGTTTACGGCATGTACGCACAGTCCGGGGGAGGGATTGTCATGCGCGTTGTTCACACTCTGCTTATCAGCCTCGTCATGGTTTCCATGCTTATGGGAGCGGTCGCCTGCACCGCAGACAGGCCTGTAGAGGAGCCGAAATCTGAAGCGGCCATCGATGAGGCTGACGAACGAGCCGTCGAACGATCCGCCCAGGAGTCGGGCATCGCTGAGTGGTACGTCGGTCGCTGGATGGTTGATTTTGTCCTGACCTCGGTCTCTCCCGATAAGGATTGGTCGCGCGCGGCTGCAGG
>CAYGKH010000285.1:0-2238 GCA_964350345.1 uncultured Coriobacteriaceae bacterium
GGTTGAGGTCGTCGTCCCCGTGCAGTGAAGGCGCGACCTCGCCCGAGTGGGTCGGACGAGGTCGGCGGCGACTGCGCTATCACTACGCGACGTGGATGAGCGAGATGATCTTCGGCTCGCCAAGCCTCTCCCGCCCGCCAAGAAAGTCCAGCTCGATGAGAAACGCGAACCCCGCGACCGTGGCGCCCATCTTCTCCGCGAGCGCGGCCTTGGCCGCCGCGGTGCCGCCGGTGGCGAGCACGTCGTCGACGATCATCACCACATCGCCGGGCACGAACGCATCGGTGTGCACCTCAAGGGCGTCGGTGCCGTACTCGAGCGAGTAGGCGTGCGAGGTCGTGTTCCACGGGAGCTTGCCCGGCTTGCGGGCAGGTACGAAGCCGGCCCCGAGCTTGTAGGCGAGCGCGCCACCGAAGATGAAGCCCCTTGCCTCGGCGCCCATCACCTTGGTGATACCCGCCTGCGCGTAGGCATCCGCGATCGTGTCGATGGCGCCGCGAAAGCCATCCGGGCTTGCAAGCAGCGGGGTGATGTCCTTGAATACGATGCCCTCGGATGGGAAGTCCGGAATGTCCCTGATGTACTGCTCGAGGTCCACGCGCTCCTCCTAAGGTGATGATTGACCGTCTCAGTGTAGCGCAGGCAAGGCACGCGAGCAGCGCTACAGGAGTGCCGCGAGCGCGGCGAGCTGGGTGCGCGTGCCGAGCACCACCAGCTGGTCCCCTGCATGCAGCACGCGTTCCGACGAGGGGTTACTGTCAACCCCACCCCCGCTCGAGATCGCGAGGATGAACGAACCCGTGACATCGCGGATGCGAGCCTCGCTGATCGAACGTCCCACCAGTTCCGAGCGCTCGGAGATGTGGAGCGCTTCGAGCCGGTACTCGAGCTCGTCTTGGTGTGTGACGATGTCGAGGTAGTCGGCGACGAGCGGGTTCAGCAGGCTCGTGGCCATGCGACGTCCGCCGATGACGTTGGGGGTGATCACGCGATCGGCACCAGCACGGAGGATCTTGCCCTCCGAGGTGAGGCTGGACGAGCGTGCGACGATGTACAGCTTCGTGTTCAGACCGCGTGCGGTCAGCGCCACGAAGAGATTGTCCGCGTCGGTGTCGAGCGCAGTGACAAGGCCCTTCGCCCGCCGGACACCAGCCGCCTCGAGGACCTCCTCGCTCGTCGCGTCGCCCTGCAGGTACAGCCAGCCGTTCTCGTCGGCTTCGACGATGCACTCCTCGCACTGGTCGACGACGATGAACGGCACGCCCTGCTCGTCGAGCGTGCGACAGACCACCGACCCGACGCGCCCCATACCGACGACAACGTAGTGATCGTGGAGTTCCTCGATGCGCTTAGCCATGCGGCGTCCCTCCAGCAGTTCCAGCAGATGACCTTCGACCATGAACTCGGCGATCGTGCCGATCGAATACGCGATGCTACCGACGCCGGCGAAGATGAGCGCGATCGTGAACCAGTGCCCCGCCTCGGAAAGCGGATGCACCTCCCGGAAGCCCACGGTAGCCACGGTGATGACGGTCATGTAGACGCTGTCGAACAGGGTCCAGCCTTCGATGAGCATGTAGCCCGCCGTGCCGCCCGACAGGACGCCGATGAGCAGGAGTGCCGCTGTGCGTGCCCGTTTCATCAGCGGTCCCAGACCTCCTCGTGCAGCGTGGCCACGAACGGGAGGTTCCGCCACACGCCCTCGAGATCCAGGCCGTAGCCCACGACGAAACGGTCTGGGACCGAGAAGCCCCGGTACTCGATAGGCAGGTCCATCAGGCGACGTACGTCTTTGTCGAGAAGTGTGCACACCGCGAGGCTTGCGGGCTTGCGCGCGCGCAACACCCGAAGGAGGTAGTTGAGGGTTAGGCCCGTGTCGATGATGTCCTCGATCATGAGCACGTCTCTGCCCTCGATCGAATCGTCCAGGTCTTTCGTGATCCGAACAGAGCCGGCCGCACCCGGACCGTATGAGGAGACCGCCATGAAGTCGATGGTGTGCCGCAGCTCAACGTGCCGGCAGAGGTCAGCGAGAAACACCAGTCCTCCCTTGAGCACCGTGATGAGCACCAGGTCGCGTCCTCGGTAGTCCTCAGTGATCCGGGTGCCGAGGTTCGAAACGGTGGCCGCGATCTTCTCGGGGGTGATCAGGATCCGATCGATGCGCGAATCCGAGAGTTCTGCGCGCATGCTCACGACTCGTCACCGGTCACGGCATCCAACCCTCCGCCTTCGGAG
>CAYGKH010000286.1:0-2236 GCA_964350345.1 uncultured Coriobacteriaceae bacterium
ACCGCGTTCTGCGCGCGGTCAACCCGAGTCCCTACATGTTCTACCTGCGCACCCGCGACGTGACGCTCGTGGGCTCGAGTCCTGAGCCGCTCGTGCGTGTCGAGGGCGATTCGGTACTCACGCGTCCGCTCGCCGGTACGCGCCCCCGTGGCGCCGATCTCGCCGAGGACGGCCGGCTTCGCGCCGACCTCCTCGCTGACGACAAGGAGCGCGCCGAGCACGTGATGCTTGTGGATCTCGGCCGCAACGACCTCGGTCGCGTGAGCGTTCCGGGCACGGTCGCCGTCGACGAGCTCATGGAGGTCGAGAACTACAGCCACGTCATGCACATCGTCTCGAATGTGACCGGTACGCTGGCTCCCGGCAAGAACGCCTTCGACGCACTGCGCGCGACCTTCCCCGCGGGTACGGTCTCCGGCGCGCCGAAGATCCGTGCGATGGAGATCATCCGCGACCTCGAACCTGCCGCCCGCGGCCCGTATGCCGGGACCGTGGGGTACATCGGCCTCGATGGCGCCATGGACATGTGCATCACCATCCGCACCTTTGTGATCGCGGGGGGCCGCGCCTACCTGCAGTCCGGCGCCGGCATCGTGGCGGATTCGGACCCGGTCCGCGAGTACGAGGAGACGCTGCACAAGGCCGAGGCGCTCCATCGCGCACTCGAGCTCGCTGCGGGTATGCACGCCGAGGAGGTGCGCCCGTGATCCTCATGATCGACAACTACGACTCGTTCACCTACAACCTCGTGCAGCTTCTCGCCGCGCTTGGTGCCGAGGTACGTGTCGAGCGCAACGACGCTCTCACCGCCGCCGAGGCGATCGCGCTCGCACCGGCGGGCATCGTCATCTCACCGGGTCCGGGCACCCCGGAACAGGCGGGCATCTCCAAGGAGGTCGTCGCGGCAAGCGCCGAGGCGGGCATCCCGCTGCTCGGTGTGTGCCTCGGCCACCAGTGCATCGCCGAGGTCTACGGCGGCGTGGTGGGCCGCGCGCCCGCGCCGGTGCACGGCAAGACCGCCGAGGTGCACCACGAGGGCGACGGCTTGCTCGCAGGCACATCGCAGCCCTTCACGGCCACGCGCTACCACTCGCTCACCGTCGACGAGTCGACGCTGCCCCAGACCCTCGAGGTCACCGCGCGCACCGCAGACGGGCTCGTGATGGCGCTGCGCCACCGCGACCTGCCCCTGCACGGGGTCCAGTTCCATCCCGAGAGCGTCCTCACTCCCGAGGGAGTGATCGTGCTGCGCAACTTCCTCGAACTGACCGGCGAGATCGAGGCGCTTGAGACTCCTGCAGCGCAGACGACTGCGGTCCCGGCAGCGATATCGATGGCGCCCGCGCTCTCCTCGGCGATCCGCGCGGTCACCGGTGGCGAGTCGCTCACCGAGCACGATGCGTACGAGGTGATGTCTGCGGTCATGGACGGCGAGGCCACGGACGCTCAGATCGCCTCGCTCGTCACCGCGATCCGCATGAAGGGCGAGAGTGTCGACGAGATCGTCGGCTTCGCGCGGGCGATGCGTGAGCACGCCGTTGCGGTTAGGCCGCGTGCGGCCGACGTACTCGACACCTGCGGCACCGGCGGGGACGGGCTGTCGACCTTCAACATCTCGACGACCACCGCGTTCGTGGTCGCCGGTGCCGGCGTCGCGGTCGCCAAGCACGGTAACCGCGCGGTCTCCTCGGCGGCGGGGAGTGCCGACGTGCTCGAGCGGCTCGGGGTGCGTATCGACCTTGATGCCGGGGGTATGGCGCGCTGCATCGACGAAGTGGGGCTCGGCTTCCTCTTCGCGCCATCGCTGCACGCGAGCATGAGACACGCAGCCGGTCCGCGGCGCGAGATCGCGATCCGCACTGTCTTCAACGTCCTCGGCCCGCTCACGAACCCGGCAGGCGCGCGCCGCCAGCTCCTCGGTGTCTACGCTCCCGAACTCGTGCCGGTCATGGCCGAGGTCGCGGGCAGGCTCGGCGCGGAGCGCGTGTTAGTCGTGCACGGACATCCGGGGCTCGACGAGGTCTCGGCCAGCGGCCCGACTACGATAGGCGAGTACTCGGCCGAGCGCGGCGAGGTGCGAGTCTGGGAGGTCACGCCCGAGGAGGTCGGCATCGCACGCGGCACGCTCGCGGGCATCGCGGGCGGGGACGCCGAGGCCAACGCGGCCATCACGCGCGCCGTCCTCGAAGGCGCACACGGGCAGCCCCGCGACGTGGTGCTGATGAACTCCGCTGCC
>CAYGKH010000287.1:0-2232 GCA_964350345.1 uncultured Coriobacteriaceae bacterium
TGGCAAGGCCTTTCGGACCGAGGTCGGCATAACCCGGACCTCGGCATAATGGCGTGAGTACCGCCGGGAGGAACCGGACGGCTGGGGCTACAGCTGGTACTGCGAGCGCTACCGCGCGTGGCAAGGCGGCCTCGATCTGGTGATGCGCCAGGAGCATCGATACGGTGAACGCCTGTTCGTGGACTGGGCCGGTGACACGATGAGTGTCGTGACCCCCGGCACAGGCGAGGTCCAGCCAGCCTACCTGTTCGTCGCGGTGATGGGTGCGAGCAACTACCTCTACGCCGAGGCCTCGCTCAGTTGCGGCACGCACGCGTTCCTCTCCGCCCACTGCCGGGCGTTCTCCTACCTTGGAGGTGTTCCCGAACTCGTCGTCTGCGACAATTTGAAAACCGGGGTCAGAAAGCCCGACCGCTACGAGCCCGACCTGCACGCGCCCTACGCCGAGCTGGCGGCCCACTACGGGTGCGCCGTGTTCCCCGCCCGGGTGCGCAAACCCCGCGACAAGGCCAAGGTGGAGAACGGGGTGCTCGTGGCCTGCCGCATGATCATGGCGCCGCTGCGCAAACGCACCTTCTTCTCTCTGGCAGAACTGAACGAGGCGATCCGCGCGCTCGTGGACGCGATCAACGAACGCCCCTTCCAAAAGCTCCCCGGGTCCCGGCGCAGCGAGTTTCTGGAGCACGAGTTGCCGAAGCTTTCGCCCTTGCCGGCAGAGCCCTTCACCTATCGCACCCGCAAAGACGCCCGCGTCCACATCGACTATCACGTCGAACTCGAAGGGCACTTCTACTCAGTGCCCCACCACCTCGTGCGCGAACGGGTCGAGATCCTCTTCGACGAGAGCACCGTCGAGGTGCTGCACCGCGGCGAGCGCGTGGCCCTGCATCCCAGAAGCCGCGCCAAGGGACGATCGAGCACGACCATGGAGCACATGCCCGAGAAGCATCGCGCGCACGCCGAGTGGACGCCCGAGCGCATCATCGCCTGGGCCGCTTGCACCGGTCCTGCCACGGCCGCGTTGACAGAGGCCATCATGTCGGCACGGCCTCACCCGGCGCTGGGCTTCAGGAGCTGTCTTGGCCTGCTGCGCCTGACGGAGAGCTACGGAGCCAAGCGGGTCGAGGCGGCCTCGGAGAGAGCGCTCGCTTTCGGCGCGTGCTCCTACAAGTCGGTCAAGTCGATCCTCGAGAAGAGATTGGACGAGGCCGGACTCGATACACCGCGCACCGACCATGGCCCCGCGCACGACAACGTACGCGGGCCCGATTACTACGCCTGACACGAGAAGAGAAGGAGACACCCATGAGCACCGCACGCACCATCGAGAGGCTCTACGACTTGAGGCTCGGCCCCATGGCCGAGGCGTTCGCCTCCGAGCTTGAGCGGACGGGGGATCCGGCGCTTTCGTTCGCGGAGCGCTTCTCACTCGTCGTCGAACACCAGTGGACCGCTCGCGAGAGCGCGCGCCTGGTGCGCCGTCTGAGAAGCGCGCAACTCAAGATAAGCGCGAGCATCGAGGAGGTCGACTTCCGGGCCAAGCGCGGATTGGAGCGGGACGTACTACTCGACTTGGCCGAGCTTTCGTTTCTTACCGCCGCCGGCAACGTGATACTGACCGGCGCCACCGGGCTGGGCAAGACCTACCTTGCCTGCGCGCTTGCCGACCGGGCATGTCGCCGCGGGTACAGCGCGCTCTACAAACGCGTCCCCACGCTCGTCTACGAGCTCGCGCTCGCCCGGGCCGACGGCAGTTACCTCAAAGCGATCGGCAAGCTCGCCAAGATCGACCTGCTGATACTGGACGACTGGGGTCTCGTCACAGTCGAGGGACAGGCGGCCAACGACCTCATGGACGTCATCGACGATCGGGCCGGTGTGCGCTCCACGATCGTGGGCAGCCAGCTCCCGGTCTCCGAGTGGCATCACCTCGTGTCCGACCCGAGCATCGCCGACGCGCTGCTCGACCGGCTCGTGCACCGGTCCGTGCGCATCGAGTTGAAGGGAGGTTCCATGCGCAAAGAAGCAGCGAGAAACGCTCCGAAGTTGACAACCAAGCCGATCACTACGTAGCTTTCAGACCAAGACCGCGTCGCTTCGCTCCGAAGCGATCGGCTTGGACCGGATTGCTGATCGCCTTGCCGTGGAATGGGTGATCGGCTTCACCGGAATACGCAGCGTGTTGCAGACCCGAGCCAGGTGCAGACTCCACCGCTGTTCACTCGACACCGC
>CAYGKH010000288.1:0-2229 GCA_964350345.1 uncultured Coriobacteriaceae bacterium
GCCTTGGTCAGGAAGATGACCGAGGGGTTCGTTGATGCCGTGGCTCGCAGTGACTGGGACTTCTCCGGTATTCAGCAGCAGACCGGTGTGTTTTCGGATCGCGTAGCCAAGACACCTGGCAAGACGGCGTACTTCCTGGTGGACTCGTTGCGCTACGAGATGGGAGCTGAGCTCGCCAGGCAGCTCGAGCGTGCTGTTGAGTTGACGCTCACGCCCGTACTTTCCAGTCTGCCGTCGATCACCTCGATCGGCATGGCGTCGTTACTCCCCGAGGCCGCGGGCACCCTGTCGATCGTTGACCATAAGGGACGGGTGGCTGCGCGGGTCGCTGATTCCGTCGTAGCCACGGCTGCGGACAGAATGCGATTCCTGAAATCCCGGGTGCCCGATGCGATCGACATCGCCCTGGGCGACCTGCTCAGTGCCAAGACGGCTGCGCTGAGCAAGCGAGTCGAAAGCATATCACTCCTGGTCGTCCGCTCCCAGGAGATCGACTTCGTGGGGGAGACTGACAGCAATCTGCTCGCTCGGCAGGTCATGGACTCGGTCATCGGCAACCTCGTCCGATCGGTGAACAGGCTGGCGGCTGCGGGCATCGAGCACTTCGTCATCGCTGCCGATCACGGACACCTGTTCTCCGTTCGCAAGGAAGACGACATGAAGATTGAGGCTCCCGGCGGCGACACAGTCGAGCTGCATCGCCGCTGCTGGATCGGCCGCGGTGGAGTGACGCCTTCCGGGGCGGTGCGGGTTTCCGGAGTCGAACTCGGCTACGACACCGACCTCGAGTTCGTGTTCCCTCGCGGTGCCGGTGTCTTCAAGGTTGGTGGCGGCCTCGCGTATCATCATGGCGGGGTGAGCCTGCAAGAGATGGTGGTGCCGGTTCTAAGCTTCCGGATGCCGGGTGTGCCCGCGGCGGTTGCTCCTGCGACATCCATAGAGCTCCGCGACCTGCCTGCTCGAATCACGAATCGCACGTTCAGCGTCTCTGTCGACTTCGAGGCCCAGCTCTTCTCCGAGGAGCCTCCGATCGTGCGTGTGGTCCTCGTGAGTGCGGGTGAACAAGTGGGTCAGGCGGGGATGGCCGTCGGCGGAGAGCTCGACGTAGCGAGCGGGATCCTCAGTGTGGAGCCGGGTGCCCGCGTAAGTGTTGGGTTCATGCTGACTCGAGAAGATGTATCCGCGGTCCGGGTTGTCGTTCAGGATCCCAAGACCGACGCGGTGATCACACAGTCCGACGAGATACCTGTTGCCCTAGGAGTCTGAGATGACGAGCGAACAAGCTCCGATGCGCGATGCTCTCGATGAGAAGGCGAACGAGATCTTCGCCGGCCGAGTGGTGCGCAAAGACCTGGTGCGCAAGGTGCGCGTGGGCGCGAACGTGCCCGTGTTCGTGCTCGAGTACCTCCTCGGCAAGTACTGTGCATCTTCAGACGAGATGGCTATCCAGCTTGGCCTGCAGGTCGTGAACGATACGCTTGCCGACAACTACATTCGGCCGGACGAGTCGACCAAGGCACAGAGCAAGGTCAAGGAGAAGGGCAAGCACACCTTCATCGACAAGGTGAAGGTCAAGCTCACGGATTCGGACTACTGGGCCGAGATCACGAACTTTGGCTTCAAGAAGGTTCACATCCCGGACAAGTACGTGCGCGAATACGATCGGTTGCTCACCGGCGGCATCTGGGCGCAGGTAGATGTGCGCTGGGAGTACGACGAAGAGACCAAGGGCAAGTATCCGTTCTGGATCGACAAGATGACGCCAATACAGCTGGCGACATTTGACCTCGATGAGTATCGGCGCCTGCGGGCGCAGTTCACGACTGACGAGTGGCTCGATCTCGTGTTCCGTAGCATGGGCTACGAGCCGTCCGAGTTCGATCGGCGAACGAAGCTACTGTTCATGGTACGGCTCATCCCACTGTGTGAGCGCAACTACAACCTGGTGGAGCTCGGGCCCCGCGGAACCGGCAAGAGCTACGCGGTGCAGGAGCTCTCCCCATATGCCGCGCTGCTCACTGGGCCAACCACGGTGGCGAACCTCTTCGGCCAGCAGCAAGGACGCTATAAAGGAATGCTGCAAATCTGGGATGCAGTCGCCTTTGATGAGATTGCCGACCTGCAGCGGATGCCCAAAGAGGTCATCACGATGCTCAAGACGTACTGCGAGTCAGGGCAGTTTCAGCGCGGCCAAGAGGCGATGGCCGGTTATGCGAGCATCGGCATGTT
>CAYGKH010000289.1:0-2228 GCA_964350345.1 uncultured Coriobacteriaceae bacterium
AACCTGTCAGGAGGTCGGATTCGGGACTTCAGGACCGAGTCGGCGACCTTCGTGGTGAATCGAGGCTAGGGGCGAAGAGTGCCGGAATCAGTCATGGTTTCCCGATATGCCGGCACTCTCGATTCATGATCGTTACGCGGTTCGTCAGGCCGTCAGAACTTTGCTGGACGCAGCACTTCCACGTCGCTGACAAAACAGATTATCGCGTAGTTCGCGAAGTAGTGCTCCTTCAGGTGAACGATGATGGAATCAACGACGGATTCATCCACTATGGTTTCGATGCGGACGTTGGCCGCCATCTCGCTATGCGCGTCGCGAATGCCGCGGTCTCCCTTGCCGCGCGCGTCCGTGACCGTATAGCCGGGCGCCCCCAGTCGTTCGATCTCCTCGGTGAGCCTGTGCTCCACCGCGGCCTCCGTGACGATGGTTAACAGCTTGCGTGCGTGAAACTCCATGCGCCTCTCCCAGGTTCGATATGCCGTGTCTCCGGTCGTTGACGCTGCATCCAGCCTACATCGTCTAGATACCCCTAATCGGCCCATAGACCTGTCTCACAGACCAAAGACCGCCTTGCCCATGGCCAAGAAGAGCGGCACGTACAATGCAATCACCACTGTCGTTCCAAGGCCGGTCGAGGTCCCTTGGTACACCGATGGGTTGGCCGATGGTATCCCCGCTCGGATGGTGGGCGGACCGGATATGTCGGCGCTCGAAGCAGCGACTATCGCCAGGAGGATGACGCCACCTGGGCTGAGACCCACCAGCAGGTGGGCGATGTAGCCCAATCCGAACCCTGCCAGACCGTGAACGAGAGGGCCCAGAAATGCATACATGATGTACCAATGAGCGCATGCCAGCAACTCTTTCAGTCGCCTGGACGCCTCAATACCGGAGGACAGCATCAAGATCGAGAGGAAACCCATGAACAAAGGGCCGAAGAAACTCTCGTAAACGCCTTCCGGCCTCGCGAGCAGTCCCAGGGTCACACCGACGATCAAAATAGTTATCGCCTGTCCTCTGAGGCTGTCCTTGATGATGGGAACTATATCGACCTTCTCGTAATTTGTATTCTGTTTGGCCAGATGGATGTTTGCCAGGACAATCGCTGTGAGCAACGCCGGGATGTCCATGAATGGGTACAGGGCCGGCATCCAGCCCTCGAAGTAGATACCGCTGTTCTCGAGCGCTACCATCGCCACCGCCAGAGTGGAGGCGCTCACTGCACCGAACAACCCGACGGTGGCGATGGCGTCATCATTCTTGACACCAGGTAGGCGGGCCAGCGTGACCGAGCCCAGTAGCACGATTCCGATACCGAGAATCGCGCTGATAATCGCCGGCACGATCATCTCGCTGATGTCGCCGTTACGGATAGCCATGCCGCCTGCCAGGCCGATTTTGAGCAGAAGCATCAGTACGCACAGCTGATAAACGGCTTCCGGTATACGCAATTTGCTGTTTGCCGCTCCTACCACCATGCCAGCGAGCAGGAATGCTAGCACTGGCTGGCGCAGCGAATCAACGAACATCCCCGCTATGGCTTCCATACTATCCCTTCCTGCCGCTCGTGCAGTCGCCCATCGAAGCGCACCGTTCGGATAACTCCGGTTCCCCGTGAGGCGACTAGCTGGCGTCACTGACGGACGTTGGTCGCTCCAGCTTGTGGATTGTTCCGCGAATCTTTGCAGAGGCCGGAGACCTGTGTCAAATACCATTGGTGTTGCGACCGTCCATGCCGCACGTACGCGGTCGACCACTGAATCGCCCGGTTGTGTCCCGAAAGTTCTGTAAATTGCCCTCCGGGCTGACTCCAGTCTAGCTCACGGCGATCAGCTTGGGCTCCTCCTCCCGCTCAGCTTCGAGCATCTCACGCAACACGTCCATGTCGAGGAAGCGCCGGTTGGTCATCCACTCCTCGCTCGTCTCCACGCACAGCGCACTCACGAGCCGAAGGCAACTCGCTTCGTTGGGGAAGATGCGCACGACACGGGTCCTTCGCTTGATCTCCTGGTTGAAGCGCTCGAGTGCGTTGTTGGTGCGCAGGAAGACTCGGTGACTGGCCGGGAAGTGCAGCACGCTCAGACACTCCTCGACGCTCTCGTCGACGGCATCGGCGATCTTGGGGTGGGTGTCGCGCCACTCGTCGGCGACGCGAGATGCGGTGCCGAGCGCCGCAGGCAGCGTGGTAGCGGCCCAGATCCCCTTGAGGTCGGCGGCGAGTCGTGCCC
>CAYGKH010000290.1:0-2212 GCA_964350345.1 uncultured Coriobacteriaceae bacterium
CGTTTTGCGGAGAATGCATGCGCGATACTGAGGCACGCATCCAGGAGCACACCGAGACCTACTCCGTCAAAGGCGAGGAGATCACCGTCCAGGCGCGCGTCGCCGTTTGTGCTGAGTGCGGCACCGAGATGCTGGACGTCGCCCTCGATGACCAGACCCTCAACGACGCCTATGCGATCTACCGGTCGCGTCACGGCCTTCTGCAGCCCCAAGAGATCCGCGCAATCCGTTCGATGTACGGGCTCGGACAGAAGGCCTTTTCGCGCCTCCTCGGCTGGGGCGAGGTCACTCTCGCCCGCTACGAGACCGGCTCGATCCAGTCGGCAGCTCACGACGGGATGCTGTGGATGGTCCAGCAACCCGCAAACGTGGTCGGTCTCCTGCAGCGCCACGGTGACCGCCTGACCCCCGAACAGCGACGCACTGTCGAGGCCCGTCTGGCCGAACTCTCCGTCGACCATGAGGCACTTCTCGTGCAGGAGGAGGCCACAGCATACGCCGTAGGGACCGACGTCCGGAAACTCGGCGAGATGATGGTCTACTTTGCTGGTCTCCCCTACACGTGGCGCACGAAGCTCAACAAACTGCTCTTCTACGCAGACTTCTTGCACCGCAAGCGCCACGGGCGGCCGATCTCCGGCAGCCGATACGTGCACATGCAGTTCGGGCCGGTGCCGACGGACTTCTACACGCTTCAAGCAGCACTCGTCGATCAGGCGAGCCTGACGGAGGAGTGCCAGGAGGCCGGTGACTGCAACGGCACGCTCTTCAGAGCCCTGCGCCCAGCAGACCTCGGCCTCTTCGATGAGCACGAGATCGAGACATTGAACGACGTAGCTGGGATGTTCGCTGACTGGAGTGCATCTCGCCTCACCGAGTTCTCACATCGAGAGCCTGCGTGGTCCGAGACGAGCGACCGCGACACGATTCTCTACGAGTACGCTGACCGGCTCCAGATCGACTAGCTAGCGGTGAACGACCGATCTGCTGTCGGTCGCCCGGAAGTTCGTCGTGTTTCGAGCCGAAGGATGCCTTCCTCGAATCCGCGCGAGTCGTAGCCAGGTGCCCCATCCTGTAGCCCACCGCGAACAGTGGCCCCGACCTCGGCACCGACGATATTCGGCTGCGTCACTCGCGCGGCAGCGTAAGATAGAAGACCGAGCCTTTCCCCGGAACGCTCTCCACCGTCAACTCGCCGCCCAGGAGTTCCGACATGTGCGCCGAGATCGCGAGTCCGAGGCCAGTGCCGGACAGATGCGACCCCGTGTCATCGGTCACCTGCCAGAACTCGGCGAAGATGTGCTCCGCGTGCTTGGGAGCGATTCCCTTGCCCGTGTCCCGCACGGCCACCACGACCGCGTCTCGCCTCGGGGAGAGCTCGATGGTGATCGAGCCCTCGTCCGTGAACTTGACCGCGTTGTCCACCAGGTTGAGCAGGATCTGCCGAACCATGCGGGAGTCCGACGTGACCTTCAGCGGCTCAGGCGGGATGTCCACAGCAAGCGCCAAACCGCGCTCCTCGGCCTGGGGGGCCATACTGGCCGCCACCTCGGAAACGAGCTCGCACGCATCGAATCGCTCCGGCTCGACCGCCATGCCGCCCACCTCGAGTCTCGACAGATCGAGAAGGTCGTTTACGAGTTGCAGGAGGTGCTTCCCGGACCGGTTGATCATCTGTGCATGCCGAGTCTGCTCCTCGTTGAGAGCACCGGCGAGACCCATGAGCATTACCTCGGAGAATCCGATGACCGAGTTCAGCGGGGTGCGCAGCTCGTGACTCATCCGGGCGAGGAACTCGGTCTTAGCCTGGTTCGCCGCCTGAAGCTCGCGATTCGCCCGCTCGAAACTCGCCGTACGCGCCTCCACCAGTTCTTCCAAGTGCACGCGGTAGCGGTCGAGTTCCGCCTCCGCCTTCTTCCGCTCGGAAATGTCGCGGCTGACCCCGATGACGTCAACCCCGCCAGACTCGTTGACTCTGAGCGAAGTCGCCACCTCGGTCATGACGGTAGAGCCGTCCTTGCGAACCTGTGCGAACTCATCGATCCGACACACCACCGAGGGGTCGCCCGCAAGGAACGCCGCAACGCGCGTGCGCAGCGCCTCTCGATAAGCGGCGGCGGCCTCGGGTGCGAACATCGCGTCCGCCGGCTGCGCCATGACCTCCTCAACGGTGAACCCGCGCAACCGCTCGACCGATGGGCTGACGTAGGAG
>CAYGKH010000291.1:0-2211 GCA_964350345.1 uncultured Coriobacteriaceae bacterium
GATTCGACTATTCCAGAGGGCATTTGCTAGGCTCCAATTTCCACGAGGCTGTCGTCGGCCAGTTGAAAGATTATCCCGTGGCAGACCCAATCGACGGGCTTCCACTTCCTGATGATTCCCCGGATCGTGGCAAACACGGTCGCGGGTTCGACTGGTGGTCCCCAGATTGTACCGTCGCCCCAGTTGAAGGACCCCCAGGTCACTGCGGGCTCGGTCACCGGATGACTTCCGTACGGGAAGTAGACCCAGAACTGCGACCACCACGGATCGCCGTTCATGTCGAGGAGCGGCTCTTTGACGAGCGTCGCCGGGGTGTAGATTGTGACCGGGTCTTCGTCGGTTCCGACGAACCCAGCGGCCTCGAGCTGAGACACAATGGCAGTCTTGTGGCCGGCGTACTGGTATGCGTCCCACGCCCCGATCAGCCGTGCCTGATGCTGCGCCGCCGTCTCGCTCGGGTAGCGGGGCATCATCCGCTCTGCGGCCAGGCGAGGGAGCGCGTCCGTGGGTTGCTCCGCGCGGGTCAACAGCGGGGACGCGAATGCTTCGCTCAATCCCTGAGCGATAGTGTTCGCCATGACCGCAAACAGCGTCCCAACGAAGCCGTTGCCCGGCTCGCTCGCGAAAACCTGGACCCCGTTGGTCAGCGCCGAGATGTAGTCGAGGTACGTCTTCGCCATCGGTTACTCGACGGGGACGCCGGAGATGTTCCAGGTCCCGCGCGTCAGCACGGTCCAGGCAGGGACCGAAACGTTTTCTGTCGGAGTCGTCATCACGACGGCGCGGACGGGCTTCTGTCCGTTGATCTCGGTCTGACGAATCGCGTTTTCGATCTCCGATACCGGAACGAGAGCGGTGTACGAGCCGGCGTATTCGAAGCCGCCCATCGGGATCGTGGCGAGGAAATCCTCGAGCGCCTCGTCGACGTATCCGCGGATGAGCGCCTCTGAGAAGTCTCCGGCGTAGTAGACGGTCGCTGCGATGTTGAGCGCGTCGTCGAGCGCCGCGACGGCCTGGACCCGCGGTGGCGTCCCGTCGTTGCCGAAGAACCGCGCGGAGAGCGCAGTCTGTACCGCCGTCACGTCGGCACTACTCGCGGGTCCGGTGCTGGTCGCCAAGTAGATCGCGGCGGTTCCCGCTCCCGCGGTGTTTTGATCGTCGACCTCTACCCGGGTGACGTTGGGCGCGGCGGTCAACGCGAGGTTGACCACCGTGTCCCGGATGGACTCCACGGACAGCGTCGACCACTTCGTGCGGTTGCGCGTCTGAAGCGTCGGGTCCGACTCCGCGTCTGCTCCGGAGGTTGTGATCCACGTGGACGTTCCAACGATCGCCGGGTTCGAGACGGTCACGCCCGCAACTGGGGTGAGGAGCACCAGCGTCGAGTTGACGGGGATGTTCCAGTCTGAGCCCTTGGTCTCGGCCGCCCACTGAAGATCGAGCGTCCCGTCGACGGCCGCGACGGTACCGCCGGTGACGTTGCGGTACGTTCGCTGCGTCCCGTCCGGCTCGGTGTACGCGGCAACCAACTGCGAGACCGCGATCGTCTGCGGCAGGACCCCTTCGTTCAGAAGCCGCATCTGCCCGACGGTGGCAACCGCTGTTCCGCGCTCGTTGTCGTAGTGGCTGAGTGAAAGCTCGGTCAACGCTGCGCCGGTGGCGGTCTCGTTGTAGCCAAAGTCCACGACCTTGCCGACGAGCTGCGTCAGATCGCTGTAGATGTACGATCCGTAGCGGATGAGCTTTCGCTGGAGCGATCCGGTCTGCCAACTGGTCGCGTTGAATCCGACCAACGTCAAGTAGCCGAGGATCGTGTCGAGCGCGTCCTCCTCGTTGACTGGGGTGCGGAGCTGTTGGATGGAAACCGGCATGTCAGGGACTCCTGAGCTTGAGCAGGTCGACCGTCAGGCCGGCGGGTGAGACCGTGAACGTGAACGGGCCGTCCCCGTCGTCGAGGTCGATATCGAGGGTTCCGAGTCCGGTCGCTTCGTCGAAGCTTGCGGCGATCTCCGCGCTGGTGACTCGCTCATCCGAGAGCACCTGCTCCTCGGCTTGGAGCTCCAGGAACTTGGTCGGCACGTCCTCGCCGATCACGTTCCCGAGCCCGAGCCCGTAGCTCGGATCGTCGGGCTCAGATCCGGGGAGGGCGAGCAGCCGGCGGGCCACGTTCTCGGCCAGGAGCGGCTCCCCGTTCAGCCAGACCGTCAGCGT
>CAYGKH010000292.1:0-2202 GCA_964350345.1 uncultured Coriobacteriaceae bacterium
TGGGGCATTGGAGAGTGGGCGGGCGGATGTGGTTATTGAGACGGGATAGCCTAGCCTCGATTTCCACGGTACTGGAAACGACTAACATCGGTGCGGAAGCCGGGGCTCAGGCGAAGCGGATGACCAGCTGTTTGTTGCCGAACCAAGGCATGGGGGTTGGCGTTTCCGCAAGTCCGGAGGTAACGAGGAGTGGGTTGTGAGCGCGTTTGTCGAGGGTCACGATGACCTGATCTTCGGTGATGACCACGGCTGCCGAGACATCCAAGAGATTGCGGAAGACCTTCTTTGCCTGAGCTCGCTCGTATTCGCGGCCGACCTTGCCGGTCATAAGGTGGTACAGCGAAGCGGCCATCAGCGTGATCTGCAGATCAAAGTCGACTTTCAGACCGACCATCGACGAGAGCGCGTCGAGGTGAAAGAACTGAATGGCGTCGGAGATACCGTTCTCAATGAGCATTCTTTGGGCGTACCGCGTCACCAGGGTGGAGCATTTGACCGCGAAGTTGTTGGTGAGGAGAATGGTGGGCTCGTCGTGGCCCAAGTCGGTGATCGTCACCTGACGAAGTTCGCCCTCGTAGGATTTGAGACGGATGCGTTCGTCCAGTACTCTGGGAGTTCGGAACGCGCGGGTCAATGACTTCAGGGTAATGCGGCGCCAGGCGGACGCGGGCCGGCTCCAGATCTCGCCCAGCATCTTCCTCGACCGGCGCCGGAGGGTCATGAAGCGGATCCCTCGGCGGTTCAGCTCATGCAAATGCTCGTAGGTGGTCAGTTGCGAGTCGAACACCAGCTCGTCGGGAAGCTTGCCGGTGTGTTTGTGCCAGAAGTCGACGAACCGCAGGATCTCACCGGCCTGCTCGCCCTTGGTCACCCCGGCATTCGCGTAGCACAGGACCCGCTCGGTCGCGTCTCGGGCGAGAAAGACCAGAATGCCCTTCTGGCTCCGGCTCCGGCTGGAGACGTAGTGTTTTTCGAGCGGCTCTTCCTCGGTGTTGGCGGGAACAGTGTGAAAGTCCAGATCGATCGAGGAACCCCGTTTGAGGCCTGCTCGTTGGACTTCCGTGAACCATGCTCCCATCAACGCCAGGTTGGTCTGATGGCCCACGCGAGAACTGTAGGCGGCCAAATAGGAACGTTTGGGGACCACGTTGAGACCGGCAAACAACGCGATCCCCTCGTCGAAGACCAGATCCATCACGTGACTTTTCCGCTCCTTGCCGATCAGCTTCAGGGCCAGGAGGGTGCGGACTGCCTGCTCGGCCGGGATCATGTTCGAACCCGGCAGATCGACCTTGCGCACGACGCGCCTCAGGTCGAGGTCTCTCATCAGCGGCACGAACAGGAAGAGCCCTCCGACCCGGGTCCGGAAGGAGCGGGGCGACAGATCGAGCTCACCGACCTGCGCGACGGCGGCGGCTTCCGGTCTGATCGTGGCCGGACGCTCGTCATCCCTGCGTCTGGGAAGACGCGTGAACCCTTCCTCCCGCATGAGAACGGTCAAAGCGTTGATGCTGATCCGGTGCCCCGCCGCAGCCAGTTCGCGCTGGATGTCATAAACCGACAGGTTCCTCTTGCGCATCGCGATGGCCAGGGCTCTCACGCGGTCGCGCGCCGGGGCGCTTTGAGGCCCGTGCCGCACGGGCTGCTGAAAGAAGGACTTCCGCTTTCGGGGATCGTGACGAAACGTGTGGCAGAGGATGCGGAACGCGCCGGGGGTGTAACCGAATCGGCGGGCGACGTCCTGAGAGGAGCCGCCATCGACGAAGAAGGCCCGCAGCGCCTCGTACTGCCGGTGGGGGACCTCTTCGGGGGTCAGAAAGAAGCGCGCATCGCGGCCTCTCGTTACCTCTTTGCGATGAGTGATAGCCATGACTGCATGATGCTACAACAGGAGCCGAACTGTCAATAGCCAATGTGGCCGCAATCCACTTCGATCAGAAGTACGTCCAGAAAGGTACTTTCATGGTAGGATGGGATGCCGATTGTCGACTGCTGCGAGGCGGCGGCCAGTGGATGGATCAACGTTCCGATCACGATCAGTACTCGATATCCCTAACGGCAGCATCCGGATCAGAGGCTCCAGGCAAGGCGAATCGGTGCAACACGGCCCGCCAGGTCGGCCACTTTCGGGGCCGTGGAAATCGAGGCTAGGGGTTCTTCCTGAACAGAGAACTTGAAATAGCCTCGTATCAGGGAATGCAA
>CAYGKH010000293.1:0-2198 GCA_964350345.1 uncultured Coriobacteriaceae bacterium
TATTTTCCGCCTTTCCGTCAACAGTCGCCCCACTCCACCCGTGGTGATATCTTCAGGAGATGATGATTGACATCAAATTAAAACCCTGAAAAGTATTTTGGGGACGGTTCTCGAATAGATATCTTAATCTAAATACTTAGAAGATAATTCTTCGGGTATGAGGAAGGCCAAAAAATAGTTTGTATCAATATGATATGATATCTCAATACAATGTGAGAACCGTCCCCAAATTAATTTTTCAATTTCACTCTACGATACAACATTTCGAATCGAAATCAATAAAAAGTGGAAAACTTTTTCACACTAAAAGTGGAAACCAATCAGTAAAAAAGGGAAAACTTATTCCTTCTTATAAAAAGGTTTTAATGAATTTGGATAAACTCACGTAAGGCTGAATAAAATCATGTAAATATTTATTTTCGGCACAATATTTAAACTGATCTTCTACAGTTGCAAAAATAATAGCCTGTTATTACGGGTAGATAGAGGTGCCCAAAATGTTCTTGGCACCACAGATGGCTCTTTGAAAGATCTATAGAGCGTCATGATATTTCTCGAATCGTGGGAGGGATGGCTACCCCAACAGATTGAAAGACCCTACCGCAGGTCCCTTTGCATTCGGTTCTAACAACGAGGGACTTGCCCTGTTCTTCTATGACAATCTCCTGAAGCGATTTCAAATCTTGTTTGATGTCTGCCCATTCAAAACAATGGCCCGTTTGATCCAAACGTCGATCCAATTCTTTCCTCAGAACAAGGGCAAGAAAGCTACAGAACACATGGCCCCGGATGGTCTCGTCACACTTGTGGAAGACGGGGCGTGTTTCCAGAACCGACTTGACCTCTCGAAAGACCTGCTCCACTTGCCAGAGTTCCTTGTACTTGAGGGCCACCTGCTCTGGAGATAAAGAGGTATTGGTCTTTAGAACCCATTTCCCATCGAATCTTTCCTCCCCGTCAATCTTGTCCTGATCGAGACGCAGATGATCACGATCCAGTTTCAGATACTTCCGATAGCCTTTGTTACCGATCAGAGCTTTGGGATTCTTTTTAAGCTGTTGCTTCAAGACATCGACCATGACCTGCCGATCCAACGCTTCCTTTCGGGCCTGCTTCACATTTAGGCAAAGGATATATCGATGCTTATCCACCCAGACTTCCTTGACCTTGAGCGGGGCTGGATCTTTTGAGGATTTCCCCTCAGGATGGACCTCCCTGTATCGTCCCGCCCGGGGCAGAACCTCTTCTCGGATCTCTTTGAGCTTCCTCATCCGTGCCCCCAGAATATAGGGAATCTCCCTCTGATCCAGTTCATTCATCGTCTCTTCGCTGATCATCCCCCGATCCGCTACCATGCAGAACCGCCCAATATGAAAACGGTTCCTGATCCGATCGACCACGGGAATCAAGGTCTTGACATCTGCCGTGTTGCCCGGCCACATCTCGCAACAAATGGGTTTGCCATCCTCATCCAAGACGGCACCTACCACCATCTGATTTAAATCCGGACGATGATCCTTACTATATCCCTTTTCACCTAAGCTCTCTCCCCCTTCTCCCTCGAAGTAGATCGAAGTGGTATCAAAGAAAACGAGGTCAAGACCTGTAAACAGATCCCGACGCTCATCAAACATCGCTTCCTCAATCAGATCTTTGGTACATCGGGGCGAAAAGGGAGTTTTGTCCTCCTGGTCTTCAATTTCATTGCCCAAAAACGCCATGGCCCGATAAAGGTGATGCAAGGACAAATCCTCCACCCCCTCAACCCGATAATCCTGATGCCACTTGTCACAGCTACGGTCAGAACCGGATGCAAAGAGCCGATGAAGAACGGTTAGAAAAATAGCTCTCTCCACATCAAACTCAAACCTCCTCCACTCCAGAAACCCTTTGATGATCTTTCCGATCCCCAACTCTTCCCAGAGTCTCCCGAAGATCAGCGAAGGACCAATCTTTTTCGCAGAGGCATGAACCTCACTCTTGCCAGACAAAATCAAAAGTACCTTCTCGGAGAACCGCGAGAGGGATCGGATGAGCTTTTCAATATCCCCTTTGGCCTGTAACTGATCCATTCGGCCGATCGTGGAGATGACGCGCTGAATAGTCTTTGATCCTTCTCGGTGATTCTCCACGATCTGAAGGTACTGATGCTGGCCGGATTTCTTGATTCTTGCAAACATAAGGGGCCTCCATTTAAG
>CAYGKH010000294.1:0-1633 GCA_964350345.1 uncultured Coriobacteriaceae bacterium
CTTGTCTAACACTTGCTGAATGAAGGTCCGAGAGTGCGAACGTGCTCAGACCATCCAATGCTACGGCTGGTCAGATTGCGCGATGGTCGGATGAGGGGCTTCCTGCTGGTCGTCACATCGTCAAGTGTCTAAGGATGCGTGAGCAAGTGGCCACAACGTGCCGAGCGACGTTCGGAGCTCGATCATGGCGAGAGTCCCACAGAAGGTCATCGTGGGCAAGGTTCTCGAAGCACTTCCAGTGCTGCGGCACAATCTTGGCGGGCACGGCCAAGGGGAGAGCCCGGTCGACGCACCTCGGTCATACGGCAATTTAGCCCTCAACCTTGCCGCGACCTTCGTCACCTTTCTACTAGTGCTGAAGCAGGACTGAAGCCAGTTCCGGAGACCGACCAAGAGCAGGATGATTCGCCAGTCGATGACGGGATTCCGTTCTGAGCTCAAGACCTGTCGAACCCGCTTCACGACGGCTCGCCGCGGCAATACGGTAATCTGGACCGAGGAACGCACGGCACCGCGGCTCGCGGGTCATGCGCCATCACTGAGCCGGAGAAGACGTCGGGGGTTGCTGAAGGCCGGTTTCGCACAATCGAGTGAGGGGGCGTGATGCCTGAACACCACGAAGGGGAGTCACTGGTCGACAGAGTCTACGCTCGTACCGCAGAGCTACTGGCCCAGTCGGGGCAGTTCACTGGGGAAGACGCTGGGGCAGCGGTCGAACTCTTGCGTTCGGACAGAATCAACGCTGATCGGTTCGCCGACGCCGTTGGCAGGTTCAAGGGGACTGTCGATGAAGATTCATGAGCTGGAGATTACGGACCTTCGAGGCATCCGGCACTTGCTGCTCAAGCCTAAGGCGCAGAACGTTGTCATTTGGGGACCAAACGGATCTGGCAAGAGCGCTGTTGTCGACGCTATTGAGTTCCTCCTTCAGGGGCGCATATCCCGTCTAGTCGGAACAGGGACGGCAGGCATCAGTCTGACTGCGCATGGTCCACACGTTGACTGCACAGTGGCCACCGCGCGGGTAAGCGCGGTCATTGAGATTCCTGGCGTTGATGGAACCTTCGAGGTGTCGCGCTGCCTGAGTAGCCCAAACACACTGACACGTCCTACTGAGGTTGAGGATGAAGTCAGCGCGATTCTGGATGCGGCATCTGCTGGACAGTATGTTTTGGCAAGACGCGAGATTCTTGGTTTCATTACTGCAACAGGCGGCGATCGCGCTATAGCGATTCAGAAGCTCCTCAGGCTCGAGGGACTGGAAGAGACTCGGAAGCTCCTCGGGCGATCGGCAAACACCGCATCCAGAGCTGCGACGAGCAAGGAGTCCGATCTCGGGAACGCGTATTCAGCGCTCGCCACCACTGCCGGCCTAGAGGAATACAGTGAACCTGAAGTCCTCGCACGTGTGAACACAGCGCGGTTGGTCCTCGGCGGAAAGCCTATCGATTCGCTTGACCCCGCTGTCGTCGTAGCCGACCTAGAGCAGCACGGTCCGGCCGCGAAGGACGTTCATGTGCTGAGGCTCATTGAGTTGGCGCCTAACCTCAGACAGCAGTGGAGAAATGACGCATCGGACCTTGCGGCTGCGGCAGGCGAACTGCATACCGCCGTCGACGCACTGTGCGATGAC
>CAYGKH010000294.1:1643-2195 GCA_964350345.1 uncultured Coriobacteriaceae bacterium
GCGTTGTTGGATCGCCTCGATCGACACGATCTGATTGAGGCCGGAATAGGCCTGATTCCGGATGACGGCAGTTGCCCACTCTGTGAGACCGACTGGGAACCCGGCGTGTTGACGGCAAGACTCACAAGTGATCTGTCCGCGTTGCAGACCGTTGCGGCGCGTAGAGATGAGATATGTCGACAGGCTAGTGAGATTCGAAGCAAGACCAAGGCGTTAAGGAGCTCGATACACGAGGTGAGGACTCTTGCTGTGGCGCTTGAACTGGTGCCGACCGAATCGTCGCTCTCAACGTGGGTGACGGCGCTCGATGCATACGAAGGTGTTCTTAACGGGCTGCTCACAAAGATCGACGCTGATTCACCAGCCAGCGCTACGCCCCCAGCCGTGCTCTCTGCAGATGCTGATGATGCTCTTCTTGATGATTTGGTCGCCAAGGCCCAAGCTCTCAATCCCGATGCGACTCCCGAACAGAAGGCCAGTGAGCTTCTCGGTAGACTATCCGAGAACCTCAAGACCGTTCGGGACGCGCAGACTAGCCTGAACGAAGCCAAA
>CAYGKH010000295.1:0-2168 GCA_964350345.1 uncultured Coriobacteriaceae bacterium
TGCTGATCATCGAGCACAACCTCGATGTCATCAAGAGCGCCGACTACATCATCGATCTGGGTCCCGAGGGGGGCGACGCCGGTGGCGAGATCGTGGTGACCGGTACTCCCGAGGAGATCGCAGCGTGCGAACAGTCGCATACCGGGCGCTTCCTCAAGCCCGTGCTCGAGGGACGTGGCGCGACCGTAGCGCCCGAAGCCGATCGGTCGGCGACCCGGGCATGATTCTCGCAGGTGGTGCGTGGTACGCTTCCGTGTGGATACACGGGTCGACGGTGAGGGAGGCGTGCGGGTGACCGCTTCGGCACGAACGGTTGCACTGGTTATTGCAGCAGTGCTTCTCGCGCTCGCGATCGCCGCGCTCGTCTTCTATGCGCGCGGCGGCGGGCCGGTTCCCCGTGTACTCTCGTTCCTCTCGCCGTCCGCGGGTGACCTGCTCTCACCCTCCGGGCCCGAAGAGACGGTCCTGCGGACGCTCAGGCTTGCGGGTATCGAGCGAGCCGCAGTGGGCATCGAGCGGGGCACGGCGGTCGTGCGGATCGAGGCACCCGCGGTCTCCTCGACAGCCGATATCGAGATCGTCTGGCAGACGGGGATGGCAGCGCTCGCGCACGCCTATCCGCGGGCGTCCGGCTACGTGGTGCAGGTGTTCGCCGACGGCTCCGGGTTCGTCGAGGTTTCGGCCGAGGACGGCGAGTCCGTTCGCACAGCGGTCGGTGCCGACGACGGTGCTGCGCTTCGCGATATCGTCGCGGTCACGCTGCTTCCCGAGGAGGAGACGGCCGATGAGTGAGTGGCCGCGTAGGGGCGGGCGGCGCGTGAGACTGCTGCTCGCGATCGCGATGATCGCGGCGGTGTCGCCGGGGGCTGGCGTCTCCGCCGCGTATGCTGCAGACGCCTCTTACGAGCACATCTGGCAGGCGCGCACGCTATTTGCCGGCGAGACCGGTTCGACCCGCAGCGAGGTGCTCCAATCGCTGGCCGAGGTCCGCTTCAAGGACGGGCGTTACACCGGTTCGATCGTCTACCGCGATCTGTTGGGTATCGCTGATGCCACCGGATCGATCACGTCGCAGGAGGCTCGGATCGAACTCGCACTTCTCGGAGGCGCGCTCGAAGCGGGAGCGGTAGCCGGGGGGACGTTCACCGGAACCGCCACGATGGTCGTGCGTAGCGCGCCATCGCTCGGTGCCGCTGTGTCTGAGGATATCCTCGGCGAGCAGGGCGAAGAGGTCGTATTCGCTGTGCGCGGACACTGGGGAGCACGTGCGGAGAACGGCACACTCGTCGGGGAGGTCCTCTACGAGCGCGCGAGGGTCGTCTCGGGGGAGGGGGTCGCGCACGAGCCTGCGTGGTTCAACCGCGCATCACTCGCCAACCCCGACGGGCTCGGTGACCCGCAGTTGGTGCGAGTGGCGGTGACGCGCGCGCCGGGGCCGGTCAACGGCGGTCAGGACGGCGACGGGGACGGGGACGGCCGGACGCCTGATGGAGACGGTGCGACCGGGCAGACGCCGGGCTCCGTGTTCGGCTACATCGCACAGGGCCTGCGTGGCGGGCCGACTGTCGCACCGCCGGCCGTACCCGCTGCGGAGGCCACCGCGGCCCGGCGACTGCTGGACGCACGTCCCGCCGGCGCGCGGGTGCTGCCCGAAGACGCGATCGCGATCGACGTGCATCTGGCAGGTGCGTATCTAGACGCCAAGAACCGCGCTGCGGGTCTCCTCGGCGAGGATGGGCCGCTGTCCGAAGAGGCCGCAGCGCTTGCGCACGTCGCGCAGACGATGCGAGCTACGGCATCGAGGACTCCCGCTCCCGACGCCGGGACTCCGTCCGCCGAGCATCATGCCGACCGGGTGAGGGCCGCGCTGGCGGCCGCGACCGGCGAGATCGGCAACGCCGATGCGCTCCTCGCCGCACTGGACGCTCTCGGTCCGCGTCCTGACCGCGAGCAGGTCGCGCTGGTCCGGACGTGGGCGTCGGTCGCCGAGGCGGTCGCGGCGCCCGCGCCTCTCGGCAGCGTGCTGGCCGACGGGGCGGCGCTGTCGGCCCGGGTCGCCACCACTCCCGTGCCCGCCGAGGGACCGCTCGCCATGGCCGTGCTCGCGGCGGCGGACAGCTACCTTGCGCCGTCAGAGGCGCTTGTCGTGAGAGACTTCGCGCGTGAGG
>CAYGKH010000296.1:0-2162 GCA_964350345.1 uncultured Coriobacteriaceae bacterium
TCGATGGCGCGAACGTGCTCGCATAGGGTCAAGTTGCGTATTCCGCTGAAGCCGACCGCCTAGCACTTCACGGGGAAGTCGCGCACGACGATCTCGACACCGGATGTGACCGCTTCGTCCACGATACGCTCGATCTCCCCAAGGACATCAGCGTCGAGATGATTCGGTCAGGTCGAGCGGAGGGTCAGGCGGAAGCGGATGGGGCACGAACGCACTGACGGTCTCCCCCGCCGTGACACTCACTACACACTCTCCGGTCGACCCACGCCTCACCCTGCCACCTCCCTGCTCGCGTTCGTGCGAATAGGGATTCGCCTTATTATCACCCGGGGTCTGACACGCCTGACGGGGCCACCCGCTTGAAGCGGTAACCCCGAACGCTGAAGTCGCGGAGGCGGTGAGTCGAGGTCACGTAGGCCGTCCGCAGCGGCGTGTGAGCCACACCGTGCGCTTCGAGTGCCGAGTGGTGAGACACCGCCGCGTCGGGCGCCGCTTTGGCGGCCACCAGGTACACGTTGGGGACACGGTCCCGGAATACGCCGAGGTTAGATGCGTAGAGCCCGCGCTTCACGCGGTATGTATGACCGCGAGCAACGGCGTTCTGGAGGTTCTCGTAGCGAGTGCGCCCGACCCCCACGCCAAAGTGATCCGAGAGACGCCGGTCGGGCGTGGCTGCATCCGGCCAGCGAAACGTCCGTGCCGCTTCCAGGCCAGGCGACTCCGAGATGCAGATGTGGTCGATGCACGCGTAGGGCGCGGAGTCGCGCGCGATCGGGTCTCGGCCGCCCGCCGTCATCGCGACGAGGACGCACTCTGCAAGCGCCGCTTCCAGGTGGGCGCGCTGCGCCCGTGATCCGTAGTAGTGCCGGTCAGCGAGGCTCTGGTTGAAGTCTCCCGCAACGACGTGCACGGCGTCCGGAAACGCTGAGCGGAGCTTCACCCAGTCGGCACGGTAGAGATCGAGCGCCGCCGAGAACAGCCTCTCCGCCTGCCGAGGGTATGCCCCGCCACGTACTGCCTGCCCACGGCAGGACGCATGCGTACACCACCACCTGGCCGATATCCGGGTACGTCACCATCGCTGCGGCACACCTGGCCTCATCCGAAACGAGCGATGGAATTGGCTCCAGCGCGTGCCGTGACCAGATGCAGGCCCACCGCTCCCCTGCCTCCGATGTCCTGTCGGGCTCACCGCTCATGGCAGCGTGCAGTCCATCGCCAGGTGCGACCGCCTCATGTGGCTAGGTCAGGACGTAGATGTCGGCAGCGAGCGATTCGAGGTGTTCATGGATCGCCGAGACGCGCCGTTGGGTCGGCCGGATGCGCTCCAGGTTCCAGTTGACGATCCTCAGCATCTGGCCGAGGACCGCCTACTCTTCCTCTTCCTCTTCCTCTTCCTCTTCCTCAGACGCAGGAGTCTCGGCGTCTTCCGATGTCTCGGATTCTTCCGAAGGTGCGGGCGTCTCAGCCGGAGCGCATCCGATCGCGCCAAGAGAGAACACCAACCCAAGAATCACCATCCACGTCGATACGAAACGTCGCACTGCGTGCTCCCTTCATTGGAATCCCCACGGTCTCATGAGCGCGAATGCCTGCTTCGGCAAGCCCGGCGCCCTTCATACACCTGTACCCTGTGTTGACCCCTATTAGCCTCGATTCACCACGAAGCAATCGAGATTTCTGCTTGAAATAGGTGACGGTGACCCTCTGAGCTGGGATAATGGTAGTTGTGATACAGCCAAAGTCCCCAGAAGAAAGGTCACCGTACAAGTGAAAGCTACCACGGTTCGCATCCCGGCGGAAGTCACCTGTGACGGCGAGGGTCTCACGTCGCGCGCCGGCACCGCTCTGCTCACCGGTCTTTGTGATCGCATCGGCCTGACCGACGGCCTCGTCTCAGGCCTTCGCGCGCATTCCCGGGCGGTCGCTCATGAGCCCGGACGCATCGTGCGAGACATCGCCGTCATGCTCGCCGACGGCGGGGACTGCCTCACCGATCTGGGCGCGCTCCGCGACCAGGAGGCCCTCTTCGGCCCGGTGGCGTCTGACACGACAGCGCATCGCTGCATCGAGCGCTTGGACGCGACGACGCTCACGCGCGTGTGCGGGGCACGAGCCGCCTCGCGTGCCCGTGTGTGGGGCATGTCCGGCGGTCCAGGCCG
>CAYGKH010000297.1:0-2161 GCA_964350345.1 uncultured Coriobacteriaceae bacterium
CGTTAGCCAGAGTCGGGTGCCCACCCCTGTCACCGTGTTGCGGTATCTTGGTGTCGTGCTCGGAATTGGTGGTTGGCGCGCAGTTGCTGAGGCGGGGGGGTTCTGTGGATCGCATAGAGTGGCTCGGCCCCATCCTCGATGACGCCTCTGCGTCAAAGCGAGAGGCCACTAAGCGTCGGAAGCCCTTCAAGGAAGTGTCCGTTGCCAAGAGCGATGCCCAGGAGTACTTGGATCAGGGCTGGACGGTTTCCCGCGAACTCAAGAGGAAGACCGTCTTGCGACGGGAGTGGCCACACGATGAGCGTCTAGAGAATCGCGCATGGCTGCTCTTCCATCTGCTGGGCTACCCGGAGATCAGCTCAGGACGGAACTTCAAGATCCGAATCGAGCGGCGGGGCGCAAATCCGCTCTCGAAGCAGGTAGACGTGTTCGCGAAGGATGACGAGACCGTAGTGGTCGCCGAGTGCAAGTCCAGTGAGCAGGTTACTCGCAGGAGCCTTCAGAAGGATATCGAGGAGTTCTGCAACTTGAAGGGTCCGATTTCCCGAGCCATCAAGCAGCACTATGGAGACGACCCGAAGCTGAAGATCATCTGGCTCTTCATCACGAACAACATCGTGTGGTCGAGTCCAGATAAGGAGAGGGCTGCTGGTGCTCGAATCGGCATCATCACCGAGAGAGAGCTCAGGTACTACCTTCAGATAGCTGACCACTTGAGGTCAGCGGCTAGATACCAGTTCCTCGCAGAGTTCCTGAAGGATCAAAAGATTCCCGGAATGGAGGACGTGAAGGTTCCGGCGGTCAAGGGGAAACTGGGTGGACGGACGTTCTACTCGTTCGTGTCGACCCCAAGACAGATGCTGAAGATCGCCTTCGTGAACCATCGATCGCTCAACGACCCGGAAGGCGCCCCCACGTATCAGAGGCTCGTGAGCAGGACTAGGCTCCGCCAGATTTCCAGATTCCTCCAAGGCGGTGGATTCTTTCCGACCAACATCCTGGTGAATTTCAGGCAGAAATGCCGCTTCGAACAGACGGCCAAAGATGAAGACACTGGCGTCGCATTCGGGCACCTGTACCTTCCCTCAAGGTATCGCTCGGCCTGGGTGATTGACGGGCAGCATCGTCTGTACGGGTATGCCCCCCTGTCAGATCGCGAACTCGGGCAGAACATCATGGTGGTTGCGTTCGAGAATCTCGATCAGACCCACGAAGCCAATCTGTTTGTCACCATCAATCACGAACAGAAGTCCGTTCCAAAGAACCTTCTCGACGATCTTGAAGGCGAGCTGAAGTGGGGTTCTGAGCGCCCGAGCGAGCGCATCGGCGCAATCAGTGCTCGGTTGATCGGCCTGATGAATGCGGATATAGGCGAGGCATGGTACGGCCGTGTAACACAACAGGGCATTCCTGGAACCGAGAAGACCTGTTTAACAGTCCCGGAGCTTAAGGCGGGACTTCGCCGGTCGGGTCTTGTCGGCGAAGCGATTATGAAGGCCAAGGAGTACTCCCCGGGTCCGCTAGGTGACACAACTGACACGAAGACACTGGATCGCGCACGGCAGGTTCTGAACGGTTATCTCGATCAGATTGCCTCTGCAAATACTGAGCTGTGGGAGATGGGCAAGCAGGGTCTATTGTGCACCAACATTGGAATGCAGGCGTATCTGCAGCTTCTGGCGTCGCTCATCGACTACATGGAAGTGAAAAAGGGGCTTGTTGCCCGCGAGCTCGAACCACTTGAGCTGCTGGCAGAGATCGAGGACTATCTGGACCCAGTCACCAGTTGGCTGCGTTCCGCCACGCAGGCAGACATGATCTCCGACTTCAAGGTGCAATTCGGCTCTGGTGGACCACGTGAATACTACTTCAGGCTATGTCGACTGGTACAGCAATTCTATGAGGACTTCGAGCCTAATGGCCTCGTCGAATGGATTGAATCTCGGGCGGAAGAACGGGTTGCAGAGGCTGATCGCAAGATCAAGGAACTCAACATCGTGGTACAGAAGTTCATCTTCGAGCGCTTCAAGTCGGTCTACGGTCTTGAGTCGGACGCCTATTGGCACAAGGGCGTTGTGGACAAGGGGATACGCGCTCGTGCCTACGAGAAGTCGTTGGACGATGACGACGCGGACAGACTTCCACTTGAGCACTATTTGGA
>CAYGKH010000298.1:0-2147 GCA_964350345.1 uncultured Coriobacteriaceae bacterium
CGCCGCGTACACGCTTAGCAGGAGTGACGATTAGCGAACCTCCCTCGACACTCACACAGACGGCATCGCCGACTTCCAGGTGGACATCCGCAAGGAGTTCCTTGCTCAGCCGCAGCCCTTGGCTGTTGCCCCACTTCTGAACCTTCGTGATCATACGCCACCCCTCGGTTGGATAGCCGAAGTATCGCCTTCACAAGAGCACCAGTCAACGCGACGCTGTGGCGCCAACGACTCAGCGCGTCAGCGGCGGCCGGAGGCTGTTCGTTGCACCGGCGTGTTAGCCGCCGATACGCCGAAGCACAGCCTTGGGATCGCGAGCGGCATGCATGCACGCGACGACGACCAGAAGGCCCGGCTCCAAACGGTAGAAGATCTCGAAAGGGAATCTCGCCATGAGACAACGGTGAACATTCCGGTGGACGGCCTCGCGTGATTCTGGGAAGTCAAGCAAGGAGACGAGCACTGCGTCGACTGCGTGTATGAACTCCGCGCCAAGCCCGTGACACTTGGATTCATACCATTCGAACGTGGCGGCGATGTCGTCTTCCGCCTCATCGAGAAACCAGACCGCACGAGCCGGCTCAGCCGACAAGGCGCGCCTTGAGCTCGTCCCAGGACACCAGCTTCGCCTTGCCGGACTCCAGTCTGTCTAGGCGACGGTCAAGCTCAGCGCGCTGGTCCGGCGTAAGTGCGACATCCTCGGGGCTCTCGCTGAGGGAGTCCCAGAGGTCACCGATGAGTCGCAGACGCTCCTCGGGCTCCATGGCGTTGATATCGATAGCAGGCATGCTCATGGGCTGATGATACCTCGCGAATCGGACATGTACACATAGAACCTTGGGACGAGTGCGGCTAACGTCTCAGCCGGTCAGCGGCGGCTCTGCCGTCCGACTGCATCGGCGTGTTAGGCATGCCGCGTATCACCCAGGGGACTCCGGAAGCTGACACGTGTGCCATACGCCGACGATCCAAACCGTTTCACCGACGATTCGGTAGAAGAACCGGTACGACGGAGCGAGGAGTTCGCGATGTGGCAGTTCTGGGAACTCGGGTATGGCATGACCCGAGTGGGGGTGTTCGCGCATGAGTTCAACAACCGCTTCGGCGCGGTGCTGGACAGTTTCCGCCCCCGCAGGGTTCTTGGTGTTGATGTACTGCAGGGCCTCGAGGTACTGGCGTTCGGCCTGATGGGTGAACCGTACCCGCACGTGACTACTCGCCTGCGAGCAATGCGCGGGCCTCTGCCATCACTTCCTCTGCATCTCGCCCGAGCCCCGCAGCGATCTCCGCGTCACCTTTCGCCAGGATACGTAGGATCTCGTTCTCGTGCTGGGTGCGCTCGTAGGCTCTTGCGCTAAGCAGCACCGCGGAGGCGCGACCGCGTTGTGTGATTACCACGGGTTCGTCCGTCGCGGTCACTCGCTTGATGACACCGGCGGTGTCCTGTCGAAGGTCGGAGATAGGGATGATTGAGGGTAAAGTACTCACTAGAAGCACCTCCTAAGGTACGCTTAATGATACCACAACGGGGGTATGAACTGGGTCTGAGCGTTGAGCAAACCGGGACTTGGCACCTTGGACATCAACACAAGGTGCCGTGGTTGGCTTGCCAGTCCTCAAGAGAAGTGCGTTCCTTCAGGGTGTCGAAGCGGCCAGTAAACTCATCGACCGATACAACCTCGCCAATGTCGGGGTCATAACCGATTCCGATACGCTCTTGATCTCGCCAGCCAGCGCAGCGACAGGTGCAGGGATTGACGTCGTCGATCCGAGCGCGGAGATGCTCAGCGACATCGATGACCGCAATTGGGTCTTCGTAGTCGGCCGCGAGCGCCTCTTGGAGGAGTTCCTCCCCGAGCAGCAGGGCGAGTGATGGGTCTCGGAACTCGGCCCAAAGCCATTCCTGGAACTCTGCTTCAGAGTCGTCACCCCTGATGAAGCGCCAGATCTTCTCTTCCATGCTGTTCATGACGAGGAACTCCGGGCTGCCTAACGACTCAGCCGGTCAGCCGCCGGCGAAGCTGGTCGGCTGCACCGGCGTGTTAGCCACGCAGGCGCCGTATTCGATACTCCGGGCCACGAGCGACGTGCAGGCACGCGACGACAAGGACGCTTGAGTCATCTGCCCGATAGTACAGAATGTAGGG
>CAYGKH010000299.1:0-2142 GCA_964350345.1 uncultured Coriobacteriaceae bacterium
AGCAGATTCTCCAGCAGATTGAAATCACCTGAGAAATAGAGGCCTGAAATATGGTAGTCAAGCCTTGAAGAGAGAGGGGTAACCCGGTCATAGTTCATTCTATACTGTTTCACAAAACTTTCCACTCCCATATCCATCTTGAAGAGTCGTGAGATCCGTTTACCTGCTTTTACCTTCAGGTGGATTTCAGATTCCCGCTCCCGCAATTGGTCATCCAGATATTGTGCGCCGTGAATCTTTCTTTTGTTTGACCCGAAAGCAGCCCCGGCGAACCAGTTCATCCCCGATATGGTGCGGGTACGGTAGGTGCTATTGAGGTAGAGATTGTCCTCATTGAAATCCATCTCCCTGCTCTCACCAAAGGCGGGTTGTTCCGTACGGTTGAAAGCGCTGTGGTCGAAGGTGAAAAAGGTCTTGAAGTGTGTCTGATCGTCGGGACTGTAGCGGAACTGTTTCTGAAAAGCCCAGGAACGGAAAGGTTTGTTCCACAGCTCAACCTGCTCAGGGTAGAAGAGACGGATATAACTATCCAGGTTGGAGTATTCGCCGTTGAAGGAGAGGGATGCCTTATCCCATGCCTGGGTCCCTCCTCCACCCACAGAGACATTCATCATGCTTATCCCTGTTTTGGATTCCTTGGCTTCATCACGCGTATAAAGAGGGAGTACGCTGGAGAGGCTCTGCGAATATTCGGGTGAAAAGCCGCCCATGGAGAAGTTCACCCCGGAGAAGAAGAAAGGTGAATAGCGGGAACGGTCCTGCTGGTTGGGAAAGGTGGCCCCGTAGGGTGAAAGCAGATGCATATCGTCAATGTAGGTCTGCGACTCGGAACTTTCGCCACCTCTTATCAACAGCCGGCCATCGGTACCGGTTGCCTGTGCACCCGGCAGCAACGTGATCGCCTTGATCAGATCGCCCTCCGATCCTGCGGTAGTGGCCACGTCCACCGAACTTTTCCGATCTATGGCACTGGTACCCTTGAGGATAAAGCTGCCGGCATGAACCACCACTTCTTCCAGATCGAGCGGTACCTCCAGAAGGAGGATCTGTAGATTCTGCATCTCTTTTATGGGGGCTTGCAGACGAACCTCGTGATAGCCTATCATCGAGACGATCAGGCAACCCTCACCGGTTGCATGGCTATTGAAACGGAACAACCCTTTGTCGTCGCTGCTCGTACCCTCCACGCTGTTCTCCAACCAAATATTGGCATAGGCAACCGGGTTGCCCTGTTCATCGACCACTCTGCCGCTGATCTCCTGGATTTGTGCTTTTACACCCGCTTGGCTGAGTAGTGTTGTTATCAAGAACACAACTGCTGTTTTTTTCATCCATTAGTTGTTAATGGTTTATCGCGCATTCGATACCCGAATGTCCAGTATGAATTGCAAATATAAACCAGTTTATAATATAAACCAAATTATTTTATAAATTTGTTCTTATTTTTTAGCATGGGAAGTTGTTGGTTGTCGTAAAATTTTATATATTTGTCAATCAGGTAAATATATCTTTAATTTTAAAAATAAAAGGAATGAAAAAAAAATTATTGTTTTTGGGCTTGATTGCGACGCTGATGTTGGTGTCTTGTGTACAGCCCCAAACGACAGAGAGCCAGTTGGGAGAGGTCTCTCCTGAGCGTGTAGAGACCGTAGTGTTTCGTGATTTTGGCCCGGAACCGCTTGTGATTGATATAGAGCAGTATACCCTCCAAAATGAGACTTATCGTACTGCTATTTGGACCGGGAACCTGATGCAGATGACGGTGATGGCCCTGCAGCCGGGTGAGGATATCGGACTGGAATTGCACACCACGACAGATCAGTTCCTTCGCGTGGAACAAGGTAGCGGTCTCATCATGATGGGTGATTCAAAGGATAGCCTCGATTTTCAGCGGCGCGTGGAGGATGATTTCGTGATCTTGATCCCCGCAGGGAAATGGCACAACTTACTCAATGATTCCGACGAGCCGCTAAAGCTATACTCCATATACACGCCGGTGGAACATCCGCACGGCACGGTGCACGCGACCCGAGAGGTAGGTATTGAGCACGATCATGATCATTAATTTAAAAGGCCATCTCATGGTTTATTATGAGATGGCCGCGGTAGATCGATTATTTCATTCGGTTACTTCTCCGATAA
>CAYGKH010000300.1:0-2142 GCA_964350345.1 uncultured Coriobacteriaceae bacterium
GCGTTCTCGAGGCTTTAGGGGAGTTGCGTGGAGGACAGCGGGTGACCGACGAGAATCCCGAAGCGCAGTTCCAGGCGCTTGAGCGCTTCTCGCGCAACCTGACTGTCCTGGCGCGCGAGGGCAAGCTCGATCCCGTCATCGGGCGCACCGAGGAGATCCGTCGCGTGATCCAGGTGCTTTCCCGGCGGACCAAGAACAACCCGGTGCTCATCGGTGAGCCAGGGACAGGCAAGACGGCTATCGTCGAGGGTCTCGCGCAGCGGATCGTCGACGGAGACGTTCCGAGCAGCCTGCGCGACAAAGACGTCGTCGTACTCGACCTGGGCGCGATGGTCGCCGGCGCGAAGTATCGGGGTGAGTTCGAGGACCGCCTGAAGGCGGTACTGCGCGAGGTAGAGCAGGCCGAGGGGCGGCTCGTTCTCTTCATCGACGAGCTACATACACTCGTCGGAGCGGGCGCTGCCGAGGGCTCGATGGACGCGAGCAACATGCTCAAGCCCGCACTCGCCCGCGGCGAGCTGCACGCGATCGGCGCGACCACGCTCGACGAGTATCGCAAGCACATCGAGAAAGACGCGGCTCTCGAGCGGCGCTTTCAGCCGGTCTTCGTGGGCGAGCCCACGCTCGAGGACACGATCGCGATCCTTCGCGGTCTGAAAGAGAAGTACGAGGTGCACCACGGTGTGCGCATCACCGACACTGCGATCGTCGCCGCGGCAACGCTCTCGGACCGCTACATCACCGACCGCTTCCTCCCCGACAAGGCGATCGACCTGATCGACGAGGCTGCATCACGCCTGCGCATAGAGCTTGACTCGATGCCCACCGAGATCGACGCGATCGACCGGCAGGTTCGCCAGTTGCAGATCGAAGAAGCCGCCCTTACCCGTGAGACCGACGAGGCGAGTATCGAACGGCTCGAGACCCTGCGCGGTGAGATGGCGGGCCTCTCCGAGCAGCTCTCGGGACTTAGGGCACGGTGGCAAGGTGAGAAGGCGATCATCGACGAGGTGCAGACGTTGAATGCGGATCTTGACGAGGCGCGTATGGACTCCGAGCGCGCCGAGCGCAACGGCGACCTGCAGCGTGCCGCCGAGATCAAGTACGGACGCATACCGGAACTCGAGCGGGCCCTTGCCGCAGCTGACGAACGTCTGCGCGAACTCCAGCAGACCTCGGCGATGCTCAAAGAGGAGGTCACCGAGGAGGAGGTCGCCGAGGTCGTCGGCGCATGGACCGGCGTGCCTGTCGCCAAACTGATGCAGGGTGAGATGACCAAACTCATGGCTCTCGAAGAGCACTTGCACCAGCGGGTCATCGGTCAGGACGAGGCCGTCTCGGCCGTCTCGGCCGCGATCCGCAGATCACGTGCGGGACTCTCCGATCCCGACCGGCCCGTCGGCTCGTTCATCTTCATGGGCCCGACAGGAGTGGGTAAGACCGAGCTCGCACGGGCTCTTGCCGAGTTCCTCTTCGACGACGAGCGGGCGATGGTCCGCATCGACATGAGCGAGTACATGGAGAAGTTCAGCGTCCAGCGGCTCATCGGCGCACCTCCGGGCTACGTTGGATACGAGGAGGGCGGGCAACTGACCGAGGCGGTCCGCCGCCGTCCCTACAGCGTGCTGCTGCTCGACGAGATCGAGAAGGCGCACCCGGACGTGTTCAACGTGCTGCTCCAGGTCCTCGATGACGGGCGTCTGACCGACGGTCAGGGGCGTGTCGTGAGCTTCAAGAACACGATCGTCATCATGACGAGCAACGTGGGCTCCCAGTTCATCCAGGAGTTCGCGCGCGCAGGCTCCGACGAGGCGACGATGAAGACGGCGGTAGAGGAGTCCCTGCGTCAGACCTTCCGGCCGGAGTTCCTCAACCGCATAGACGACATCGTTCTCTTCCACTCGCTTTCGCTCGAGCAGATCGGCGACATCGTCGAGATCCAGCTGGAGCGAGTGCGCGAGCGACTCGCCGAGCGCGGGATCACTCTCGAGGTCACAGAAGCGGCTCGCGAGCGAATCGCGCTCGACGGCTTCGACCCGGTGTTCGGTGCCCGGCCGCTCAAACGAGTAATCCAGCGCGAGGTCGTCGACCAGGTGGCCAAGGGTCTCATCGAGGGCTCGGTGAGCGATGGGTCGACCGTGA
>CAYGKH010000301.1:0-1583 GCA_964350345.1 uncultured Coriobacteriaceae bacterium
CAGCGCGCACGGTCTGCCCGGCGGAATCATAGAAAGTCTGAGTGAACGCGGCGGGCGTACCCGGAAGTGTTGTCTGCGTCAACCGGCCGAGCGGATCGAGCGCGAAGGATGTTCGTTGCCCCGCTTCATTCGTTCTGCCGGACCTGCGTCCCTCGACGTCGTAACTGAATACCTGCGTGGTCCCGTCGGGGTTCTTGATCGTCTCAAGCCTGCCCTGGTCATCGTAGAAATATTCGGTGCGATTTCCGCGCCCGTCAACCCGCGCTTTTTCTTGTCCGAGTTCGTTGAATTCAACGCGCAAGGTCGAGCCGTCCGGATAGTGCGTGACCGCCAATCGGCCGCCCGGTGTGTACTCATAACTTGTCGTGATGCCTTCTGTTCCACCGGTCGCGAGGGTCCGGTCTCGGTTCTCAGTGAGCCGGTTCCCGTTATTGTCGTTCGTGTAGAGGATCAGATGTCCGAGCGCGTCCCTTTCCGAAAGAACGAGGCCCGACTGGTCGTAACGCGGATACTCCGTCACATTGCCCATAGGATCGGTCACGCGGCGCAACGGTCCCTTGCCCGGCATCTCGACACCCTGCACAAGGTTCGGGTGATACTCATACGTCGTCACTCCGCCGAATGCATCAATCGAACGGAGCACGTTCCCGTAAGCATCGTATTCATTCGTCATGACCCGGCCGAGCGGATCAGTCACCGTCTTGACGTTTCCGAAAGCATCATTCGTGTACGTCGATATCGCGCCTAACGGATTCGTCGTGCTCGTCCGCAAATCGCGGTCGTCGTAGGTGTGAGACATACGGCGGCCGAGCGCGTCCGTCGTCGAAAGCAGGTTTCCGAACTCGTCGAAGGTATTCGTGGTCGTCGCGCCGGTCGGATCAGTCTGCGATACGATCAGGCCATCGTCGTTGTAACGGTATACCCACACGCCTCCGAGCCGGTTCACCTTCGTATCCGTACGACTCGCGATGTTGTGCTGAAATTCCGTCGTAGCGCCGGAAGCGTCGCCGGTGCCGATCATGCGGCCTTCCGTATCGTAATCCACGGCGAGCGTGCGAATTCCACGAGCGTCGATGATCGCCGTCAGGTGATGCGGGATCGTCGGTGAATACTCGTACGTGGTTCTGTTGCCCTCTCTGTCAACAGATGCGACGAGGTCGCTTGAGTCGCTGTATTCGTAATTCAGGGTCTTCCCGTCCGGGTCCGTTATCTGCGTGATTCGGCCATCCACGCGGGTAAAGGTCACACTCCGGCCGGCCGAATGCTGGAGGCCTGCATCGGTAATAAGTAGTTGGTCTCCGTTGACGCTCTGGATTTTTTCCACGCGTCCCTGAGAGTTAAAGTAGAACTCTTCGCCCGTTTGCGCGGTGTAGATGAACTCTGTGGGGTCGAAGATCTCGCCGCCGCCGGATGGCTGAAGCGTGATCGGGCCGGGCCAGCCCTGTTGCGCCTCGATCAGCACGTCGGCCGAGCCCTCGATCTCGAGGTCCCCCCGCGTTCGCGGACTCGACGGGATGAAGCCTACCGTGCCGGTCAGCGGCGGGCTCACGTCCTGGCAGTTCGTGCCTCCCGCCAGACGCACC
>CAYGKH010000301.1:1593-2133 GCA_964350345.1 uncultured Coriobacteriaceae bacterium
GCTCCACCCTTCCGCCCGGTAGAATCACGGCGACAAGCTTGCGGCCGACCGGATTGACGCAATACCGCGGAATCCCGAACGCGCCGCTCCCGACGCTTCCCGACCAGTTCGACCCGACCACGCGCGGCACGACCACCCGCGCATCGGTCACGTCGAGCGTCCAGCCCACGCCGAATTCTCCATTTGATTTGTCCAGACTGTCATACGACCGCGTCACCGCGATCGGCAGCCCCTGCATCGGAACCTCGAGATCGACGAAGCCGATCTGGAAGGCCCCGACCTTCATGCCGCCGTCCACGACAAAGAGTATCCGCGCGGATGGCGAGGTCCGGCCGAGCCAGTCGGTGGCCAGGAGCCTCATCTCATAGAGGCCGTTCGGAAGAAGCGTCGGGTCGAGCACGGCCAGCGTCGCGTTCTCGACGCTCGTCTCGCCCGCGGCGATCGTGCGCCATTCGTTCGCCGCCGACGCCGCGCTCGCCGCCTTCCTCACCTGCAGAAGATAGCTCTCAAGGATCGGGCTCGACGCCGTGCCGATTACGT
>CAYGKH010000302.1:0-2124 GCA_964350345.1 uncultured Coriobacteriaceae bacterium
GTCGCGGGGATCAGGAACGATGGAGGACTCATGCGGGAGGAACTTTGTTTGGGGACTCGCCTCTCGCGAGTCCGTCGTTCGCTTCGGCCGTCGATCGCTGTTATCACGGCAGGAGTGCTCGGATTCGGGTCGATAGTACCGTCGAGCAGCATGGCGGCGCCGCTCACTCCCCGGATGGAGGTCGCACTCGATGTCGCAGCCGAGAAGCTGCGAGTCACCGATGCCCAGACGCCGCTCGACGGATACCCCTTTATCACGAGCGGTTCGTCGGCATGGCGGCTTGGAGGCACGACCGGTTGGGTGAACGGGTTCTTGCCCGGAAGCCTTTGGTATCAGTACCAACTCACCGGTGACGCGGCTTCCCGCGATTCGGCACGTGCGAGACAGGCGACGTTCGAGTCGCACGCGACACGGACGAACAATCACGATCTCGGCTTCCTCTTCATGAGCAGCTACGGGAACGCGTATCGCATGACAGGCGATCGAAGGGCTCGAGAGACGCTCCTGACGGCGGCTTCGTCTCTCGCCGAGCGCTACGATCCGCGCGTCGGCATGGTGCGTTCGACTAACACGCGCGAGGACTTCCGTGTGATCATCGATACGACGATGAATCTCGAGCTGCTCTTCTGGGGGGCGCGCAACGGGGGGGATCCGCAGTGGCGCCAGATGGCCACGTCTCACGCACTCGGCGCCGCACGGGACTTCATGCGCTCCGATGGGAGCACGTTCCACTACGTAGGCTACCGCGAGTCCGACGGCGCGGTGCTCCGCAAGGGGCAGGTGCAGGGCTACTCGGCGCAGAGTACCTGGTCGCGCGGACAGGCGTGGATGATCCATGGGTTGGGGATCGCTTACCGTGAAGCCGGGGACCCGCGCTTCCTCGATGCCGCCCGGCGCGCCACACGCTACTGGAGCGACAACGTCCCCGACGACTTCGTCCCGTACTGGGACTTCCGCGCTCCGGGAATCCCCGATGAGCCTCGAGACAGCTCGGCCGCAGCGATCGCAGCCTCGGCGTTCGTCGAACTGTCTCGTCTCGATCCCGATCCGCGGTGGCGCCGGACCTACGCCGATCTGGCGGAAGCGACCCTCGAGAGCCTGAGCTCCCCGGACTATCTTGCCGAGGGAATCCGGCTTCCGGCCGTGCTCAAGCACGGTACCTATGCCGCGACCATCGGGATGGCCGACCACGGGACATCATGGGGGGACTACTACTTCCGAGAGGGGCTCATGCGCTACGGGACGGAGGTCGAGCGCATCGGTGGCCCCGACCGCTATCACACGTCCGCGCGTACGAGTTCCTCGGCGTTCTCAACTGCGCCGGTCGCTGTGGTAGCCAGCGGGGAGTCGTTCCCAGACGCTTTGAGTGCAAGCAGTCTCGCAGGAACCCTCGGCGCTCCCTTACTCCTGACCGGAGCGCAGGGCTTGCCGGGAACCGTGCGCTCGGAGTTCGCCCGGCTGAAGGTCTCGCAGGTGGTGATCGTTGGCGGCGCAGCAGCCGTCTCCACAACAGTCCAGTCAGCGATCGGACGACTGCCCGGTGTGCGAGTGACGCGTGTGTCCGGCGCCGATCGTTTCGCCACAGCCGTCAAGGTTGCCGACCGTGTGAGCCCGGGTTCGAAACAGGCGCCGATCGTCTTCATCGCGCGCGGCGACGACTTCGCTGACGCTCTCGCGGCCGCTCCGGTCGCCTATGCCCAGGGCGCGCCGATCCTCCTCACACCATCTCGCGGACTGCATCCCGATACTGCCCGGGCGATCAGGCGCCTTCGTCCCGAGCGTATCGCTGTACTCGGAGGAGAGGCATCGCTCTCCGCAAACGTGATTCGAGATCTGCGGAACGCCGGACCGGGCAGTAGCGTGACCCGCGTTGGGGGCAGTGATCGATACGATACCGCCACCCGGTTTGCTCGCTGGGCTCGTGCCGGGGGGCTTGCGGACGGCGCATTCATCGGAGTCGCCTGTGGGCGGGACTATCCCGATGCACTCGGGGCGGCGGCCGCTACCGGTAGCAGGGGCGGGCTGCTGGTGATGACGGGGACCGATGTGCTCGACCAGAGGGTGGCCACGTGGGTCGCCGAGGTGGCCGACAGTCAGACCCGGGTGACGGTGTTCGGAGGAGAG
>CAYGKH010000303.1:0-1386 GCA_964350345.1 uncultured Coriobacteriaceae bacterium
TCGCGCACCTTGCGGAGTAGCTCGATGATTTCGTCAGTTTGCTCTGGTGTCACGGACGCACCTCCACGATGTCCAGCCAGCGCACTTCGCACTCTGATCCAAGCGCCACGCAGCACCGCGAACTTGGTAGCTTTTCCTGGCAGATTCCAGCAACGAAAAGCCCCTCCGTGTCCGAATCGAACTCGTTGACCTGGACGATCGCCCCATCTCGCGAGACCACCCAGCTCGACCCGATGCGGATGCGCGCGAAGTCCTCGAGCGTTGGGCGGCGCTGCTGTCGGCACATCGTTTCTGGAACTACCCATTTCACGTCTTGCATCGCGTTACCACCACTTTCGTTGAAGAGCCGCTCCCTGGAAATGCGCACGCATCATCCTTTCCCACTCATTTCTGGTGTCAGCCACGGTCGCGTATGCCTCTGCGACTCCAAGTGTTTTCGTGAGTACCTTCTTTCCGTTCGAGTCAAGGTGCATCTCGTCTCGATGACGGAACGTTGGTTCCGGGTTCACCACCCGCAGTTTCTGTCTACCATCCTCGCCGAATGCGCATGTCACCACAACATTCGCCACCCACCGCGAGTACCCAGGCGGATTCCCCGTACCTTGGTAACCAGATCCACCAAAGCGAGAATCATCGAGCCCGATCAGCAGGTTCTTGTAACAAGGGTCAACATCTGGATTCGTAGCCTCTCGAATCATCTCAAGCAATCGCTGATTGAGCGCGTCTGCTGGTCTCTGAGTCTGATAACCAGTGGCCTCATCGATGAGCGCCGTGATCCCGATGTCCGCCAGAACAGCCAGGAACGCGATAGCTCGCTGCGCAACTGGCTCCTGACTCTTCTTCAGAGCACCAGCAGCCCAGGCTTCCGGATAGAGCCTCAGGTAACGGACGGCAACGCTGGCCTCAAAAGCGTGCGCTACGCCCTTCCCCTCCGGCGTGATCACTTCGATGGCCGTGGCCGAATCCAACACGGCAGAACCATTGGGCAATCTGGCCAAGAACTGGTCGAAATTGTCCCTTTCGTGGCCGGAAGGATTCCCCGACAAAACGCCACTTAGCGATCGCTTGGCGATCACCCTGCGCCCGTCCTCAAGGACGTAGCACTTCACGCCGTTCCAGATGGTCCCTTCCCTACCGATTGCCCTTACTTTTCCTTGTTTCATCTCGTCACCTCGTGTTGTCGAACGTGTCGTTGAAGTCGTCGTGAAGGTTGTCGATCGCATCGTAGGCAGGATCCGGAACGTCATAGAACGCTGCGATCTCTGAATCCCAGACCATCGGAACCGTTCCCTTTGGGCCGTTCTTGTTCTTGTCTACCTTCATCACCTTTGTACCAGTCGCCCACTCGATTCCATCCTTGACCAACGGTGCCGTCAGCTCGTACCC
>CAYGKH010000303.1:1396-2123 GCA_964350345.1 uncultured Coriobacteriaceae bacterium
GACCACTACCTCGGCACCGTTTGCGATATCCTGTGAGTCGCGAATTGAGTACTTGTTCGGAGCGCCTCCGTCCTGTTTCTTTGTGATCTGCGATAGAAGGATACCGCACGCTCCAAGCGCCTTCACAGAAGCCCTAAGACTTCCAGCGATGTACGCAAGTTCAAGCCGCCTATCCTGGTGCTTCTGCGTGGACCGCATCTCCTGCAGGTAGTCCACGATGACGATGTCGATCTCGTACTCGCGAACCATAGCCGGCAGGTGTTTCAGTACCCACTCGACGGGCTTCCCGATGGCGTCGAGGTACACAGGATCACGCTCAGCCCTGAGCACGGTAGCCACCGCGCTCGCCTGTTCCTCGGCTGTGATGCAGCCATCGCGGAGCCTCTTCGCGTTGATCTTCGCGCGCCTTGCTAGAAGCCGATCGCCGTAGATGCTCGGCTGGTCCTCGGTGCTGATGATCAGTACGCGCCCGCCGCTTTTCAGGTTCTGGTCGGCTACAGCAACCGCCCATGAGCTTTTCCCGAAGCTGGTCTCCGCGGCCATCACCCAAGTGAACCCGGAGCGCAGCCCACCAGTGATACCGTCAAGCGCTCGGCTACCCGTGGTTCCCCCGCGCTTCTGACGCGGCTTCATTGCTCGGGTCAGTGACGCGCTCAGTATGTCGTGTACGTTCACGAGCCGCGGTCCGTCGTCGATTACACGCGTCCCCTCCTCCGGGTCCTCTGGT
>CAYGKH010000304.1:0-2111 GCA_964350345.1 uncultured Coriobacteriaceae bacterium
CCGATCCCCGCAATCATGCGATAATACACCTTTTGTACCGCACGCGGATACCTGGCGCGTTGCCTCACAAATAATGTACTCGAAACCGATTCGATGCCTCAGAAAAGAAGGTACTCGAACCGGCACTCGCCGGATCGACCGGCGAAGGGCCACTGGGATGCCACTTTCAATGGCAGAGAAGAAGGCGATCACGCGTGAGATGCGTCGCCGTTACAAGAAAGCGACGAAGGCCAAGAAGGCCGTGACGCTCGATGAGCTGACCGCGCTCACGGGCTGGACGAGGAGCTATGCGTCGCGTGCCCCCGACAGGGCCAAGACGAGCGAAAGCCCCTCATCTTCGAAGAGGAACAGAATCTTTCAGCAGGGATTACTTGCCGTAACTCCGACAAGAGTCAACCGAATCACGGCTTTGCGCTAACTTCGTCAATCAACGGTTCAGCCTGCGAGCACCTTTGCCGCGAACTCCTCGACGCTCATCTGCCCGATGTCGCCCTCAGTCCGGTCGCGGACGGCGACCGCGTCGGCCTCGACCTCCTTGTCCCCCACCACCAGCATGTAGGGGATCTTCTGCTCCTGGGCCTTGGCGATCTTCACCCGCATCGGCTCGTTCTGGGCGTAGACTTCCACGCGCATCCCGGCCGCCTCGAGCCGCTCGCGCACCGACTCGCAGTGCTCGATGTGCCTGTCAGCGATCGGCACGAGCACGCACTGCAACGGCGCGAGCCAGAACGGGAACGCTCCCGCGTAGTGCTCGATCAGTATGCCGAGGAACCGCTCCATCGAGCCGAGGATCGTCCGGTGCAGCATGAACGGCCGCTCCTCGGTGTTCTCGGCAGTACGGTAGGTCATGTCGAAGCGCTCGGGGTTGTTGAAGTCCACCTGGATGGTGGCCGTCTGCCACGTGCGGCCTATCGCGTCGCGCAGCTTGATGTCGATCTTGGGGCCGTAGAAGGCTCCGTCACCCTCATTGATCTCGTAGTCCATGCGACGCTGGTCCAGTGCGGACTTCAGGCCCTCGGTGGCGTGGTCCCACATCTCGTCGGATCCGATGGACTTCTCGGGCTTGGTGGAGACCTCGGCGGTGTAATCGAAGCCGAACACGCCGTTCACGTAGTCCACCAGGTCGAGCATCTTCATGACCTCGGGCGTGACCTGATCGGGGGTGCAGAAGATGTGGGCGTCATCCTGCGTGAAGCCCCGCGCGCGCATGAGCCCGTGCACCACGCCGGAGAGCTCGTGGCGATACACCGTGCCGAACTCAAACATCCGCCACGGCAGATCGCGATAGGAGCGCACGTCGTTGTTGTAGACCATGATGTGACCGGGACAGTTCATCGGCTTGATGCCGTAGTCGGCCACCTTGCCTTCGCCCTCGTCGATCTGGAAGAAGTACATGTTCTCGCGGTAGTTGTCCCAGTGGCCCGAGGTCTTCCACACATCGGCCTTGTAGATGTGAGGGGTGATGACCTCGTCGTAGCCCCTGCGGTAGAGCTCGGTGCGCAGCCACTCCTGGATGATCCGCAGAACACGCGCACCCTTGGGGTGGTAGATGGGCAGACCCGCCCCGGCCTCCTCGTGAAGCGAAAAGAGGTCGAGTTCACGGCCGAGCTTGCGGTGGTCGCGCTTCTCGGCCTGGTCGAGACGCTCAAGGTAGGCGTCGAGATCCTTCTGCGTGAACCACGCGGTGCCGTAGATGCGCTGGAGCATCGGGCGGCGCGAGTCACCGCGCCAGTACGCGCCGGCGAGCTTCATGAGCTTGAAGGCGCCGATGCGGCCGGTGTGCGGGACGTGCGGGCCGCGACACAGATCGGTGAAAGTGCCTTCGCGATAGACCGAGATGGTCTCGCCTTCGGGCAGCTCCTCGATGAGCTCCTGCTTGAAGGGGTCGCCATCGAACAGGCCGAATGCCTCGAGGCGAGTGATCTCCGAGCGCGCGAAGGTCTTCTCCTCGGCGACTATCTGGGCCATGCGCTCTTCGATGGCAGCAAGGTCGTCGGGAGTGAGTGAGCGGTCGATCTGGAAGTCGTAGTAGAAGCCGTCCTCGATGTCAGGGCCTACGCCGAAGGAAGCCTCGGGGTGAAGCGACTTGATCGCCTCTGCCATGACGTGGG
>CAYGKH010000305.1:0-2111 GCA_964350345.1 uncultured Coriobacteriaceae bacterium
CGGCGAGTCGGAACGCTGTCAGCCCCGAAGACTCTCATCAGCACTACTATATCCCCTTTGTAGCCGGGTAGCGTCAGAAAAGAACACCAGGGCACGCAGGAATCTTGAGTTTCTTGTTGCATAGAATGGGATTCTGCTACACTCCGTCCAGCCTGTAGGGATGCATATCCTACGGTGGAACGCGCTTGATGCTGACGAGCACGGGCGCCAAGAATAGTGTGGGAACACACGGGAGCAAAATGGGAGGTACGGGATGAGCGTGGCTAAGAGCAAGCGCCTCTTCGCCATCGTCGCCATGCTGGTTATGCTGGCGATGGTCGTCACCGGATGCGGTGGCGGTGGCAACGGAGCCGATAACGGTGACGCTGGCACGGGCGACATGGTTGATATCAAGATCGGCGTCAGTGCGCCCTTCACGGGCGACGTCGCAGCACTCGGGACCGGTATTCGTAACGGTGCCCAGCTCGCGGTAGAAGAGGTAGCCGAGGAGTTGGCTGATCTCGGCATCAACCTCACGATGCTCGCCGTCGACGACGCGGCCGATCCTCGCCAGGGCGTCAACGCGGCGAACCAGATGATCTCCGATAGTGCCGTCGTGGGCGTAGTGGCCCACCTGAACTCCGGCGTTTCGATCCCCGCCTCAGACATCTACAACCAGGCTGGCATCGTGCAGGTCTCGCCGGCGTCCACGAACCCCGCACTCACCCTGCAGGGCTTCGAGAACGTCTTCCGCGTCTGCACCGTCGATACCGTTCAGGGTTCGTTTGCGGCTGAGTACGCATTCGATCAGCTCGGCCTGACCTCGGTCGCGGTCATCGACGACTCGACCGCGTACGGTGAAGGTCTTGCCGCTGAGTTCGCTGCCGCGTTCGAGGCCAAGGGTGGCGAGGTCGTCTCCTCCGACAAGATCCAGCTCAAGGACCAGGACTTCACCGCCCTGGCCACCAAGATCAACGGTGCGTCCCCCGATTTCATCTACTTCGGTGGCATGTACACCGAGGCCGCTCTTGTCTCCAAGCAGGCGAAGGACGCCGGCTTTGAAGGCCCCATCATGGGTGGAGACGGCCTATACACGCAGCAGTATGTCGATATCGCAGGCGCCGCAAACGCCGAGGGCGACTTCGCGACCTCCATCGGCCTGCCCCTCACCGAGCAGCCGAAGGGCCAGGAGTTCCAGGCCGCCTTCGAGGCGCGTTTCCCTGGTGAGGCCATCGAGGCATATGACACATACGGCTACGACGCCACCATGGTCATCGTCGAGGCCATCAAGGTCGTCGCTGCAGAGATGGGCGTTGACGAGCTCACGAGCGTCGCTGGCAAGCAGGCCATCATCGAGGCCGTTGCCGCTACGAACTATGAGGGCGTCACCGGTACGGTCTCGTTCGATGAGAACGGCGACACCACCAACAAGGCCGTCACCCCGTACGTCGTCCGCGACGGCGCCTGGGTCCCGTACACCGACTAGTGACGGGGACCATACAGCCGATGTAGTCACGATTACCGATCCGGGTGGGGCACGCACAGTGCCCCACCCGGATTATCGTGACAGCAGAGGGGTCTGCGATGCTGTCGCCTACCCCCATTGGCGCCTCTCACCACACACCACGGATGGAGCGCTCGTGTCAGTCGAATTCGGAATCATCGGCCAGCAACTGGTAAACGGCCTGACGCTCGGGGGTATGTATGCCCTCCTGGCGCTCGGGTACACGCTGGTCTACGGAATCCTCCTCATGATCAACTTCGCTCACGCCGAGATGTTCATGTTCGGGGCGTACGTGGGCCTCTTCACCCTGCAGGGATTGTCCCGTATCGAGTTCTTCACCTCGAGTGGACCTGCCTTGCTCCTGCTCTACCTCTTGACCTTTCTGGTCGCCATGGTGGCGACGGGGATACTCGGTATGGTGATCGAACGTTTCGCCTACCGGCCTCTGCGCCACGCCCCACGCCTCGCACCACTCATCTCGGCGATCGGCGTATCGCTCTTCCTTCAGAACGCCGCACTGCTCTGGATCTCGTCTCGCTCGATTCCGTTCCCGGTACTCTTCGAGGTCCAGGTCTTCCGCATCGGCGGAGCGAACATCTCCTCGATGCAGATCCTTATTATCGTCACC
>CAYGKH010000306.1:0-2109 GCA_964350345.1 uncultured Coriobacteriaceae bacterium
AAGGCCCTTGGGGTAGACGCCACCCATACCAGAGGTCAGGACAACGTCGCCAACGGTCACGGTCGTCTCCCGGCTCACGAAGTCTAAAGTGAGATCGCCCTCGATCGATCCTCGAACGACTCCTTCGGCACGCGAAGACTGCAGCAGGGCAGCAGCTCCACTCCGCTGGTCAGACAGGAGACGCACACGGGAGCTCGACTTGGAACTCTCGACCACCTGACCGACGAGCCCGGCAGCGGCAAGGACCGGCATCCCGACGTCCACGCCGTCGGCGGTACCGCGATCGATGGTGATAACGCCCTCCCACGAAGTCGTCGGCTTGCCGATGACACGAGCCCCGAGCGCATCGAGTTCGCGCGCCTGGACAAAACCGACGAGTTCACGCAGCCGTTCGTTCTCGAGCCGTGCCTCCTCGAGTTCGGCGAGCCGCTCACGAAGCTGGGTGTTCTGATCGCGCAGCGTATCGAGCTCCCCTCGAGAGACAGTGAGATCGCCGGCCCACGTGATGACCGAGCGCACGGGTGAGGTCACCACCTCACCGAGCTGGCCGACCGGCGCGAGCGCCGAGTGCAAGCTGCGGCGAAGGGAGGTGATCGGACCACTATCCCCTTCCCGGAAAGAGAGTGTGATGATGATGAACGCGGCGACTACAAAAACGACGAGGATCCACCCGTCACCGCCACCCCTCTCACGTCGGGAGATACGCACTGTGGAGACGGCCCTCCTACCTTGCCCCAGTGAGGACCTTCTTGAGGGCGTCAATCTCCTCGAGGGCCATCGCGGAACCGTCGACTACGTTCGTAAGCGCGTTTCCGGACACGTGGACGGGCATCCCTGTCTCGTGCCTCAGCCTGTCATCAAGGCCACGAAGCAGAGCCCCGCCGCCCGTGAGTACGATGCCGTACTCCATCAGATCGCTCGCAAGCTCGGGCGGTGTCTTCTCCAGAGTGCTCTTCACTGCCGCGACTATGGCCGCAATGGGCTCTTCGAGTGCCTCGCGGATCTCCTCGGACTCCATGGTGATGGTGCGCGGAAGTCCGGTCAGAAGGTCACGCCCGCGAACCTCGACGTCGACCTCTTCGAGGAGCGGCCACGCGCTGCCGATCTCGAACTTCATCTCCTCGGCGGTCCGCTCACCGATGAGCACGTTGTAGACGCGCTTCACGTGGGCGATGATCGCCTCATCGAACTCATCGCCAGCGATGCGGATCGACTGGGCCACCACGATGCCGCCAAGGGAGATGACGGCTACTTCGGTGGTGCCGCCCCCGATGTCGACGACCATGTTGCCTGTCGGCTCCTGTATGGGTAGTCCGGCACCGATCGCCGCAGCCATCGGCTCCTCGATGAGGTACGCCTGGCGCGCGCCCGCCTGCATCGTCGCCTCGAAGACAGCCCGCTTCTCGACCTCCGTCACACCCGAGGGCACACACACGACCACGCGGGGCTTCGGTTGCCACGGAAAGCGCTTCACGCGCGTCTTGTTGATGAAGTAACGGAGCATCGACTCGGTGACCTCGAAATCGGCGATGACGCCGTCTTTGAGCGGACGGATCGCGACAATGCTGCCGGGAGTACGCCCGAGCATCCGTTTGGCCTCAGTGCCGACGGCCAGCACACGCTTGGAGTCTTTCTCCACAGCGACGACTGAAGGCTCGATAAGAACGATACCCTGTCCGCGAACGGACACCAGCGTGTTGGCGGTTCCGAGATCGACGGCCATGTCGCCGCCCAATGAATTGAAGAACATATCGATAAGCGACACGGTCGCTCCTGCTCCTTTCGTCGAGGCGGCACGACGCCACCCCGGTGCGGTAGTCCCACACACGAGCGCAATGCATCACACTGCACACTGAAACGGTCCGCGGGTACGCCGTCTCCCGAGAACCGCAGGTCTGAGACCCGAACAAGTGTAGCACAGCGATCTGTGCCGAAATCTACGTTCCGGTTACGGTCGGACGGACCTCCCGGGACCTGCAGGATCACATCAGTCCGAGCTCACGAAGACTCGCGTGTTCGCCTCCGTCGCCGATGATTACGTGGTCGAGCACTTCGATCCCCAGCACGTCTCCCGCCTTGACGAGACGTCGTGTGAGCTGGATGTCGGCC
>CAYGKH010000307.1:0-2079 GCA_964350345.1 uncultured Coriobacteriaceae bacterium
CCTCGGCGAGCTTCTTGTACTCGCCCTGTTCCGCCAGCTGCGCCTCTTCCGCGGCCTTCGCTGTCCGCTCTGCCTCGCGAAGGGCCGTCCTGTGCCCTGCCGCTTCGGTGCGAACCTCGCGGATCAACTTCTGCGCCCACTCCGGCAACGTCTCGATGCCGCCGGCAGTGTCAGCCGGTTTCTGTTCAGCGGGATTGGGATCCGCCGGCGTTGTCGGCGCCGTGGTTGACGTGCTCGTCAACGCTTGGCTTGTCGTCGGTGTTGTCACTGGTGTTGTCACGCCCTCCTGGGGCTTGGTATTTTCCATCTCCCTGGCCCTCCTGTGGCCAAAACGCAAAAAGGCCGCGGTAACCACCCTTAACCCGAACGAACGGGTCAGGATGGCTCCGCGGCCGAATGAACGGCAGGCGATGCCTGTTGCTCCTACGAAAATGCTACATCACGTGGATGCCATACGTCAAGTGTTTCAATTCTCACCGGGACATTTAGCCCGGCGCAACGCCTTTCGGCATCAGAGGAATAGACAGTCGAACATACTCTCGAGACCTTGGGCGGTGCAGATGTGCTCAACGCCTTTCGGCATCAGAGGGACAAACAGGTGGATACCATACGTCAAGTCAAGAGGGAAAACACAACCTCGTCGGTGACGTACTCTGGGGGAGGCGTTAAGTCCTCAGCGCCTAGATGCTCAACGGCATGCGTCACAGTGAAACTCTCGCGGCCGTATTGGGTGAGTGGTCCAGCATCTCCAAGCCCATGCCGTTCTTCAAAAGCCGCAACCCAATCCTTCTGCAAAGCGAACAGCGTATCCGGATCGTCGCATTCCCAGCGCTCGTCAACCAGATACGCGTCTATGCCGTTCAGTCGGACATGCCACGTTCTGGGTATTGGCGAACCTATCATTGGCGAATCGCTATTCGGACTCATGTGTTACCTCTCAGCAGGTCAAAGAGGAAGTCAAACAGTTCCCTGTCTTTATCGTACAACGTTTTCGGGTCATTGCACAGGCCCTGTACGCCTCCGCTGACTACTTCGGTTGCAGTTATGTTGCCGACATCACCGTAAATGCGCCCCATGTAGTCGTCTGTTGGAAATTTTCCCCACCAACCGTTCGCAAGCTTGTGCCCAAGCGAAGGTGTTGGGGTTGCGTTCCCGCCACGTTTTCTCAAGAAGGCAACGGCCTGCGCGTGGACTGATTGGTCAATGTCTTCCAGCCAGTGCCCCATTTCATGCGCTACAAAATACCCGTTCAATCTGTCAGTATCGGTCATCTCGATGCGCTTCAGATCAGGTATATAGCGCCCGGCTTCACCCGGATCTAGAGGTTTGCATTCAACATCAATCTCCATGCCGTCAAGGCTTGTACGCCCAAGCATTCTTGAGAAATGAACCTGTCCATCTTCGATCTTCTTCCGTTGTTGGGCCGTCATGTTCCCTACAGGCTTGGCCACGCACGTAGAGGGGTTGTCTACGTATACCACGCCGTCCAGAATTCGCTGGTTAAGAGCACGCTCACGCTCGACCGGAATTTGATCCAAGAGCTTAACGCGACGCTGCATCTCGGCCATAGCTCGCTTGGCTTCGTCCGAATGCGGATCGGCCATTGCGGCTTTGAGCCACGTGTCGGCCCATTCGGAGCGTTCCGTTTCGAGTCGACTCACTCTGTCGGCGATCTCTCGCCCTGCGTCGGAATCGTCGAATCCGGCCACGATCTCGTCAATCTTGCTATGCGCCTCTTCCGCCGTCTTCGGTCTCCCGATAGGCTCCGGCGCCGATCCAGGACCCAACGACGGTGGCGACGGCGGACCAGGAGGCGCGCCACCACCACCCAGCCCCGCCTCGACGTCCTTCAGGCTCCGTTCAACCCGGTACGAACCCCATTGCGGGTCGCGTCCCTCTTTCACGAGGTCCCGCAGGGTCATCTTCCCGTCACGATACAGCGCATACTTCCCTGGGCCAAGCAACGTTTCCTGCTCGCTCGCCGACCGTTTAGCGAACCACTGTTCGCCTGTTTCCCGATCAGGAATCTCCGGCTTCCCATCCGGCCCCTTCGCTATCGTCACAGGACTGCATCTACAT
>CAYGKH010000308.1:0-2073 GCA_964350345.1 uncultured Coriobacteriaceae bacterium
GTAGAGTCTCTCCAGCTTCATCACGTGTCACGGCTGCGCGTCGCCCCTAATCCCCCCGTTCGCGCACCCATCACCTTCTCCTGCTGGTGTCATGCCGTTTTGGTACCCCCATTCCTTCAGGACAAACCAGCCCGGAGTGTGTGTTTTCTATGGAGCCGGTGTGCGCACCGCACGGCGAGCGGATCGAGGGCGGGGAAGCGCTCATAGGTCCGAATCACGAGGCCGACGGTGCCATCGCGCGAGATAGGGGCGTCTGCCTACCGGGCGCTCAACCCTGACTACATCCGAGACGCGCATCAAGCGCCATTGTTTGGACGTTAAAGCAAGAAACTGGGTATCGAAGTAGATTAGACGATCAACCATCACGACTTTGATCCCGGGAGCCGCCGTTGCGCGCTGATCGAGTCCGCGTTCACCGCTCATTCGGCCTCGATTGCGGCCTCGATCGATAGGGGCTGCGCTTCCTCCCAGTGTTGGAAGGAGACTACGCATGACCGCTCGCAACGTCGTACTGACTCAACCAGCCGAGCCGACCATGGAGGGCGCCGGCGTTCATCTCCGTCGTGCCTTCGGCCATGGCCGCGAGAAGCTGTTCGATCCGTTTCTGATGATGGATGACTTCAGAGGAGATCATCCGAGTAAGTATGAGCGCGGATTCCCGTGGCACCCGCACAGGGGCATAGAAACGATCACCTACATGATCGAGGGCGAATGCGATCATGGGGACTCGATGGGCAATACAGGCACGATCTGCGCGGGTGACGTGCAGTGGATGACGGCCGGGAGCGGCGTCATCCACCAGGAGATGCCGCGCGGCAACGAAGCCGGACGGATGGGCGGCTTCCAGTTGTGGGTCAACCTGCACGCGGCCCACAAGATGCGTGACCCGCGCTATCAGGGCATCGAGTCCGCAAAGATCCCCGAGGTCGAAGCGGAAGGTGCCCGCATTCGGGTCATCGCGGGCACAGTGGGCGGTGTGACGGGCCCGGTGACCGACATCACCGCCGGACCGGAGTACTTAGACGTCGTGCTCGCCGCCAACACGACCTGGACGCACATAACCGAAGAAGGCCGCACCGTCTTCGCCTACCTGTTCGAGGGCGAAGGCCGGTTCGACGAGGCGGGTGCGCCGATCACGGCGGAGCGCGGAACCGTAATCTTGTTCGGCCAAGGCGACACTCTCGTCGTGACCGCTGGCGAAGAGGGAGCTCGATTTCTCCTACTTTCCGGCAAACCATTGGGCGAGCCGATTGCGTGGCGTGGCCCGATCGTCATGAACACGCGAGACGAGCTTGATCAAGCTTGGCGCGAGCTCGATGAAGGGACGTTCGTGAAACCAGGCGCTCCTCGGCCACGTTGAACGGAAACCAGGATGAACAAGCCGCTCGACCAACTTTGCATCGACACGCTGCGGTTTCTGGCCGTCGACATGGTACAGAAGGCCAATTCCGGGCATCCGGGGATGCCGATGGGGGCCGCACCGATCGCATTCGCCATATGGGATCGTTTCCTGCGTTTCGATCCTTCCCAGCCTTCGTGGCCCGATCGCGATCGCTTCGTGCTGTCAGCGGGTCATGGCTGCGCGCTGCTCTACGGGCTGCTGCATCTGACCGGCTACGACCTGTCCATGGAAGAGTTGCGGAGTTTCCGCCAGTGGAGGAGCCGGACGCCCGGGCACCCGGAGTTCGGGTTGACGCCCGGCGTCGAGGCCACCACCGGACCGCTAGGTCAGGGGATAGCCAACGCGGTTGGTATGGCCATCGCCGAGGAGTCCCTGGCAGCGCGCTTCAACCGGCCCGGTCACAAGATCGTCGATCATCACACGTACGCGCTGTGCGGTGACGGTGATCTGATGGAGGGCGTGGCCGCCGAGGCGGTTTCACTAGCGGGTCATCTACGCCTCGGCAAGCTTATGCTTGTGTACGACGACAACAGGGTCACCATCGAGGGCTCGACGGATCTGGCTTTCAGCGAGGACGTTCCGGCGCGGTTCGCCGCATGCGGCTGGCACGTGCAGAGCGTCGCCGACGGCACCAGTGTCGCCGCGATCGAGGCAGCGCGCGCCGCGGCGCG
>CAYGKH010000309.1:0-2072 GCA_964350345.1 uncultured Coriobacteriaceae bacterium
ACGCTCGGCGCGCTTATCAGGGCAGGTGTGGTGCGGCTGGAGTACACCTACGACATGGGCGACAACTGGACCCATCGCATCGAACTCGCGCCCGGTGGCACGGAGCTACCGGGCGTCGACTATCCGCGGGTGATCGCCGGAGCCAACGTCTGCCCCCCTGAGGACTGCGGTGGCGCGCCCGGCTACCAGCGGCTACTCGAGGCCTTCGGCCAGGTGGAAGACACGCAGTTCGAGCTGGATCCCGCAGAGGCCCGCAGCCTGCGCGAGTGGGCGGGTGATTTCGATCCTTCGGCCACCTTCGACGCTCTCGCCGCTCAAGAACGGCTCGATCTGGACTTCGGCCGCGGTACGCCCTACCGGGGGTGCTGGGGCGACTGGGGCGAGTCGTTCATCGTCAAGAGGGGTCCGAGCGTGTCCCGGGTGGTCGCTGCACTCGACCCCGAGTTGCCGGCCGCTCGTTTCGATTCGGCCCCGCTCGTCCGCGACGCGGCTATCCTTGCAGGTCTCCTTACCGAGAAGCCCCTGGATGCCACCAAGTCCGGTAACCTCACGGTCAGGGAGGTCTTGCGGGTGTGCGAAGCCCTCGGCCTGGAACTGCCCTGGCCTGAGGATATCCGTTCGCAAGCCGACGTGCCCTATCTGGACCTGCTCGTAGCTCTTCTGTCTGTGGGTGGGTTGCTGCGCCGCCGCGGGGCGGTGCTGGCGTTGACGCCGCGGGGCCGGATACTCGCCGACCCCGCGTACCGGTCGGAGCTTGCGACCACGTTGCTTCGGGCACGTTTCGAGGAGCTCGATCTGGCGTGGGGGACACCGGGCCGAACGACCCACCACCTGCAGGATCGCTATCTCGAGGTGCTGCGCAATCTCAAGGAGGCGGCGGCCGGATGGGTCACCGAGCTGGAGATCTGGCAAGAAGCGGTACCGGAACCGGTCAAAGCGGATTGCGTGACGACTCTGCCTCATGATGCGTGCATGCTGGTCGAGTTGCGCCTCTTGCAGCCGTTCGTCGAGATGGGCCTGCTGGAGAGTACTACCCGTGACGGTCAACGTGTGTACCGCGCTACAGCGCTCTTGGGCGAGTGGATCCGCTTCGACGACGGGTCGGGCGGCCGAGTGGGCACTGTCGCGCCGGCGAAGCCGAGCGCTCGCGAAACGCTCGACGCATTCCTGGCGGAGGTCTCCCCGGGGCTTCCGAAGCGAGTCGAGTCGTCACACAGGTCCAACGCCGAGTTGCTCTGCGCCTACCTCGACTCCTACGGCCCTAACTATCTCTCCTCGGCCGAGCAGGAGCGGTACGAGCAGCTGAGCGAGGAAGGGCTGAATGCTTTCTGCGACATCGTCGGGCCAGAACACATCGCACCCGCTATCGGCATGTATCTGGACTGGTTCCTGCCCAGGAAGGTGGGGGTGTCAGAGGACGGCGCCAAGAAGGCGGTGCGCTTCGCGCGGGATCTGCTGGCGTGGCTCGTCGCCAAGGGGGTAGTACTGGCAGAGGATATCGCCCTGGCGGAGGAGAGTGTCGCACTCGCCGCTCAGGGACTGCCTGCTGCGGCACGTTTCAGCCGCATCGCGGGCGAGTGGTGCGAAGGCGCCTCGTTTGACGACGGGGACATGGTCGAGGACGAGTTCGAGATCGTCAGGATCGACACGGGAGTGTTGTGGCTGGACTCCTGCCTGACGGAGGAGCAGTACGGCGCCAGTCCGGTGCCCGAGGAGGTTTCAGCCGCCGCGCGTGTCGGCATGCAGTTCTCCGGCGCTATCGTGCCGCTGGGCGGCTCGTGGCGCATCGTCGAGGTCTGGACCGTCTATCCGGGATAGGCACCGGCTAATCCCATTCGGGCAGAGTCTCGGCGGCAATCTCGATAGACTCCTCAGCCAGCTGGGTGTTGAGATCTGCGAGTTCACGATAGCCCTCCGCCATCAGTGCCGTCATCTCTTTCTCGCGTAGACATCCCAGTGCCTCGATAACGACTTCCGTCTTCGTGCTTCCGGCCTGACGCGACTGCTCCTCGAGGAATTCCCGAGCCCAAGCTGGCAATCTGAACTGGACTGGCTTGGTCCCTGCGGTGCTA
>CAYGKH010000310.1:0-2068 GCA_964350345.1 uncultured Coriobacteriaceae bacterium
GAGATCGGCGCAGCCTCCTTCGCCGTACTCATGGAGGCCGACGCGCTCTACCGCGACTGGGGCACCCCTGAAGCCGCACGTATCGAACGGCTGACGGTCGCCGAGGCCAACGACCTACTCGCCTCGGGCACGCTCGAAGCGGGCAGCATCGCACCGAAGGTCGCAGCGTGCGCACAGTTCGCTGCGGGCTGCAGCGGTGAGGGACAGGCGATCATCTGCGGCTCGGACGCGCTTGCCGACGCGCTCTCCGGACGTGCGGGCACCCGCATCGTTCGGGTATAAGACCGCCGGATTGTGACCCGCGGCACTGACACCCCGCCCGCAGGGTAAGATTCATGGAGTAGAGGGATTCGGCCGATAGATATTTGTGAAGACTGTCTCACCCAGCAGATGGGACGGTGTTTTGATGCTTACCGCCGTCAGGGGACTGCCCCGTATACGCCCGCACTACTGCGATGACACTCGCTATCTGTTCCAGGTTCTCCTCGCGGCGACGTCGGTCGTTGAAGCGAACATCGCCCTCGACCTGCTCTCGAAGGGTACCGAGGACCGTGCGCTCGTCGCCGCCATCAACCTGCGCGAAGCGATCAAGGCTATCCCTCCCACACCTTTCCGCATGGCCGTCGACGAGGATGTCCTGATCCGCACAGCCGGGCTCACCAAAAAACTTGCCTCGCTGAATCGCGAGACGGTCGACGGCTACACCGTCGTGGTGACGACTGCGGGAAACCTCGTGCTCGACCTGATCGTCAAGCACGGGCGACATAAGTACTTCTGGACCCCGGTCCCGGCGACCGAGGACCTCGTCGATCCGGATCTGATCTGCCACATCATCGAGAGCGGCCATCTCTTGGAAGTCGTGATCGACATCATCAAGGCGATGGGGATGGTCTTCAATCCCACGCTCTACCTGTCGATCGACGACTGGCACCTCGAACACGCTCGCGAGACGATCGAGGGACTCGGCGGACTCTTTTAGCCGAGGAGTTCCGCACTCGTCACGACCGCGCATCCTGTTGCCGCCATCTCTCCGAGTGCGCGCTCTCCGTCACCGGGAGCAAGGTCGACCGCGCGGCATCCGTCGGAGACGACCGAGACTCCGAACCCGAGCGCGACGGCGTCAAGTGCTGTGAACTTCACGCAGTAGTCGGTCGCGAGCCCGCAGACCGTCACTCGTCGGACCTGAAGCGAGCGCAGAAGAGCCTCCAGGCCGGTCGCAGTGCGGTGATCGTTGTCGAAGAACCCCGAGTAGCTGTCGATCCCCGTATCGGCGCCTTTGCGCACGACGTGACCCACCCTGCCCACGTCCAGGGCCGAGTGAAAGCTCGCGCCGGGAGTGTCTTGGACGCAGTGGGATGGCCACAGTACCTGTGACACCCCGCCGAGATCGATGACGTCGCCGGGGGCGTGGCCAAAATGGTTCACCGCGAAACTCCCGTGAGAGGCCGGGTGCCAGTCCTGGGTAGCGACCACGAGGTCGAACCTCGTCGCGAGCGCGTTCGCGATCGCGACGACCGCGTCCCCCTCGGCCACGGGCAGCGCCCCGAACGGCATGAAGTCATTCTGGATATCGACGAGTACGAGCGCGTTCATCGGGAACCTCCGGTAGGGCCGAACGGCTGGCCGACTACTCTTTCCTTCCCCCACGTGCGCGGATGATGAACCGTGTGCGCACCCCGTGTACCCCGCGCTCAAGCCCGACCGGATACGTATGCGGGTTGAGGAAGCGGCGCTGCGAAGGGTCAAGCGCGTCGAGCTGGTCGTTCGTGCGCCTGGCGACCTCGGCGAGCGCGGGCGACACGCCGACGCGCTCCCCTCCCCGTACGACCGGTTCGAGCAACTCCTCATAGTGGGCATCGACGTGGAAGAACTTGCGCCGTGTCGAGTCGGCCGGATCGACCATCACGGTCTCCCGGCCGGTCTCCGGAGGATTGTTGACGTCGTAGATCATGTCGCCGATCGGGCGCCCGTTCTCCGCCAGATACCGCCTCACGCCGAGGACCCCCGGAGTCGTCACTTTCACGGTCTGCTCGGATACCTTCACCCGCGGCTCCCAGACCCCTCCCGG
>CAYGKH010000311.1:0-2067 GCA_964350345.1 uncultured Coriobacteriaceae bacterium
GACCACGTCGCTCACGCCCATGCCCTGCGTAGCGATTGTCTTCACGACCGGGATGCCGAGTGCGGCCTCGAGCTCATCGGTGTCCACCGTGAGTCCCGACCGGCGCGCCTCGTCCACGAGGTTCACCGCAAGCACGACACGATGACCCAGGTCGACCGCCTCGAGTGCCAGGTAGAGCGTCCGACCGAGATTCGACGGGTCGACGACCACCACGACCACATCTGGCGCGAGTTCCTCGAGCGCACGAAGCGCGACGCGCTCCTCCTCGGCGGGACCGGTCAAGCCGTAGCTTCCCGGAAGGTCGATCACACCGAGTGTGCGGTCGCCGGCACGAGCGGTAGCCGTGTGGACCTCGCGTGTCGTGCCGGGGTAGTGGGCAGTCTCCACGCCGAGTCCGGTGAGCGCGTTGAACAGGCTCGACTTCCCCACGTTCGGGTTACCGGCCAGCGCAACCACCAGATCGCCTGCGGGTCGTCCGATCGCGTCAGACTCGGCGCTGTCGCGCGTCACACTCACCGGCGTCCCCCGCGGCGCCCGCGACGGTGCGCACCCTTGGCTCCCGATACGACGATCTTCTCGGCAACCTCACGCCCGAGCGCATAGCGCGCGTCACCCACTTCCACGAGGAGGGGACCCTTGAACGGCGCGATGTCGCAGACCTTGACCGATGTGCCCGGGAACATCCCGAGTGATGAGAGGTACGCCAGCAGCTCGCCATCCTCATCGGCGATACGGACGATCTCGACCTCGTCACCGGCGCCGTTCTCGCACAGGAGCGTGCCCGCCGCATCCGCGATACTGCCGTCCTCGGCGGGGATCGGGTGGCCATGGGGACACACGGCCGGGTTGTCCATGAACCCCTCGAGCGCGCGTTGCACCCGGGGAGAAAGGGCGTGCTCCAGTTGGCACGCCTCGTCGTGCACCTCGTCCCACGACAAGCCAAGCACGTCTACCAAGAAGCGCTCCGCGAGGCGATGCCTCCGGATGATATCGAGCGCACCGCGGCGCCCCGCGTGCGTGAGCTCGACGCCGCCATCGGGTCGCTCGATGAGCCCCGCACTCTGCAGACGGCCGAGGGTCGCGGTCACGGTCGGGGCCGAAACGCCCATCGTCTCGGCGAGTTGGCTGGGCCTGACCGAGCCCTTCTCGGCCAGCTTGTAGATGGCCTCGAGGTACTCCTCGATCGTTGCGCTCGGCATCGCGCATCCTCCGCTTCGCAGGTTTCCAGTAGACGCGAATCATCTGTCGTAACGTAGGATACAGGCAGCGCTTAGTCAACGCTAATACTGGCGTTCGACGATCTGTCCGTCCGTCCTCAACCAGCGACTCCGCGTCGCCGTTTATCTCGCTTGACCAGCCTTTCGCCGTCAGTAACCATCCGTTGGTCACGTTATCCGACAATCATTGAATTTCGTGTTGACGGCGTGTCGGTGGACTCGTAAAGTGAATCGTGTCCCGAGAAGTCGGGCCGAGCGGAACCTGAAAGCCAGCGTACCAGTAGCTGCTCGAAGGGGATCTCGCGGGAAGGGTTCGCGTAAGCTGACCGGTACCGTTGTGGTTCTCGAGAGTAAGAAACGGGAAGCTTGGGGACTACGGATCACGCAGGCTGGGTTTCTCGGGACACCTGTATTCTCAGAGGGCCGCTACTGCGGCCCTCTCTCGTTCCCGCTGCACGGCCGATCACGGTCCGCCGGCGCGAACGCGCTACTCCCCCGGCCGGTATGTGATCTTCGCGATCGGCGACTCCCACACGGCGACCTCGACGACCCGCGCCGCGGTACCGACCCGATCCGCCAACCCTTCGAAGATGTGACGTGACAGGTTCTCGGCAGTGGGGTTCATCGCATCGAAGGGCGGCACCTCGTTGAGATACGCGTGGTCGAGCGGCTCGAGCACCGCGGCCAAGTCCTCCTTGAGAGTCTTGAAGTCGTAGACGATACCGATCGTGTCGAGGACCGATCCTCGGACGACGACTTCGACGTCCCACGTGTGTCCGTGAAGGTTCCGACACTCGCCCGGATAGCCGTGCAGCGCATGGGCCGCGTCGAAGTGGCCGCGGATCATGAG
>CAYGKH010000312.1:0-2055 GCA_964350345.1 uncultured Coriobacteriaceae bacterium
ACGTGGCGCCGCCCGTGAGGGCGGTGCCACGGCGTTTTAGGAGGATGAAACATCTTCGGTATCTGTGGAAACGGGGGATAAGTCCCTTCGGGTGGAGGTCTGGGCGTTTCGGCCTGTGGACAGGGGCCGTCGTGCCCAGATCGGTGTCACTACTCTCGGCTAGAATCAGCTGGCTACGTGTCGCGCAGGTCGCGGCCGGGCGAGGTCGATACATGTCGGGAGGCATCGATGAGCGAGGTACGCGGATCGTTAGCGCTGGTACCCTCGGGTGGCGCGTTGCGGGTACCGCCACACAACATGGAAGCAGAGCAGGCACTGCTCGGCTCGATGTTCCTGTCGTCCGACGCACTCGAGACCGTGCTCAGTATGGTCGGCGAGGGCGATTTCTACCGGCCGGCCCACCGCAAGATCTACGCGGCGGTGGCGCATCTGTACAACCGGGCCATCCCCGTCGACCAGTTGAGCGTCGCCGACCGTCTCGATTCCGCTGGTGATCTGGAGGCGGTCGGTGGCAAGGGATACCTGCTCGACATCACCGGTGTGGTTCCGACCACGGCCAACGCCGTGCGCTACGCTGAGATCGTTCGGCGCACCTCGACCCTCCGCGACCTGATCAGTGCCGCGAACCACATCGTGGCGCTCGGCTACGAAGCACCTGACGACCTGCAGGAGGTCGTCGAGGAGGCGGAGCGCACACTCTTCGAGGTCACCAACAAACGGGTCGGCAGCAACTTCAAGGGTATGGAAGACCTCCTCGAAGTGAGCTTCAAGCAACTCGAGGAACTGTTCGAGCGTCAGGAGCACATCACAGGGGTCCCGACCGGGTTCAAGGACGTCGACAAGGTGCTTGCCGGCATGCACCGTGGCGACCTCCTCATCCTTGCGGCGCGCCCCGCGGTCGGCAAGACTGCTTTCGCGCTCAATATCGCCGTCAACGCCGCGAAATCGGGTACGACAGTAGCGCTCTTCAGTCTCGAGATGTCAGCTGAACAACTCATCCAGCGTGTGCTCTGCTCCGAGGCGCGGATCAACTCCCAGGATGTCCGAACCGGGCACATCAAAGACAGCGACTGGGCGAGTATCCACCGGGCGATGGGGACCCTGGCAGAACTCGATTTCTATGTGGATGATACGCCCTCGATCTCGATCCTGGAGGTTCGGGCCAAAGCGCGCCGACAGTTGAGGGACTGCCAGAACGGCCTCGTGATCGTCGACTACCTTCAGCTCATGCAGCCGCAGGGGAGACGCTCGGAGAACCGCCAGACCGAGATCGCCGAGATCAGCCGTGGCCTGAAGATCCTCGCCAAGGAGCTTGGCGTGCCGGTGCTCGCTCTCTCGCAGCTTTCGCGAGCAGTCGAGCAGCGCGCAGGTAAACGGCCGCAGCTATCAGACCTTCGCGAGTCGGGCGCGATCGAGCAGGATGCGGACGTGGTCATGTTCATCGACCGAAACACCGATCCGCACAGCGGCGATGACGATGACGATCGTCCCGCCAAGGGAATCGCCGAGATCATCGTCGCCAAGCATCGTAACGGGCCGACCGGATCGGCATCCCTGGTGTTCAACGAGCGGTATACGAAGTTCGTCGACTACACCGACAAGATCTAGGGTTTCGAGCGGCACATCAACTGCTCGAACCCGCGCTCGTTCCAGCCGACGAGGGTTTTCTCCTACATGGTGGAACATACCCAGTGTCTGGTCGGGCGAGTATGTGGGGTGGGGGAGTGGCTTCAGCGCGACATGCGGCCGTCGTTGTCGGGGCGGGGCCGGCCGGCATATTCACCGCCCTGGAACTCGTACGGTCAGGAGTGCGCGACGTGGTGATCGTCGAGAAGGGGAAGCCGATCACCAAGCGCAGCTGCCCGTCGCGTGAGCGAGGATGCGTCGGGTGTGCCGAGTGCGACATCATGAGCGGTTGGGGCGGGGCCGGGGCCTTCTCGGACGGGAAGTTGACGCTTACCAGCGAGGCGGGCGGCTGGCTCGGGGAGTACGTGGGCGCCGAACGTCTCCAGACCCTGGTAGCCGAGGCGGACGAGATGTGGATCGAGTTCGGAG
>CAYGKH010000313.1:0-2048 GCA_964350345.1 uncultured Coriobacteriaceae bacterium
GCGTGGAAGCACTCGCGACGACCGCCCGCAAGATCGCGGCGTGCACCGCCACGCCTGTGGACTTCTCGGGAGAGTCGGTCTCGGTCACCACCAGCATCGGCGCCGCGCACTTCGACCCGGTGACCGACAGTGCCGACACACTGCTCGCCAAGGCCGACAGTGCGATGTACGAGGCGAAGCGCTCCGGTGTCGTATGGCGCGTGTGGGGTGAGGAACTCTGAGGGCGGATCTCTCCTCCCCTTAAGCCCTCACCCCGTTCGCGATCCGTCTACCCAGCCGTAACCTCCGCCCGCTCATCGGCGGTCATCGCTGCGAGTCGCGCAACCTCGGCCACATCGAGCCCGAGGCCCTGCGCCACGCGTGTCCCATACTCCTCGTGAGCCTTGTGGAAGACCGCACACTGCCGGAGCTGGATCCTCTTCTGCGCCCCGCCGAGGTGTCCCACGATGTTGTTCACAAGATGGTCGCGGTCCTCGTCGCTCATGACCACGCTGTAGAGCGTCCCGGCCTGCACGAAGTCGTCGTTCTCGTGCGCGGGAGCGTGGCGCCCGGCCACTCCTTCGACCTCGGCCTGGGGGTCGGCTGCCGAAGGATCGGGCTGCGGCCCGCCGAAGCTGTTCGGCCAGTAGTTCGGCCCTACCCCGCCGTTGTCGTCAAAGCGCATCGCGCCGTCGCGCTGATAGTTCGCGACGACATCGGGCTTGGCGGCGTTCACGGGAAGCAGGTGGAAGTTCGGGCCAAGGCGGTGCCGATGGGTGTCGTGGTAGCTGAACAACCGCCCCTGGAGCATCTTGTCCGCCGAGGGAGCGATGCCCGGCACCAGGTTCGCCGGCGAGAACGCCGCCTGCTCGACCTCGGCGAAGTAGTTCTCGGGATTACGGTTGAGCACAAGGCGCCCGACCTTGATGGGCGGGTAGTCCGCATGCGGCCAGACCTTGGTGATGTCGAGTACGTCGAACCGGTACTTCTCAGCCTCGGCGAAGGGCATGATCTGCATCTCGAGCGTCCACGACGGATACTCTCCGCGCGCGATCGCCTCGAACAGGTCGCGGGTGGCGTGATCGGGATCCGCCGACTTCATGGCATCGGCTTCGGCGGCGGTGAAATTCTGGATGCCCTGGTCGGTCTTGAAGTGGTACTGCACGTAGAACCTCTCGCCTGCCTCGTTGTACCAGATGAAGCTGTGGCTGCTATAGCCGTTCATGTTCCGGTAGCTCGCCGGAGTGCCCCGGTTCGAGAAGAGGATCGTGACCTGGTGGATCGACTCCGGCGTCAGCGAGAGGAAGTCCCAGAACATGTCCGGGTCCTTGAGGTTCGTGACAGGGTTGCGCTTCTGGGTGTGGATGAAGTCGGGGAACTTGAGCGGGTCGCGGATGAAGAATACCGGCGTGTTGTTGCCGGTCATGTCGTAGTTACCATCCTCGGTGTAGAACTTGATCGCGAAGCCACGCGGGTCTCGCTCCGCGTCGGCCGATCCCTTCTCGCCGCCCACCGTCGAGAAGCGGACGAAGACGTCGGTCTTCTTGCCAACCTCGGAGAGAAAAGCGGCCCTTGTGTACGGAGTGAGATCGGCCGTCACCTCGAAGTAGCCGTGCGCACCGGCACCCTTCGCGTGCACCACACGCTCCGGGATCCGCTCGCGGTTGAAGTGCGCGAGTTTGTCGAGCAGGTGGACGTCTTGCATGAGTAGCGGCCCGCGCGGGCCGGCGGTGACGGAGTTCAGGTCATCGTCGACGGGCCTTCCGTGCCCTGTAGTCAGTGGCGTCTTCTTATCGGTCATCTCTACGTGCCCCTTTCGCCTCGGCAGTCGTATCTCTTGGATATACCCACACATGCCGAGAGAGAATGTCCATAATCGGAATGAGTCTGTAATTTCGCGCTCTCGAGACGGGAGTCGGGCAGCCGAGAAGTCGCGCCCATACCGTACAGGCGCACGACTTGCTACAATGAGCGCCGCGCTCCGCTGTCCGTCAGGACGATGCGGTGCCGTTGTGGAGAGCTGGCCGAGAGGCTGAAGGCGCTCGCCTGCTAAGCGAGTAAGGGGCTGA
>CAYGKH010000314.1:0-930 GCA_964350345.1 uncultured Coriobacteriaceae bacterium
CCGACGGTGAGGTCAAGGTGCTCGACAAGGCTGCTGACTACGGTAGGTCTATCGCGAGCCTCAACGACTCACTGTTGAAGCGACGCAAGCTGGAGGACGACATCGCGGCTCGGCAAGGCCCAGCGAACACTGACCCACTCGAGATTGTGATTCGGCGGGCTAGCAAGACCGAACCCAGTGGCGACGGTTGACATCCAGCTGACGGGTCCGCAGGAGTGGGCCTTCAATATTCTGGAGTCGCAAGGGTGGCGCGACACGACGCTGGTTCTTCCGTGGGGACGAGGCGAGGGAAAGAGCTGGTTCGAGAGATTCATCTTCTGGATGGTGGTGGCTCGCCACTTCGGCAAGCTCCGGGCTGACGCGCTGAAACCGTTCACCGGCTCGCGCACCATCGGGCTATGCCCGACGCTGAAGCAGTTCAAAGACATCCACGGCGCCGCGCTCGAAGACGAGTGCTACGGCGACTGGAAGCAACTCGGCGGGAAACTCAACCGCTCGACGCTGCAAATCGAATTCCCCGACGGCAGCTGGTTCAAGCCGATGCCGGCACAGAACGCAAGCTCGAAGGCCGCTCGTGGCCAGCGATGCGATCTGGTTCTAGGTGACGAGTGCGACGACATCCCCAAGGAGGTTCATGCCTCGGTGGTAAAGCCGTGGCTCTCAGAGCCTTGGTCGTTGCATCTTGAAGTGGACAGCGGGACTCCCCGCATGGGGCGTCACGGTCTCCTCTACAGTCAGCACAAGCTCGGTGAAGCCAACGGCAAAGCGCTTCCCTACCCGGTTCCGTCGTGAAGTACTTCTCTCGAGTCTTCACCTGGCGCGACTCTCCCGAGCTGGTGAGTGTCGACACGATAGAGGACGCGCGAGCAACCACGGCTCCGTCAACATTCGCCCGAGAGTGGGAATGCGATTTCGATTCTGCGGAAGGGC
>CAYGKH010000314.1:940-2043 GCA_964350345.1 uncultured Coriobacteriaceae bacterium
GAAGGGCTCGTGTTGCCCTTCAACGAAGACTTCCACGTGCGGGCACCACCCGACCTCCGGGCATTCCGCAAGTTCGTTTTGGGAGTCGACCACGGATGGGTTGACCCAGGTTGCTTCCTCTTCTGTGGCATCCAAGGCAAGGGCGACGACTCGGCGCTTTGGGTTCTCGATGAGGTCTACCGAAGCGAGACACCAAACGAGGTTTGGGACAGCATCGCCAGAGAGCGTTACCAGGGTCTCGACTGCTACCCTGACCCATCGCGGCCTGACCGAATCCACGACCTGCGTAAGGCCGGGCTACGGTGCCGCGACGTGGACAACTCGATTGAAGCCGGCGTTGCGCGATTGGCTGACCTCATGTTCATCCACAGCCGGGACGGAGCGGGCGGAACGATCGAGCAGTGGGCGCGATTCTACTGCGCCCCGCACTGCGTCAACTTCGTTCGCGAGTGTAAAAGCTACCGCCGCAAAGCTGACAGCAAGGCTCCCGGAAGATTCCTCGAAGACATCGAGGACAAGAACAACCACTCGATCGACTGCTGTCGCTACGTGGCGCTTGCAGAATTCGGGCCCTCCCCGTCACGCGGAAATTACCGACACGAATCCCCAGGCGCATAGATGACTCAGCAAATCAACGGGCTCGACACTGCCCAAGTCATCTATCAGGCGAACGTGTCCCCTCGAGCGCGAACGCTCATCGAGCTGGAGTCTGAGGTCGACGGGACGCGGTTCGACCATCGCGAGCCGTGGACCAACACCGAGGTACCGATTTATGATCGGCGCCCGTGTATCGTCTACCAGGCCGCTGAGAACGCGATTCAGAGCAAGGTAGACTTGCTCCTCGGAGACGGCCGTTTTCCGGTTGCCACTTCGCGACCTGAGGAGGATGAGTCCGACGAGGATGACGAGTCCGAAGGGCTCAACAAGGAAGACTCCAAGAAGGTCGACGCGCTCATTGCTTCGATCATCACCCAGGCAAAGCTCCGGCCACTGTTCCGTGAGACTTACGCCAGCGCGCAAGGGTGCGGCACCGCGGTAGCTCTACTCGGCCAGCGCAAGGGGAAACTCTTCGCCGAGACGCTGCCCGCCAAGTGGTGTACTCC
>CAYGKH010000315.1:0-2027 GCA_964350345.1 uncultured Coriobacteriaceae bacterium
GGTAGAATCAACCTGAAGGCGCCTGCGCCGCAGGTTATGCCTAACACGTTAGCCAGGCTGATGGGGGAGCCATGATTGAGATTGTTGACTACCTCGATGTTGACGCTCGAGCGGCTCAACTCGACCTGATTCTGCTTGGGAATGTCGTCCTCCTGCCGCGAGGCTTCGAGACTGCGTCCGGCCAGCAAGATCTGCTGAACGAGTCAGACGCGCTCGACCTTGCGAAGCTCTTGAGAGAGAAGGGGGTTGACGCCCGCGTCGCGAGGCCCGCTGACGGGAAGCTCCCAACGATTGCGGAGCACGATGCGTTCGTGCATCTGCCAGATATCTTGATCACGGCCGCGACTGCCGTCGCAACGCCTGTTCTTCTCAGCGTCCTTGGCAACTTTGTGTACGACAAGCTCATCGGCACGTTCACGAAGCCGCCGGTCCGTGTGCGAGTCGTGAGCAGGTCGGCCGAAGGCGCCTACAAGGCCATAACCTATGAAGGTCCGATTGAAGGATTGGACATCCTCCGCGAAACAGTCGAGGAGGTCGCGAACGGTGACTGACATGTCGCTCCCCCAAACTGCGGAAGCAGTACTGCACCACGCGCGGCACTCATCGTTCGCGACGGTATCAGGGAATGTCCGTTCAGCCACACGGCAGGAACTGCAGGAGTTGATTGGTGCGCTCGACGACGCGAAGGCAACTGTCGTAGCGCTAGGAGACGAGGGTTCCGCGAACGAGCTGCTCGCCATGAGTCTTGCAGCACAGGGGGCCATCGACGAATTGGGAGTCTGGACAGCTCTCGAAAGCGGACTCCCAGATGCTGCGTGGGATTCACTTGTCTCGGCTCAGTACGCGGCCTCAGCGGCCATGCGCGCGCATCCTGGGGGAGCCAAGTACGAGCGGGATCTGAACAGGCGCATGGCCATGCAAGCCCTCCTCTTCCCACCTCAGGCCTTCATGAGTTCCGGCATGATCGTCCGTCAAGCGGAATGTTCGATCTGCGGAAGCGACTACGACGAGTGTGAGCATGTAAAGGGGCTCGCATACATGGGAGAGATGTGCATTCGCACGATACAGGACGCGCAGCTTCTTGAAGCATCGATTGTGGACGAGCCTTCGGACAAGCGCTGTCGAGTGACCAACGTTGACGGCATCGACACTCTTACGTTGGCGCCGACTGAAGGGTCATCGGACGCTGGCTAACCCCGGCTTCGAGCAGAACGCCGCGAGGTAGAATCGACATGCAGGCGTTCGGCGTCTGCTCAAGCCGAAACACGTTCGACACACGGGAAAGTGGGCACAAACCGGGATAGTGATGTATAGTAACGATGTATACACGACGGAGGTGCACCATGCGGCGAACCCAGATCTATCTCACTGATCGCGAACAGACGGCGGTCAAGTCAATCGCGCGGCGCCTGGGTAAGTCCCAGAGCGAAGTAATCCGCACCGCAGTAGACCGACTCATCGAACGGGAGAGCTCCGCGAGTCGGCTCGATCTGATTCGCAGCGCGAGGGGACTGTGGAGAGACCGTCAGGATCTGCCCGACGTAGACGCACTGAGGGGCGAATGGGTCCGGCTAGAAGCTGGGGCTGACCGTTCGTGACGGCGAAGAGCTTTCTTCTCGACACCGATGTGATCATCGAGTACCTGCGCGGTCGCGATGAGGCGATCCGGTATGTCGAGTCTCTCGAAGGTGGCCTGTACGTCTCGGCCATCACTGTGGCGGAGATCTACTCGGGCGTGAAGGGCACCGACGAGGAGGCGGCACTTGAGCGGTTCCTCGACGCCTTCGAGATCATCCCCGTTGACCGGGCGCTCGCCCGTCTCGGAGGTTTGTGCAGGCAGCGCTACCGGCCTGCGCACGGCACCGGACTCGCTGATGCGATCGTGGCGACGTCGGCCGAGTCAGCGGGTGCCGTGTTGGTGACATTCAACAAGCGGCACTTTCCCATGATCAAGGATGTCGTCGTCCCGTATAGCCGCAGCTGAGCGGGGTCGAACAATGGCATCGACGCCGACAAACCGCGCCAGC
>CAYGKH010000316.1:0-2021 GCA_964350345.1 uncultured Coriobacteriaceae bacterium
TCCAGGACCTCCTCGGTCGCGACGAGGCGGGCAACATCAAGCCCAAGAACGAGTGGATCCACAAGGTGGAGTGGGATCTCGTCGTCTTCGACGAGTACCACTTCGGCGCCTGGAGAGAGACGGCGAAGGAGTTGTTCGAGGGCGAGGACGACGCGGTCGCCAAGAAGGAGACCAAGCTCGAGTACGCCGTCGGCCTGGAAGAGATGAACGAAGATCTGAGCGTGCTCTCGGAGAAGGAGACCGAGTTCCTTCCCATCACGACCAAGGCGTACCTCTATCTGTCCGGGACACCGTTCAGGGCGCTGGCCACGGGGGAGTTCATCGAGGAGCAGATCTTCAACTGGACGTACACCGACGAGCAGCGCGCGAAGGAGGAGTTCGCCGCAGCCAAGCCGGAGGAGTGGAACCCCTATGGCGCGCTTCCGCAAATGCGCCTACTCACGTATCAGATGCCCGACGAGCTCCTCGCGATCGCGAGTGCCGGGGAGTTCGACGAGTTCGACCTCAATGCGTTCTTTGCGGCCTCCGGCGTTGGTAAGGATGCCCAGTTCGAGCACAAGAGCGACGTGCAGAAGTGGCTCGATATCATCCGGGGCTCGTACGCACCTCAGATTATCGAGTCCCTGAAGACTTCGACTCGTCCGCCGTGGCCGTACTCGGATGTCCGCCTGTTACCCTACCTGCAGCATGCGTTCTGGTTCATGCCAAACGTCGCCGCGTGTCATGCGATGGCGAACCTCTTGGCGGAAAAGCACAACACGTTCTGGCATGACTACGAAGTCGTGATTTCGGCGGGTGCATCGGCAGGCATCGGCCTCGACGCGCTGCCGCCCGTGCGTTCGGCGATCGGCAGCGGTTTCGAGACGAAGACGATTACGCTATCGTGCGGCAAGCTCACGACTGGTGTGACCGTACCGCAGTGGTCTTCGATCCTGATGCTCCGGAATCTTACGTCGCCGGAGACCTACTTCCAAGCTGCGTTCCGTGTGCAGTCGCCGTGGACGATCAAGAATCCCAACGGCGACGACCCGAACGAAGAGGAGATTCTCAAACCGATCTGCTTCGTATTCGACTTCGCTCCTACCCGAGCGCTACGACAGCTCTCTGAGTACGGTCTGGGACTCTCCCCGAGCGAGACGAATCCGGAGAATGCGGTCAAGGACCTCGTCTCGTTCCTGCCCGTGCTCGCCTACGACGGCGCCAACATGGTGCCGATCGACGCCGGGAGCATTCTCGACATCGCTATGGCAGGCACGTCGGGGACGCTACTGGCCCGCAAGTGGGAGTCCGCCCTGCTGGTGAATGTCGACAACGACACCCTTCGGCGCATCCTGGACGACCCGGAGGCCATGGCCGCAGTTGAGCGCATCGAGGGGTGGCGCGCGCTTGGTGACAACATTATCGAGACGATCATCAACAAGAGCGACAAGGTCAAGGACCTCAAGAGCAAGGCCAAGGACGGCAAGCTGACCGCGAAGCAGAAGAGGGAGCTGACCGAGGAGGAGAAGGAGTACAAGTCCAAGCGCAAGCTCGTGCAAGAGAAGCTGATCAAGTTCGCCACGCGCATCCCTGCGTTCATGTACCTGACGGACTTCCGCGAGAACACGCTGCAAGATGTGATCACCAAGCTCGAGCCCGACTTGTTCCTGGCGGTCACAGGTCTCACGGTGAAGGACTTCCATCTGCTCGTCCGGCTGAAGGTGTTCAACACAGAGCGGATGAATCAGGCCGTGTTCGCCTTCCGTCGCTACGAGGATGCTTCATTGCGCTACACGGGCATCGACAGCCATCCGGGACTGACTCATTACGGTCTGTATGACACAGTGGTCGCGAGGGAAGAAGCGACGGACGCGTACCATTAGGGCCTTGCTTGAAGGGTGGCCGTGAGCCGAGGACGCCTGATGTCGACTCGGTCGATGTCGCTCAGTTCACTGGGCGCCGTCCCGCAGATGAGCAACCGGGTGTCGGCAGGAATGATGTCCTTCAGTACCGCCACAATGCCGTCCTTTCGGGTGCCCTCA
>CAYGKH010000317.1:0-2017 GCA_964350345.1 uncultured Coriobacteriaceae bacterium
GGGGAAGCTCTTGACGCAGTTGGAATACTGACAGATGAGAGAACACGGTACCGAAGAATCCCGGGAGAAGCCGCACATGGGCGATCGCCGATCTTTCTACGAGTTCTTCGCCGGCGCAGGAATGGCACGGCTCGGTTTGGGGCAGGGATGGTCGTGCGCGTTCGCCAACGACATCTGCACGAAGAAGGCGGCGGCGTATGAGGCCAATTTCGGGCGCGATTCCCTGCTGGTGGCTGACATTCGCTCGTTGGCGACGGACGACCTTCCCGGACACGTGGATCTCGCATGGGCGTCGTTTCCCTGCCAAGACTTGTCGCTCGCAGGAAATCAGAAGGGTCTTGCCGGTGAGCGCAGTGGAACTTTTTGGGCTTTCCACGCATTGATGTCCGGTCTTGTGCGCGAACACCGATCGCCACGCATGATCGTGCTGGAGAATGTTATCGGCGCACTGACGTCCAACCACGGTGCGGACTTTGACGCAATCCTCGGGGCGCTGATGGAACTCGGGTACTCCGTTGGCCCAATGGTGATTGATGCGGCCCTGTTCGTGCCGCAGTCCAGACCCCGCCTGTTCATTGTGGCAGTGAGAGAGCCAGCCGCAGTGCCGGGGCAGCTTGTCGCCGAGGCACCAGTTCCGGATTGGCACACCAAATCCATCGAGAGTGCATACGACAGACTTCCTGACGGCCTTCGCTCCAGATGGATCTGGTGGAATATGCCAGTTCCACCGCGACGCCGCACGACCCTAAAGGATCTGGTTGAGGATGAGCCAACCGGCGTGGAGTGGCACTCTGAGGTTGAGACACAGCGCCTACTTTCCATGATGTCGCATATCCATACCGTCAAGGTCAGCCAGGTGTCGATGGGCCATGAACGCTCGGTCGGCACCATCTACAGGAGGACACGACCCCGGGGTGAAGGCGGCGAGAAGGCGCAGAGGGCCGAGGTGCGATTCGACGGCATCAGCGGGTGTCTGCGCACGCCGTCTGGCGGGTCGAGCCGCCAGACGATCATCGTGGTGGAGAATGGCGGAATCCGCACGAGACTCCTGTCACCAAGGGAAGCCGCAAGGCTGATGGGAGTTCCCGACTCGTATCGGTTGCCGGCGAACTACAATGAGGCTTACCATCTGATGGGTGACGGCGTGGCCGTGCCTGTGGTCTCCTGGCTTTCGCAGAATGTACTTGGCCCCATTCGTTCCGGGCAGCCAATGTCGGGAAGCGAGGCCGCATAGCAGTGTGCGATAGCCCGAACCCCGGCGACGAAGATCCTGTCATCTTCTGCTCGCTGACCGCCGAGCGCGACAGGGAGATCGCGAAGATCGTTGGCTCCATCAAGCGGGCCGCAGCACTGGAGGCCAACGTATCGGAAACCGAGCTTGAGGAGACCGGTCTGTTCGGGGCCGCCATCGAACGCCTGAGGGGCATTACGGCAGCAACGACCGACAAGAAGCGCGTCTTCATGCGGGATATCCTTAACCACCTGAAATCCGAGAGGGCGATTGAGGAATGGTGCTTCTCTGGTTCAGGCGAGCGATACGACTACGAGATCCGGATGCCCGGTGGGTTGGTCAGCGTCGTGGAGACGAAAGGATGTCTCGACGGCAACAACACCAACATCTTCCAGCGACCACCACAAGCCGAGGAGTTCGTGATCTGGTCTCTGTGCCAGAACGCCGGCGCAGATCCCAGACGGAACGCTTGGTCCGGGCTGCATACCAGGCTCAGCGCCGAGGTCATCAGCAGGCGGGAAAGGGTGGATGCTGTTGTCATCTGGGATATGCTGTGTGGTACGCGCGGTCGTGAGTGTCCGAAACTGGTCGGCAATCCCGATCGTGCGACGGTGATCCAGACACCAACTGGTTTTCGGAGCGTTCCGCCGCCGTGCATCTACCTGTTCCCACGCACCCAGTTGGATCCACGCAACAACCCGAAACCGGAATTGAATCGTGTTCAGGATATCGGGCTGGTGGATGCCCTGTACAACACTTTCAGGGGCAGCCCGTCCGACGTGGTCG
>CAYGKH010000318.1:0-2014 GCA_964350345.1 uncultured Coriobacteriaceae bacterium
ACAGTCACCAGGTATTTGGGCAACGAATCCGGCAACAATTCCGGGGCGCTATCTCGGCATGAGAGCTCGGGGCGTTTCACGAGAAGAAGAGAGCTAGATGGTGTAGTTCGGACTTGAACCTACGTGCACCCGAGTGAGTCCAGATCGCGGCGACAGGACTCCACGCTCGTGAACAACACGGTGCGGATACCTGCAGCCGACGCTGCGTCCAGGTTGGCCTGCATGTCGTCGATGAAGACGGTGGAGGCGGGATCGAGCTCGAAGCGCTCGAGGAGATACCGGTAGATGGCCGGCTCGGGCTTGCAGGCTCCCACCTCGCATGAGACGACCCGTCCTTCAAACAGGTCGAAGATGTCGTAGGCGTCCTCGATGCACTCGAGCGAAGCCCGATGCAGATTCGAGAGCGCATAGACCGGATGCGCCGCCTCATGGACCTGTGACAGTAGCTCGACACTGGCCGGAATGGGAACAAGCGAGCGCGGTATCGCGCTGAAGAGCGCCTGCAGCTTCACGAGAGGCAATCCGGTACGCGAAACGGCGCGCTCGATCGCCGTCGAGGGATTCATCAATCCGCGGTCGAGATCCTGCCAGTCCTCGTGTGCAAAGACGAGGTCAAGCACGAGCGCACGATCGTGTTCGTCGTCGAAGACCGACGCGACGATTGCTGGCGGATCCCAAGTGAGGAGAACGCCGCCGAGGTCGAACACGACGTTCAATACGTGTCCCCCCTGGTTGCATCCAACGTCCTCGCGCATCAGCCGCAGCCGTGCGCCTCACTTCGTAGCGTACCGCTTGCGCCGCCGGCTAGATGCGCTGGTTAGAGCCCAGCTCCAGGCAGTGCCACGAACCCCTTCTTCACACCAGGCCTGAACCCGGCTGCCTCGTAGAACCCAAGGACTCCCTCGTCTGTGCTTCCAGTCAGCAGCATGACCTTGTAGCAGCGCTCCGACCAGGCCAACTCGAGTGCACGATGCAGCACCGCTGTCGCGTAGCCTCTCCTGCGATGGTCCGCCTGCGTCACGACGTTCTCCACGAGGCCGTAGGGTCGACATCCCCGGGTCAGGTTGGGAACGATCGTCAGAACGCAACTCGAAACGAGCCGGTCTCCGACGAAGTACCCGAGATAGTGATTGCCGGCTCCCGCCAGGACGGTCTCCCACGTGTGCTCCACCGAGAGCCGCGGGGGCAGCGGGTCGTCTTTCGAGTGCAGGTCGCCATACAAGGCGAGGATCGCATCTAGGTCACTATCGCCGAGCTCACGAACCGCCATTTGACTCCCCCGAGGCTGGTGCGCCGGAAACGACGTGCTGTGGCTCTAACGCTCTTGGGCGCAACCGCAACGCCTGCGCCCGCTCCGGACCCGAGTCTACCGCACACGGCGTTGTCGGGTTGACGCGCGGGTCAGACACCCCTCAACCGACCTCACCACCGCCCCTGAAACTCATTCGCGAGCAAATCCATGAGCAGGCAGTCGCGCCACGATCCGTCCGGTGCGGGCTCGCTTTGACGTGCGACACCGATGCGCTTGAAGCCAAGGGACTCGTAGGCGCGTATGGCGCGCAGGTTGGCAGCGGCGGGATCTACGACGAAACGGCGCACCCCTCGCGTCCCAATCAGGTGGGCGATGAGAACCGAAAGCGTCTCTGGACCCAACCCTCGATCTTGCCATGCGTCGCCGAGCATGATCGCCAGACCAAGCGCGGAGCCGGGAGGCCAGCCGACGCTGTAGGCCGAAACGACCCCGGCCGTTTGAAGGTCGACGACCACCGTCCACGACCAGGTGTCCGATGCCTCGAGCAGACTGTCACGGAGTCCCGTGACGCTCGGATCCGTCCACCACGGCTGACAACCCCGCCCTGATGCCAGCCCCGACAGGACGTCGAGGTCGTCGTCCACAAGCGGACGCAGGACAACGCGATGCCCGGTCAGCTCGCCTTCGGCCACATGTCCCCCATTGCTCAGGGTGTGTCTACGTCCTAGCGCATCAGCCGCGGCCGTGCGCCTCACTTCGTAG
>CAYGKH010000319.1:0-2009 GCA_964350345.1 uncultured Coriobacteriaceae bacterium
GCCGAGACAGTATGCCGCAGGTGGCGCGTATGTGCCACCGCACCTACGCGAACAGTAGCGGTAGCCGACTCTCACGAAGCAGCGACAGCGCCACGCTGCCGAACACCACTCTGCCCACGATCCCATGTCGCCTCGGGGCAAGTGCGATCAGCGTCGCCCCGAACATCTCGGCATCCTTCATTATCGTCTTCGCTGGATCGCTCCCGTGCAGAACTGCTATCTCCGCGCCACCTATGGGGGTCGCCGCGATCTCGTTGGCGATGAACTCCCGTTCGTCTAGCGAGCTGCGCGCGCTACTCGCGACATGCGCCACACGGACCTCGGCAACGCCCGGAAGCCGGGAGACCACGCGCGCCACGCGGGGCAGGCCCTCATCGATATCGGCAGCGATATAGGGCCGCGCGAACGGGGCCTTCGCCCCGAGGCGGCACCAGTTCGCGTCGCGTTCCTCGACGCGCTCCACGTACACCGGAGTGTTTCCGGCGAGTGCGATCTTCTCAGACGTACTGCCAAGGAAACGGCCCGGGGCACCGCTGCGCCCGCGATCGGTCACGACGATGAGATCCGCGCCGATCTCATCGGCGACCTCCTGGACGCGCTCGGCAGCCGGCCCTTGCTCGATCCGGTGCTCGACCATGAAGCCGGCCCGCTCCAGACCCGCGGCCCGCTCACCCAGCCGCTCCTCGGCAAAGCGTATGATCTCCTCGGCCGAGATGTCGGCCATATAGTGTTCGGCCTCGATCACATGGAGCAGCGTGACCGCGCCGAAGAGTTCCGGATTGCACCCGAGCAAGGTCTCGATCGCAAGCATCCCGGCATCGGACAGGTCCGTGGCTACAAGAACGCGCATGCTCAACACCCTCTTCCAGGCTGAAGACATCCCCACTATCTACCTACCCGTCCATCGCGACCTCACCCACGATCGCGCGCGCGGCCACAAGCCCACTCGCCGAGGACTGAATGAGCCCCCTGGTCACCCCGGCACCGTCCCCGACCGCGTAGAGCCCCGCAATGGGCGTCATGAGAGTGGAGTCGAGGTCGAGACGGGACGAGTAGAACTTGACCTCGATCCCGTAGAGCAACGTGCTCGGCGCCGCAAGGCCGGGGACGAGCCGGTCCATCGCTTCGATGAACTCAAGGACGTCGGTCAGGTGCCGGTAGGGCAGCACCGAGGAGAGGTCTCCGGGGGTGGCGGTCGGCATGGTGGGCAACACGACCGACTCGGCTATGCGCTTGGGAGTCGAGCGTCTGCCCGCCTTGAGGTCACCGAGCCGCTGTACCAGGATTCCTTCGCCGAGGAGGTTAGCCAGCCGCGCGATCGAGCGCCCGTAGGTGATCGGTTCGGTGAACGGCTCGGTGAACGCCTGGCTCACGAGCACGGCAAAGTTGGTGTAGGCGGTCCGATGCTCTGCGAAGGAGTGGCCGTTGACCGTCACGACACCCCCGTACGACTCCGCAGTCACCTCCCCGTAAGGGTTCATGCAGAAGGTACGCACCCGGTCCCCGAACGCGCGCGAGTAGTAGGTGAGCTTCGCCTCGTAGAGGTGGTCAGTGAGCGGCTCCATCACCGGAGCGGGACACTCGACCCTCACTCCGATATCGACCGCATTGTTCGGAAGGCCGATGCCGAGGACCCCCGCCTGGGCCGCAAGCCACTCTGCTCCCTCTCTGCCAGGCGCCATCACGACGGCATCCGCCTCCAGCAGCGTGCCATCCGCAAGTTCGACCCCACTCACGCGACCGCCGCCGCCGACCACCCTTACCACCTCGACTTCCATGAGCACCTCGACACCCTCATCGATCAGGTGACGGTGCATGGCTTCGAGTATCTCGGGCGAGCGATCGGTCCCGAGATGGCGGATGCGCATCGGCGTGAGTTTCATCCCTGCGAGCGTGGCCTCGCGCTCGAGCCTCACGGCCGTGTCGGCATCGGGGCCGTGGACCTCGGTAGTCGCTCCGAACTCGATCCACATCTCGTCCGCCTCGGCTACCAGGGTCTGGAGACGTTC
>CAYGKH010000320.1:0-1997 GCA_964350345.1 uncultured Coriobacteriaceae bacterium
CTTCTTTTATGAGGCATCGAATCGGTTTCGAGTACATTCTTTATGAGGCAACGCGATGTATTGTTTCTTGCGCGGGGGTGGAGCATAGTCCTATTTGCGAGGTCGTTGAAGAACTCAGATGGGCCCCAGCCGCAAGGTGACGGTTCGTTCGAGGGAAGCAGCGGCCTCGCACTTTTGCGCGCGAAGCCCGGTTGTCAAAGAAGCAGGTCTCTCGGGTATCTATCCCTCGACTCCGAGAGAATGAGGCATGCCGATACGAGCCAGCTCGCAGCATGCGCGACATCATCGAGCGAGCCGAGTAGCGCGGCAACGCCGATGACCGCGCCTATATACGCTGATGCACGTCTACTCGCGTTGCAGCACGATACGTTCGGCTACTTCGCCGCCGAGGCGAACCCGGCGAACGGCCTCGTCCGTGACACTACGCGACCCGGCTCTCACTGCAGCATCGCCGCTGTGGGCCTTGGGCTCGCCGCCTACACGGTCGGCGTCGAGCGCGGGTATGTGAGCCGAGCCGAGGCGGCCGAGCGCGTGCTGACCACTCTGCGCTTCTTCCGCGACGCCCCGCACGGGCCAGAACCAGACGCCACCGGCTACATGGGCTTCTACTACCACTTCCTGCACATGGACAGCGGCCGACGCGCGTGGGAATCCGAGCTCTCGACGATCGACACTACGTTTCTCGTCGCCGGGATGCTTTCAGCCGCGGCGTACTTCGACCTCGACACACCACAAGAGCGGGAGATTCGCGAGACCGCCGAGGAGCTCTACCGGAGAGTGGACTGGGACTGGGCGCGCAACGGCAGCAGCGCGGTAACGCACGGCTGGAAACCCAAGACCGGATTTCTGCGATTCCACTGGACCGGCTACAACGAGGCGTTGCTGCTGTACGTCCTTGGCCTCGGCTCCCCGACCCACCCGCTTCCCCCGACCTGTTATGACGCCTGGCTTCGCACGTACCGATGGAAGAAGCTCTACGGACACGAGTTCGTGTACGGCGGTCCGCTGTTCGTACACCAGCTCTCACACGTGTGGATCGACTTCCGTGGCATCCAAGACTCCTACATGCGAAAACGCAACACCGATTACTTCGAGAACAGCCGAAGAGCCACCTATATCCAGCGCGATTACGCGATCCGGAACACACGAGGATTCCGAGGATATAGCGAGAACATCTGGGGCATCACGGCGAGTGACGGTCCGGGGCCAGCAACGCTTCACGTCGACGGCCGGGAGCGGCGATTCCTCGACTATCGTGCGCGGGCGATACCGTGGGGCCCGGACGATGGAACCATCGCTCCCTGGGCGGCGATCGCCTCGCTGCCGTTCGCTCCCGAGATCGTGCTCCCGGCAATCCAGTCATTCCATGAGCACTATCCCGACATGGAGAGCGTGTACGGCTTCAAGTGCAGCTTCAACCCTACCTACGATGCAGCCGGAGATGGACGCGGCTGGATCTCGAAGGGCTACTACGGGTTGGACCAGGGCCCGATCGTCATGATGATCGAGAACCATCTCACGGGATGGTTCTGGGAGTTGATGAAAGGGTGCGGCCCCGTTTCTACCGGCCTAAGGCGGGCCGGATTCGGTGGGGGCTGGCTCGATACGTAGCCGTGCGTGTGCGTTCGAGAGGTCAGAGGTTGGCTGCAACCCCCAGAACATCCCGCGGAATCATGAGTCATCCGCCGGTTCCCAGACCTCGGCGTTATCGCCGTGCTGCGTGACGAACGAGAACCACATCTCGAGGTAGACCGGTGTCTCCACCCCGTCGACAGCGGCCCGGATGAACACGCCGTCGTACTCGAGAGCGATATCTCTCCCATCGATGTCCGTGGCGAACGTGCCGCTCGGCAATCCGTCGCGTGGCACGGCGACGGCCGGTCCGTCCGGGATACGGAAGACATACATGATGTCTTTCATCGGAAAGCGCGCGTCCTCACGCGTGACCAGAGCGACTCGGTCTGACGGTCGTACATCACCAGGTTCGATTCGTGGAG
>CAYGKH010000321.1:0-1983 GCA_964350345.1 uncultured Coriobacteriaceae bacterium
AGGTTGTGAGTGCGTGGGGGATCGATATCCGGCAGCACGAGGGCCGCTTTGAGGGCCTTCTCAGCAGCTTGTTGTGCTCGGCGTGCTTCAGGAGGAACGCTCATAGACTGTCCTCCCTTCACGTAGCGCTGATCGCAAGATATCTCCAGGCATGTCGCCTCGGCTCGCGATCTCTTCGAGGTCGGTCGGTATCACCTCGATGTTGGCGGGAATTCCGCGCAGTGAACGCAGCATCGCCACGGCCAGTGCCCGTTTGTCGGTCATACGGGGGACGACTACCAGAAGATCAAGATCGCTGTCGGGTCGAGCATCCCCTCGGGCATGCGAGCCGAACATCACGACACGAACCGGGTCGAACTCGGCAACCAGCCGGGCTAGCGCGTCCTGAAGCGTATCGATTGCCGGGATCAACGCGGGACCCATCGCGCTCACACCTCCTTAGCTCTCTGACTGACAGTGTGGCGGCAAACGTGCGCCAGCCGATACCGACGGTCGACAATAATGTGGCACCCACCCTACCTCGGCCGGTACACGTCAGCGCGATGATCGATCCGGACCACGCGGACGATCCGGGGTTCATCCTCCACCCGATAGACGATCCGGTACGGGCCGCGACGTGCTGCGCGGTATCCCTCAAACTCGAGTTTGAGCGCCGTGCCGACTCGCTGAGGGTTCTCGAGAAGCCGACCGGTCATGAACTCGATGACAGCCGCAATCGCTGACTCGGGGAGTCGGGCCAGGATGCGCTCGGCCGAGGCGGCGAGTTCGAGGCGGTATGCTGACATGGCCTACTCGCCTGTGAGGTACTTCGCGCGCAACTCGGCGGCGGTGAGGAACTCGCCTCGATCGATCTCGGCATCGGCGGCACGGATCTCCGCGACCGCTCCGGGTGTGGAGAGGATGTCGAGGACTTCTTCCAGGCTCGCGAGGTCGGTGGTACTCATGATGACGGCGGCCGGACGCCCCCGGCGGGTGATCACGATGCGCTCGTGCTCGCTCTCGACGAGGTCGACGATCTCGGAGAGGTGGGCCTTCACATCGGCGAGTGAACGTGTCTCAGACATGACCAGAAGTATGGTCATGTGCAATTGTGGGGTCAAGCGGTTCGTTCACGGCGAGCGGTCGAGTTTGCTTTCATCGCAACGTAATACTCTCCGCGGTGTTGATCGATTGCTCTAGCTGCGGAACGTGTCTGCCCGCTTCTCTTGAGAGCACCGCACTGACGAATGCGTTGAGGCTCATCCCTTCGAGCGTCGCAAGGCGCACGAGGTTCCGATGGAGGGAGCGGCCAACGCGAACGACGAACTTGCCGCTGTAATCCGAATCCTCTCGTCGTGGCAGGGGAATGGTGCGACCCGTCTCCATGGCAGCCTGGATCCAGGCTGCCATGGCTTCCTGAATCGAGTCCATCGCGTCCTCCGCTGTGATTCCGTTGCTCTCGCACCCCGGCAGGTCTGGGACGCGAGCGAAGTAGCCGTCCTGTTCGGGCGTGAGTTCAATCGGATACCCGAGGCTCAGATAGTGATCGACGGCGTGTGTCGGGTCCATCGCTCAGACGTCCTTTCGCTCGTTGTCGGCGTCACTCCAAAGACCGAACAGTTGCAGGCAATGCTTGACTGTCTTCGGGTGCAGGTGGCTCGCGTCTCCCGGGTCCTTGATCGTGTAGAGGTCGGTCCCTCGGCATGCAACTCGATGGCTGCCGCGTCCGGGCCTGATGTGCACCCCGTGGTGCACGAGTACTCGCCTCAGTTGGTTGTAGGTGACTGAAGATGGGTTGGACCTGATTCGGACGAGCAGTTTGTCGATTCGGCTCATGGCGGTTGCGGCACCTCGATGATACCATAGATAGTACTAGAACAGGAGATTTCCGGTTGAAATGGTACGATGATCCTCCCCACACATATCACGAGGGCCGTACTGGTCTTTAACCAGGGTCCAACTCGCCCTTGCCCCATCCGGTGCGACCTGCGACAATCCATCGCA
>CAYGKH010000322.1:0-719 GCA_964350345.1 uncultured Coriobacteriaceae bacterium
TCAGGATGTCGGCATGTCCCGGTTCCATACCCAAAGGTACTGTACAGGTCCAGTCTGTCACCAGATTGACCCACAGCACCATTACCGCCGTAAGCGGCAGGTCGAGTCCTATGACCAGGGCCGCCACCAGGGTGAGGATCTCTCCGAGGTTGGTTGCCAGGAGAAAGTAGACCACACGCTGGAGGTTGTTGTAGATGACCCGGCCCTCTTCCACAGCCTGCACGATCGTGGCGAAGTTGTCATCAGCCAGGATCATGTCTGCAGCCTCTTTGGCCACTTCGGTTCCCGTTATTCCCATGGCAACGCCGATGTCGGCACCCTTCAGGGCAGGGGCATCGTTAACTCCGTCGCCTGTCATTGCAACTATGTGTCCCGCTTCCTTTAGTGATTCCATGATCTTCAGTTTGTGAGCCGGTGTTACCCGGGCAAAGACGCCTCGTTCGAGCGCTGCCCGTGCAAGCTCATGTTTTTCCATACCATCAATTTCCCTGCCTGTTACTGCCTCATCGCTGTCGGAAATGCCGACCGCCTTTGCTATGGCAAGGGCTGTTACGGCGTGATCACCTGTTATCATCACCGGCCGGATCCCCGCTCCCTTTGCTTTTTTCACGGCTTCAATGCTTTCTTCCCTCGGCGGGTCCATCATTCCCCATAATCCTGCCAGTATCAGGCTTCCTTCGGCTTCAGACCGTTCCAGCTTTCCTTCGATACCTGAGATT
>CAYGKH010000322.1:729-1982 GCA_964350345.1 uncultured Coriobacteriaceae bacterium
TTTCCCGATAGGCTCCGGCGAGTACACGGAGAGCCTCAGATGCCATCTGCTCGCTGCGTTCTACTATCTCGCTGCGGCGTTTGTCATCCAGTTCTGCAGCTTCTCCGTTTATAAAAACATGGGAACAGAATTCCATGATACGTTCAGGGGCGCCTTTAACGAGAACCGCGTGCGCATTGCCGTTATCAGTCCTATTGAGTGTAGCCATGTATTTGGTGCTGCTGGAGAGAGGTATTTCGGAGAGTCGTTCAGCCCTATCCGGGAGTCTTTCCAGTCCAGCCTTTTTTGCTGCCACAACCAGAGCACCGTCGCTTGGATTTCCTTCTACGTACCATTGTCCGTCTTTTTCCTTCAGTGCGGCATTGTTGCAGTAAAGTCCGATTTCCAACAGCCTGGTAAGATCACCCGACATATCTTTTTCGCCATCTGCGGACCTGATCTCACCCTCAGGGGCATAGCCCTCGCCGCTTACCTTGTATGTAACGCCTCCGGCCCAGATACTCCGGACCGTCATTTGATTCTTTGTAATTGTCCCGGTCTTGTCCGTGCATATCACGGTGGTGGAACCAAGGGTCTCTACGGCAGCCATGCGGCGGATGATGGCGTTCTTGCCGGCCATGCGCTGTATACCCAGGGCCAGTGTAACGCTGATAACGGCGGGAAGTCCCTCCGGGATGGCAGAAACAGCGAGTGCCACGGAGAACATCAGCATATCCAGGATCTCATATCCACGAAGCAGCCCCAGCCCAAAGACGACCGCAGCAAATGCGATGCTGCCGATGCCAAGGACTGTGCTGAGCCTGTTCATTTTCTTTTGCAGAGGTGTGTCTTCCCTGCCTGTGGTCCTGACCTCAGCCGCTATCCTGCCTATCTGGGTATTCATTCCGGTTGCCACTACCAGGGCCCGCCCTCGGCCGCCGGTCACGCTGGTGGACATGTGTACGATATTTTTCTGATCAGCCAGAGGGATATCCTGTTCCAGAGTATCCGTGGACTTGCCGACCGGCAGGGATTCGCCCGTGAGAGCGGATTCATCGACCTCGAGCTCTTCAGACCATGTGACCCTTGCAGTTGCGGCTACCCTGTTGCCTGTCTCAAGGATCAGGATGTCTCCGGGCACTACCTCAGAAGCGTCAATCTCCTTAGTGCTTCCGTCCCTGATCACTCTTGCATGGGGAGATGTCATGCGGCGAAGCGCGTCAATTGCCCCTTCCGCCCTCCACTCCTGGAAAAATCCAAGCAATGTGTTGAGG
>CAYGKH010000323.1:0-1982 GCA_964350345.1 uncultured Coriobacteriaceae bacterium
CAAGGCCAAGTGGACGGCGACGCCCGTCGATTTGATCTTCGGCTCAAACTCCGAGCTGCGCGCTGTGGCCGAATCTCCGTTGGGCGCCGAACTTGCAACACGCATGCTGCATTCGTGCCTTGTCGACGCCGATGCGCTCGATACTGAGGCGCACAAGGACCCGGGGCATCCTGCGAGTCGCGGAGACGCGCCCTCGCTCGAAATCATGTGGCGCGAGCTCGAGGATGAGCAGCGGAAGCTCATGGCGGGAGCCGCGTCCAGCGTTGTGAACGACGTGCGCCGACAGGTTTACGAAGACTGCCTTGTTGCGGCCGAAGAGAGCGCGGGTTTTTTCAGACTGACGGTGCCTACAGGCGGGGGCAAGACGCGCTCTTCGCTGGCGTTCGCTCTCAGGCATGCGCTCACTCATGGGCTTGATCGAATCATTTACGCGATACCGTACACGAGCATCATCGACCAGACGGCCGAGGTCTTCCGAAGCGTATTCACGGATGACCGTGCGGTACTGGAGCATCACTCGGCAGTAGAGGAGTCGAACGCCCGTGGCTCCGGTCACGAGCTCGACTGGCGAGCCTTGACCGTGGAGAATTGGGACGCTCCGCTCATCGTCACGACCACGGTGCAGCTGTTCGACAGCCTCTTCTCGGGGAAGCCGGCCGCTGCCCGCAAGATTCATAGACTCGCGAATGCGGTCATCGTGCTCGACGAGGCCCAATGTCTTCCAGGACACGTGCTGGAACCAATCGTGAGCGCGCTGAAAGGCCTGGTCAGCAACTATGGATCAACGGTAGTCCTGTGCACGGCCACCCAGCCGGCGCTAGACAGGCTCAGCTCAGAGGTCGCCCTGGCACAGGTGCGGGAGATTGTCCACAAACCTGAGCGGCACTTCGCCGCGCTTCGCCGTGTGGACTATGAGTTCCGGACCGAACCGCTTTCGTGGGATTCCCTCGCCTCCGAAATGCGGATGGAATCGCAGTGCCTCGTCGTTCTCAACACCCGCAAGGACGCGCTGGCGCTGGGCCGCGCCCTCGCGGGGGAGGAGGCTGTGATGCATCTCTCCACCCTTCTCTGTCCTGCGCATCGCCGAGAGGTGCTTGGCGAGGTCAGAAGAAGACTCTCTTTGGGCGAACCCTGCCGTCTGATATCCACCCAGGTGGTCGAAGCGGGTGTCGACTTGGACTTCCCCATCGTATTCAGGGCGATTGGCCCACTGGACCGAGTTGCCCAGGCGGCAGGGCGGTGTAACCGGGAAGGGAGGCGGGCGTTGAGCCCGGTCGTGGTCTTCGAGCCAGAAGATGGGGGCATGCCGCCCGGCGAGTACGCGACTGCGGTAGGCACAGCAGTGGCGATGCTCGCTTCGGGCGAGCGCGACCTGCACGATCCGCGGGTGTTCACCGAATACTTCTCGAACCTGTACGAGAACCTCGACACTGATTCTGAAGATATCGAACGACTACGAGATCGCTTGCAGTTCGAACAGGTGAGACGACGATTTCACATGATTGGAGACGAGTCGGTTCCTGTGCTGGTTCAGTTCAACGAGGCGCGGCTAGGTAAGCTCGTGGGGGAACTTCGTGGCCGCGGCATGATGACTAGGGCGATGTGGCGCGAGGCCCAGCAGATGTCGGTCTCGATGCGTCGACGGGAGCTGGATGCAGCCATCAGGTCTGGTCTAGTGACGGAGGCGGTCCGAGCGTCAGGCGTCTATCTTTGGCACGGCGGTTACGATTCGGTGTTCGGCCTGGTCGCCGATGCGGCTGACCAGGGCGATCTTATCGCATAGATGTTGGTCTTGACTTGATGTGAGGAGGTGAACCGATGGAGTACTTACAGCCGGTGAGAGTCCGAGTGTGGGGAGAACGGGCATGCTTCACGCGTCCAGAGATGAAGGCGGAGCGCGTCTCATACTCCGTGATGACCCCTTCAGCGGCACGGGGCATACTCGAAGCCATCTTCTGGAAGCCCGAGTTTGCATGGCAGGT
>CAYGKH010000324.1:0-1950 GCA_964350345.1 uncultured Coriobacteriaceae bacterium
TTGTGAGTCAACGAATCAGTCGCTCGAGTACCTTTTATTCTGAGGCATCACGTACCGCGGAACATGTTGCCTGACTGCTCGGCATCGGTGACGAAGCCGCTCGCGTCCACAGTGAGTTCCACGCCGAGGTGTCCCTCGACACGTGAAATCGGATCTACGACATGCGTTGTTGCCATCTCTCATTCCCTCCTTTCGTCTTACCTAGGTATGAACGGGACGAATCTGTCAGGATAGCCGTCCTCGGTGCATGCCATGCATGGGTGGCCACCCATCACACAGTTGCCGCCGCGAGGTCCTGCGAGAGCGGCAGCACCGTACTGGTCGACCTCTTTGCGGCGGTTCTCGGGCTGCTGGTTGTTCCAGCCGCGCAGACCGCACAGCGTCTTGGTCGACGGACCCTTGCAGCCGATGAGCTGCAGACAGCCTTTCTCGCCGGGCTTGGTGGCGAATCTATTGTTGGTGAAGTCGTTCATCCGCGGGCAGAACGCAGTGTGCATACCGTAGGGGTAGACCGCCTTCAGCCGTTGGGACTTGTCGAGCGCACCGGGAATGATCTTCGCATTTTCGTCCAGGATCCCGAGCGTTCCGGGATGATGGAAGTCCACCAACCACGCGACGATGGTCAGCACGAGCCACCACGGGTTTGGCGGGCAGCCCGGAACGTTGATGACCTTGTCCGCGGCGCCATTCTGGTTCTTGTACTTCAGGAACTCGAAGGTGCTCATCGAGCCGGTCTGACGGCCCTCGTTATCGCCCATGCCCCTGAACGCGGGCGGGACGGCGGACGGATAGCCGCCGAACGACGCACACTGGCCGATGGAGATGACAGCGGCGCACGCAGCGCTCGAAGCCAACGCCTCGACCGCGTTATCGGAGTAGATACCTACACCCGCGTCGGTGGCGCCGATCTCGCACCAGGGATGGCTGCCGGCGTTGTCCCAGGCTCCTCCCTTATCGTTCGCCTGCGTGGAGCCCTCCACCACGAGCACGAAGGGATCACCACTTGCGGAGTTCACGATCTGGTCATTAAGGAACTGAGCTGCAAGATCGCCGCCCATTCCCATGACCGTCTGATGATACTGCAGATCGAGGATGTCGACGAGCACGTCGGCGATGTTGACGATCGCTCCGTCACCGTCGACGTTGAGGCCCGCGCCGTGCAGAGTCCCCGGCACGTTTGCAGGACCGGTCGCCAGGCCGAGAGCGTCGAGCGTCGAGATACCGCTCGCCACGATCGACTCACCCAAAGCGTCCTCGTACAGGCTCAAGGTCGAGATCGAACAGCCAGTGCACTCGGCTCCGCCGATCCATAGGACCTTGGGCTTGTTGCCTTTTCCGGGCCCGAAAGACCACGAAGGTCCTTCCGCCAGCGCCTGGGTGATTCTTGCGACCTGGGCCGAACTGAATCCCATCGATGCGGCCAGAGCGCTCATCCCCGCGACGAACTGTCGTCTGGTTACTGCCATGTTCCCCTTGCCCCCTTTCAGTGAATCGGTTACGGGATGGGAACACAGATGCTCGTCACGCACGCGCCAGGGCGTTATCCGGTCCCTCCTTTCGCGCCCATGAGCATGCAGAAGAAACCGTCTTTGATAGATACGCTTATGCGTGACGGCGAAAAACCATGCTGAGACACAGGGGAAGCCAGGAAGTGTGCAGAAGCATCCCGGACGAGCGGGTCACCCGGTTCAGACCAACATCCGCAAACTGGCATAGTGTTTCCCCTACCCCTTTGTACGTGCGTTCTGCGTTGAGGATGCCGGTCCTCTTGGCCGCAACGTGCCCATATCCATGCTTTCGGCGGCTATACGAATGCCACCGCATGTAACTATTGTTACACCGGCGAGTCTACCTGTTCTGCCGCCGTTCTGCAACACCGGTCGTCAGATTTTTATTCCTGAATTGCAGAAGTCAGTGCAAAAGCCCTTGCACTTAGTCTGGCGGATCTTC
>CAYGKH010000325.1:0-1950 GCA_964350345.1 uncultured Coriobacteriaceae bacterium
CGCTAGGCTGAACCGAAGCCGCTCGTTCGCGGCTGAGGTACCGAGACGTCAGGCGTAGAACGGAGTCATGGGGGGTGCTGTGCAGCCAGACGACTGGATCGTCCTCGTAGAGTCGCGTCCGCCACAAGATGAATCGGGACTGCTCTACCTTGAGGCCGTCTTGCAAGAAGCCGGTATCGAGACACTGTTCGATCCGCGCCGTCCTGGTGAGTGGGTCTCCGCGGGTTACGGAGGGCTGCGAGAGGTCCGCCTTCTGGTCATGCAGCGGGATCTCGAGCGAGCACAGCAGATCGTCGAGGACCTGGAGTCCGCGGGACCCGGTGAGATCGAGGACGAAGCGAGCCCTGCACTTGCGGACGAAGACGGCGGTGGCTACCAGCACTACGGCGCGGCGACGAAGACCTCAGCACCTGATGTTGATCCTCGAGTTGCATCCTTCAAGCCGCCCATGGACAAGGCCATCAATCCCGGTTGCGGCACCTTGCTCCTGCCCGTGGTGATGGTCCTGGGGCTGCTCATCCTCTGGTGACGGCGCGGCGGTTCACGCCTAACCCGTGCTTCCGCCGACTCACGCACACGCTAGGCTGAACCGAAGCCGCTCGTTCGCGGCTGAGGTACCGAGACGTCAGGCCCATTGGGGGGATGGCCGAGGTCGACAACTGCGAACTCGCCCGTGTCGTCCGGGGCGTTGCGCCCTCACAGGCGACCCGTGCCGCCGAGCTACTCTGCTCGCCATTCGGTGGGAAGCTGGACGGCCTGGTCCTGCCCTGGGACCGAGCGCTGCCATCACGCTCCTGGCAGCGACTTCCAGTGCCACTCGCACGATGTCGCTCATCGGGTCGTGCGATAATGGATGACAGCCGCTGATCAGGAGTCTGCATGGCCACTGTCCCACGCTGCATGAGCACCCAGCATCCCGACAACGCGACTGCGCCGTTCTTCGCCACGTCCGGAGTACTCGCCGGGGAAGACGAGATCCGCGAAGCGTTCTACGCCTACTCGCACTTGGGCTGCGACGAGCAGATGTGGGACGTCGAGGGCAAGGAGATCGACACCTACGTCGTCAAGAAGCTGCTGTCTTTCTACCCAGAGTACTTTCGCGATCACGTGCTTGGTGAGGACCTGCGGCTTACATTGCGCGTCCCGAATCCGACCGTGGAGACGACCGAGGCGAAGATCCTCCTCGAGACTCTGGAGAGCATTCCGCGGTCCTACGACGCCGCTCGGCTCTTCTATGGGCGTGATGTCGCACCGATCTTCGAAGTGATTCTCCCTATGACGACCTCGGCGAAGTGCATCGACCGCATCTATCGCTACTACGTCGATCACATCATCGAGAGACAGCACACCCGATTCCGCGGCGGCGACGTCACCATTGCAGAGTGGATCGGCGAGTTCTCTCCTTCGAACGTCGAAGTGATTCCGCTGTTCGAAGATGTGCCGACCATGGTGCGGGCGGCTGACATCGTCGAGGAGTACCTCGCGGACAAAGATGTGAGCGACCAGCGGGTGTTCCTGGCGCGCTCTGATACCGCGATGAACTATGGTCTCGTCTCCGCTGCGCTCGCCAACAAGATCGCGCTTGCTCGGCTGGACGAGTTGTCCGCACGCATCGGCGTGCGCCTCCATCCGATCATGGGGATGGGTTCCGCGCCCTTCCGCGGAGGCTTGTCTCCTACTACGGCGGAGCGCGTCGGCAGGGAATACCCGAGTGCGGTGACGTTCAGCATCCAGTCGGCGTTCAAGTTCGACTACCCCCCGGATGAGGTGAGAGCCGCATGCGAGCACCTCAAGGCGCGGGCGATCGGGCCCGCGACGCCCGTTGATGTCGAACACGCCCTAGCCGTCAGCGAACGCTACAGCGACGTGTATCGTCGGCGTGTTGTCGAGCTGGCCCCCGCCATCAACCGCATGGCGAAGTACGTGCCAGCCCGCCGGGCTCGAAAGCTG
>CAYGKH010000326.1:0-1949 GCA_964350345.1 uncultured Coriobacteriaceae bacterium
CCCGGCCCAGTGGCGCAGTTCTCCGATGGGACCAGCATAGGGTGACCTCGAGGGCTTCCCGTCAGACGCACTGGCCCCACTTGCCTCCGGCGCCTCCTCGCGAAGCGCCGCTGTGGTCACGCGACGAATCGTGCAGCAATCCCTCAACTCAAGTGGAGTATCCCTCGCCGACGTGCGAAGGCCCAACACGGTGACCCGGTAGCCGGCATCGCAGAGGCTGCGGGCTTCCTTGAGGACTCGCGCATCATGCGTCACGTTGCTGCGGACGATGATGAGGACGTGCCGAGCCGGAGTTGTCTCCCCCCCGGTCCCCGTCATCTCAAGCCCTGAGATGTCAGACACCGCGTCTTGCCTGCATTCGTCAGACATCGGTTCCACGCTCCCCGCCCAACGCTAGTTCGTACACTTGAATCAGCTTGAGCGCCTGCACCGACCACTCGTGCAGCCGCCCGGTCTCAAGTGCTGCCCTTTTCATCGCCGTTACCCTCTCCGGGTCATCCAGAAGCTGCTCAATGCCTGTGGCCACTGTCTCCGCCGAGGTTGGGTCGATGAACACCGCTGCACCGGTACCCTCAAGTACACTGCGGTGACCGGGCAGGTCACTCACGGCGAGTGCAAGTCCCGCCCCCAGATAGTCCATGAGTTTATTGGGAACCGATGACCTCATGTTGAGAGAGTCTGCCTGGGAGCATATGATCCCGACGTCGTAATCTGATGCACTCACGACAACGTCATGAGGATCGACCGGCGGGATGAAGGAGACACGGTCAGAGAGTCCGAGTGCGATCACCAGATTCCGCAACTGGCGCTCGACGCCTCCAAACCCTTGCAGGGTCAATGTAGCCCGTCCTGTGAAGCTGCGCATCGCCTCAATAAGATAATCGAGGTTCCGGTCATCCCTAAAAACGCCCTGGAATAGGAGGCGCAGCGGTTTGTGGGCGGGGACGGCGGACGACATCACCTCCGACGGGCCGTTGAACACCACGACCGGTCTCCTAATTCCGTATCGCGATTCGAGTACATCGGCAAGCGGCTCGCACACGGTGATGACCGCATCTGCGCTACCGATCAGCTTCGCTTCCACATCCCTGTACCTCTGCCTCGCCACCTCTTCCACCGTCACATCGTCCCCGAAGAGATCGCGGCAGTCATAAATGACGCGCGCCCCGGTCTCGCGCTTAATGCGCACAGCAGCAGGGAGAGTGTGGATGTTGTAGGCGTGGACAATGTCGGGAGCCAACGCCTTGGCGCTCTCAAACAACTCGGTTTCGTACGGATAGACGAAAGATGAACGCCGAGACATGAACCGCCACTGAAGCAACCTCGTGTATGTGAGGTTGACTGCCACACGTAGCGGCCACCACACGTCCTCTCTGCCGAGGCGGGGAAGGTTCAGACCCGCCTGTTCTGGCGCCAACAGTCGCGCATCATGACCGAAGTCAATGAGGTCACGTGCCACATCCTTGCCGATACCCACCATCACCACATGCGCGCCGGCCTGCGTAAGGGTGGTAGCCTGCTTGCGGGCGCGAGCATCGTTCGCGTAGTTCGATGCCCTAAGCATGCAGACTTTGACACCATCCAGCGGCCGCACCTCAGACACCACGGGCATTTCCTCCCCCGCCAACTACCGTCTTGTATACGTCGATCAGCCGCTCAGCCTGAACAGCCCACGCGTAGCGCCTCGCAACATGCAGCGCGGCATGTTTCATTTCGGTAATCCGCTTCGGATCAGCGAGCAACTGGGTGAGTCCTTCGGCGATCGTCTCCGGAGTACTCGGGTCGATAAAGGCACCAGCATCGGTGCCCTCGAGTACGCTGCGATGCCCCGGCAAGTCGCTCACAGCGAGAGCGAGCCCCGCGCCGAGGTAGTCCATCAGTTTGTTGGGGACCGCAGACTCCAGATTGAGCGTATCGCCCTTATAGCAGATGACCCCAACGTCATATGC
>CAYGKH010000327.1:0-1941 GCA_964350345.1 uncultured Coriobacteriaceae bacterium
GATACGGGGCAGCGACCATCGGGAGCGACGACAGGTTCACGAGGCCCGCGGCGAACGAGCCGCCGAGGAAGTGCAGGCTCGCGGCGGCGCGGGTGTTGCGCGACCAGGCCCCGCCCTTCTCGGGCGTCAGCGTGAAGTCGATCGTCCGGTCGGCGAGGTTCCGGTAGTACCCGGCGCTCGATCCGTCCTGCTGCCACAGGTTCGTCTCAGGCACAATCTTGATCGTCGCGGCGCCGTTATTCCAGCCGATGTCGACCTTCGTGCCCTTCTGGGACTCGCCGATCGCCTCGGAGAACTCACTGTATGCGACCTTGTTCGCCATCGCCACGCCGAACTCGGCGAGCACGCGGGTCGCATCGGTCGAGTACCCGGGGACGTTCTTCCGACGGAAGATCCGGTTGCGCTTCACGGAGTCGGCCGCGATCATCGCCTTCGCGAGGCGCTCCTTCTCGTTCTGCGAGACCTCGATCCCGAACCGCCGAGCGGTGTCGAGGAACTGGCTGAGGCCGCCGGTCCCGTCGTACTCGGGCGAGTAGCGCTCGTCGTAGCGAACCGCGAGGTCGGGCGCGACGGACTGGAGCGCGTCGGTGTATCGGTCGCGCGCGAGGATGGCGGCGGCCTCCGACTCGTACTGCTCGGAGAACACGGTCACCTTCTTGTCGCCGACCATCTGGCTGACGTGGACGATGTGGTCGCCGTACCGGCGCTCGGGCACGTACCCGCTCGCAATCATCTCGGCGACCTGCTGCGAACGGCGCTCGAACCACTCCTTGTACGCGGCGGTCTCGGCCCCAAGCGCGCGACCGTAGGCCTGCTGGTCCGCGACGAACTCGAGCTCGAGTCGGTCGGCGACCATCGCCGTCGCCTGGTCGAACAGGGCGCGCTGCTCGGGCGTCAGGCGCTGCATGAGCTCCTGGTACTCGGGCGTGCCGACCTTCAGGTCCTGCGACGTGCGGTCGAGCAGGGCGAGCCCGGCGGCCTCGAGGTCACGCGTCGGGACCGTGAGCCAGAGCGAGAGCTTCTGCTCGACGCCGTCGGCGATCAGCGAGTCGCGGCGCTGGCGGTGCGCGGTCAGGACGCCGAACACGTTCTTGAACCCGACGCTGTTCCGCGCGAGGTTCATCCCGGACGAGAAGTTGCTCAAGTACCCGCGCTTCAGGGAACCGAGCATGCCCTGGCCGACCGCGCCGAAGACCTGCTTGTACGTCGGCTCGGGGATGTTCGCCTTGTCGACCGCATCGGCGACGGCCGCCATGAGCTGGGTCGTCTCGACCTCGCCGCCGGCCGCGCGGGCGGACAGCTCGGTAAGCGACGCGCGGGAGAACAGAGTAAGCTGGGGGGCGTCGCCCTGGGTGTCCTGGCTCGAGTCAGCGTCGACAACGAACGGCACGCCCTCGGCGAGCTCTATCTTACCGTTGCGGAGGTCGCGGAACGCCGTCGCGTAGTTATAGTTCGCCTTCTGGTATGCCTCGTACGAGGGCTTCACGCTCAGCGCGAGGTCCATCCAGGCCTTCACGAAGTCGCTCTGGTGTTCCTTCTTGACGACGCGCTGCCCCGTGGAGTAGTCGCCGAACAGATCGTTCTCGACGGCCGAGCCCTTCTCGGCTACCTCGTACCAGCCCTTCGAGCCGGCGAGCTTCTCCGTCTGCGTCCGCACGGCGTTACCGCGGGCCTTGATCGCGACCCAGATAGCGGCCTGCGTCTCCTCGACCTGCCATCCGAGCTGACGCGCGAGGAGCTTGACCTCGCGGTTCGCGTACTCGTACTCGGTCTTGCTGATTGAGCCCGCGACGTCGTTGTCGTAGCCGAATGCGTGGGCCATCCACATATCGATCGTAGCACCCTGCTCCTCGGCCGAGTACCGCTCCGGGTCGATCCCGAGCATAAGGTTCCGGAAGAAGTTCTGGCGCTTGATCCCCGACGGGCGCTGGTTGCCGGCCT
>CAYGKH010000328.1:0-1936 GCA_964350345.1 uncultured Coriobacteriaceae bacterium
CTACTACGACGACTTGGTCAACCAGCCCTATGTCGCCGTTCGGAAGTTCCCGTGCAACGTTTGGCCGGCGGGGCCGGAGGACCTTCGCGTGATGGGAGAAGTGGCCCGTGAGGAATACAGCTGCTTCGCGGAATACTGTGAACGCTTCGGCAGCCTCCCTCAGTTCAATCGACGTGATTCGCCCAAACTGTCAGGGGCGGACCTCGCTAACATTCAAAGTGAGTCCGACGCCTTTCGCGGAGCGGCCGGACCGTAGGTCGGGTACCGTGGGGGCATCGTCGGCCCCCGTCCGCTCCTCTGAATCCTAACCGGAGCGGCTCCTCGACTCCTTGCGCTTGATCGCGGAGCGGACGGGGCCACCCGGATGAGGGGTCGCGGCCCTGCTCGGAACTTGGTGACCGGCGCTCTTTCGATAGCGCCGGATCCCTCTTAGTGAATGTTCGGCGCGCGCGCATCCTCCCGTGGTGACCGCCGGCGTTCCTGTCGGACGGGACGGAGGGTGCGAACATGCGGATGATCATCGGAATCGACGTCGCCTGCAGGGCGGCGCATCAGGCCTCGTGCGCGGATGAGGGCGGGACACTGCTCTTCGCCGGACATCGCTTCTTCACCGGCGCGGCCGAGTTCGAGCGATTGTGGGCGAGACTGCCTGAGCAGGCCGCCGAGGTGATCGTGGTCATGGAGCCCACGCGCAACGCCTGGGTGCCGCTGGCCGCGTGGTTCAGGCGCAAGGGGGCGAGCGTGGTACTGGTCCCCCCGGAGCGGTCCGCCGATCTTCGCGCCTACTACAGCAAGCACGCCAAGACCGACCGGCTCGACTCGCGGATCCTCGCGCGCCTGCCCCTGCTGCATCCCGAAGGACTGCATACGGAGAAGAGCTTGGGTCCTGGTAGCGCACTCAAGCGCGCGGTGAAACTGCGCTGCTCGCTCGTGGCGCGCCGCTCGGCGAGCATGCGCCGCATCGACGCGCTGCTTGAGATCATGGGACCCGCCTGGACGGCCGCTCTGGGCAGCGATCTGGGCCGGACCGCGCTGGAGTTCTTGGCGCGCTACGCAGAGCCGGCCGCGGTCAAGCGGCTGGGACGCGCCCGTCTCATCCGCTTCTTGCGCGTCCACAGCCAAGGCAGGTGGGGCGAGAGCGAGGCCGAAGCGCTGATCGAGGCCGCCGAGGCGACGATCGGGCTGTGGGGCGCCGACGGGCTGGACTTCGCCGCCTTGGCCGCTGACGTGGCGCTCGAGGCGAGGCTGGCGCTGGACCTCACGCGGGAGATCAAGGAGCTGGGCGCGCGTATCGCAGTCATGTACGAGGGGGCTGACCCGGACGGCATCGTGCTGTCGGCTCCAGGAGTGGCTATCACGCTCGCCGCCCAGATACTCGGCAGACTGGGCGACGTGCACCGGTTCGACTCGCTTGCCTGCGTGCGCTCCTTCTCCGGGCTGGTGCCGCACCAGAAGCTGTCGGGTACGGGTGGGTCGACGGGCGGGCCGACCAAGGCCGGAGACTCCTGTCTTCGTGATGCGCTCTACTCGGCAGCCGACCACGCGCGCAGGCAAGACCCCCAGCTCGCGGCGCGCTACTGGCGCCTCATGGTCAAGGAGGGCAAACATCACACCTCGGCGCTGTGTTCGGTCGGCGCGGTGCTGCTCACCCGCATCGCCGCGTGTCTGCGCGACGGCGTTCCCTACGTGCTGCGTGACGTCGACGGCAGGATCATCACAGCAAAAGAGGGCAAAGCGATCTGCAAGCAGCGCTACACTGTCCCCGCAGAGGTTCGAGCCGCAAGGCGCACGGTGTCGAGGAACAGGATCGTCAAAGGAAGGGACGAGGCGACCGTGTCAGGAGTCGCGAAGCGCTCCAAGGCCGCACCCGTCCCCGCTTCAGGATGACGCCGACGGGAGAGATGCTCAAGGGGGTTGACTCAAACTAGGAACTCAA
>CAYGKH010000329.1:0-1933 GCA_964350345.1 uncultured Coriobacteriaceae bacterium
TGGTGAGAAGACACAACATCTTGGGGCAGGTGGAGCTAACCGACTACCCCCATCCGTCGATATCCGCTGATGGCCGAAGCATAGCCTTCGAGTCATACGCCAAGAATCTCGTTCCCGGGGACACTAACGACAAACAGGATGTCTTCATCCGTGACATGCTGGAGGGCACGACCGAGCTGATCAGTGTTGCTTCGGGCGCCGCCAGGGTTCAGGGCAACTGGGCGTCTTCGAATGCGTCAGTCTCGGCGTGCGGTCATTACGTCGCCTTCGACTCGGAGGCGACTAACCTCGTGGTCGGGGATACGAATGCGCGCGTTGATGTGTTCGTGCGAGATCGTCGCACAGGAACCACGACGCGGGCGAGTGTCGCAGGCGGAACGTTTGACTCTCAGGCAAACGACACAAGTCGGCGCCCTTCGATCTCGGCGAGTGGCCGCTCTGTCGCATTCGAATCCCTAGCCAGCAACCTCGTGCCAGGTGACAGCAATGGCCAGATGGACATCTTCGTCAGAGATTTGATCTCTGGGACGACCGAGCGGGCTAGCACGGATAGCGCTCGACTAGAGGCGAACGCTCGTAGCGAAGGCGCATCACTCTCGCGTGACGGAGGCGTGATCGTGTTCACATCGAGTGCAACGAACCTTGTTGCGGGTGAGACCTTTGAGCCCGATGCCCCGATCGAGCCTGCTGTCTACTCGAAGCAGTACCTTCACGCGCTTGGCGGAACAGTTCAGATAAACGCCGGAGCGCGTACGACCGCAACGCGTGAGGTGACCCTGTCGCACGTCACGAGATGGGGAGCCCCGGGTGTCGGTGAGATCCGGCACAGCCTGGACGACGGCCACAGCTGGACTGCGTGGACGCCGTACGCGGAGAGCTTGATCGCGGTGTTGCCGGGGGAAGAGGGCCCAAAGACGGTTCGGGCGGAGTTTCGTAACACCAGAGGCGTGCTCTCCGTCGAGTCTGCCGAGGCAAGCATCTGGCTCGGAGACCTCCCTGAGAGCAGCGTGTTGCCGCATTCGATCTCAGGTTCCACCCGCTACGCGACCGCCGTCGCAGGCTCGAAGGCAGCCTTCGAGCGCGCCGATGCCGTTGTGATCGCCACCGCCGGGCACTTCGCTGACGCCCTTGGCGGAGCTGCGCTCGCAGGCGCGCTCGACGGACCGCTGCTCCTCACGCAGAAAGGCGCGCTGCCCGCGGAGGTCGCAGCCGAGATCAAGCGCCTCGGTGCTTCTGAGGCCTACATCTTGGGCGGCACGGGTGCGATCTCCGATCCGGTCGCCACAGCGGTTCGCGCCAACCTTGGCGGTGCGAAGAAGGTCACCCGTATCGCTGGTGCCAACCGCTACCAGACCGCAGACCGTGTGGCGGCAGAGACCATCAGGGTCTTGAACGCCTCCGGCGGCTTTAGCGGAGATGCCTTTGTCGCGACGGGAGCTAACTTCCCCGACGCACTGGGAGCTTCTCCTGTCGCAGCTGCTAAAGGCATGCCGGTCTTTCTGGCAGACCCCGCGCGCACGAGCATCCCGCTGCCCTCAAGCGTCAAGCGCGTCTGGATCACCGGCGGCACGGCTGTCGTCTCACCACGGGTGCAAGCCTCACTCGGTGGAAGGTTCGCTGGTCGCCTTGCCGGCGGTGACCGCTTCGCCACCGCGGCTGCGGTTGCACGCTTCGGCGTGGGCCGCGGCATGGTCTGGAACCAGGTAGGCATCACGACGGGTATGGACTTCCCCGACGCCCTTGCTGCAGGACCGGTCCTCGGTTCGCGCGATGCCGTCATGTTGCTGACTGATGCCACCGTCGTTCCCAGGCCCACGAGAAACGCACTTGACGCCAACAAGGCCCTGATCGACAAAGTCACCTTCTTTGGAGGCGATGCGGCGGTACCGCCGGGCGTGCGTGCCACCGTGAACAGCCTCATCAAGTAGGAAAG
>CAYGKH010000330.1:0-1929 GCA_964350345.1 uncultured Coriobacteriaceae bacterium
GCACGCGGTGCAGTGGGTGTATTCGAATCCCTCGACCGTGTAGGTGCCAACGCGTAGCTCGACCGTGACGGGATCGCTCGACGGAACGACCGCACGCTCGCCGCAGATAGCGCACCCCGTTTTCGTGGTGGTCATAGGTTGATTCACCCCTCCCGACGTCCCCGCCAGTAGTTCGGCCTTCGCCGCTGGTGCGCAACAGCGAGAATCAGGATGATATCTCCATCGATCTCATAGATTAGGTTGAAGGGAAACCTCGCGAGGACAAGCTTCCTGGTGTCGGGGTCAATCTCCTCCGCGACGTGCGGGTTCTCGAGGATGCGTGCATATCCGACCTGAAGCTGATCGAGAAACAGTGAGCCGAGTCCGGGACTCTCTGAGTCGTAGTAATCCGCCGCATCGTTGAGTTCGCGGTCGGCGTCCTCATGGATATCGAGGATCACAGAATCTACCGGTTGGCGCGGGCTCGGGCCAGTGACTCGTGCGCCGACAAGGTCTGCGCGCGTCCGGCTTTGACATCAGCGCTGCGACGCTTAGCTTCAGCGATCCAGAGACGCTCGACCTCAGCTTCGGACATAGACTCCAGGCTGGAGAGCAGCTCATGAGCGATGGAGGCGCGCGTCTCCGCATCGAGCGTCATTGCTTCCCGCATAATCTCTTCGACCGTCATGATTACCACCTCGTAGAACCGAAGGATCGTACACTGCGATTGTACCCGCAGGGGCTGACATCTGGGAGGCGGGAGCGGATGCGCTCAGATCCGCGTCCGACCACTCCTGCCCGCCCACCTATCGACTGCGTAAAGGGCTCGCCACCTAATAGTAGCGCATACGCACCTTTCGTGCAACCGCTCAGAGCGAACTGTGCCCGCTACTCCCCCGAGTGCGGCTGGCGGCGGGCCATCGCGACCGCCTGGCGTGTGAGCTCGCTCAGGCCGTCTGCCGGGTAGAGTGCCTCGCCGCATGCCGCAGGTTCCTGGATCATGTCCTCACCGGCCTCATCCCAACTGCAGTGACTCAGGTATCTCTTGACCCGCGTGGATGCCGGGGTTAGGCGATCGTGGCTAGCGGGGGGACCGGCCCGGACGGACGGCGCCGCGCCAGATCATGGGCCGCCTGCAGATTGATCCAGAACTCGGGTGTGGTGTTGAGCGCCTCGGAGAGCAACCACGCCGTCTCGGGCGTGACACCACGCTTGCCGCGGATCAGCTCGTTGATGCGCTGGACCGGCACGCCGAGATGGGCAGCGAACGCGACCTGTGAGATGCCGAGCGGGGCGAGGAACTCCTGGCCAAGGATCACGCCGGGGTGCGTGGGTATGCGGTTCTCCGGAATCATCGTCACGCCTCCTACTTGTGGTAGTCCATCAGCCGGACATCGTAAGCGTTGCTGTTCTCCCAGCGGAACACGATCCGCCACTGATCGTTAACCCGCATCGAGTGGAAACCCTTCAGGTCTCCCTTGAGGGCCTCAAGTCGATTCCCGGGCGGCGACTTCAGGTCGAGAACCGCTGCTGCTCCGTTGAGCATGTCCAGCTTGACCAACGTGAGGCTCACGATGTCGTTAGGGAACCGACGCGCCCGGCTGGTGGGCCGGTTGTGATATAGATCCTCTGTCGCGCGGTCACCGAACGAGGCTATCAATGCGCCTCCCTGTCTCACGAATGAGTATACACGGTAGCACGGATACCGTGCAAGCCGGTAAGGGATGCAGCGCGCCGCTGAATCTAACCACCTTCTCGCCCACGCGATCTCCCCCTTCCGCACTGTATTCGCGGGAAGGGGCCGCGCATCAAAAGTAGCATGGTTGCATATTTCCGGCAAGCCTCCAGTTCGCCCACCTTTCACTCCCCCGCGTGCGGTAGGAGCCGCGGGCCTTACGTGCGACGAACGCCAGCGCCTCACCGTAGAGTGGCTCCGGCGCCCGGTGGCAG
>CAYGKH010000331.1:0-1915 GCA_964350345.1 uncultured Coriobacteriaceae bacterium
GTAGGTTATATACAAATATTTAGAGATGGCCCAAAACAGTCAAAGTTTAGAAGCGATATGATAAATAAATTCGTAAAATCATATTTAAAACAAATAAGGAGAAATAGAATGGAATAGATGAAAAAACTTTATATAATAACGCGGAACGATTTGCCTGTTTCGCAGCAAGCAACGCAATCAATACAACATGGGTACGCATAGCATCAACCTCCCGCATTAGTATCCTAAGCGCCTCTTGCGTAATGGACCGGACTGTTGAGTCTTCTGAGCGAGGCGATTATACCTCGCTTGCGACCTCATGTCCATAAGCATGAGGTCTTCTCATGCATCGTTTTCGAGAACCGCGAAGCCGAAGATCGGCAGGATATCATCCTGTTCTGACTTCGTGCTCTTGGTTCTCCATCTCTGCAACACCTCCTTGCGATAAGGCTTCATAGCATCGTTCCAGGAGCCTCGCTGCCGTTGCGCAGGTGACGAGGTTGTAGTGCTTGCCGCGGTCCCGCATCCGATGGTAGTAGGCTTCGAGCTCGGGATCGTACTGGCGGGCACAAGAAGCTCCAAGATACGCCCAGGCCCGCAGGAACGGATTGCCGCGCTTGGTGATGCCCTGTCCCGTCTTGGTGTGCCCCGCTGAGCTCTTGACCCGTGGAGCGAGACCGGCGAAGGAGACGACGTGCTTCGTGCTCGGGAAGCGTCGGCGGACATCGACACCGAGGCTCGCCGTGAGCGCCGCTGCAAGGAACTCGCCGAGGCCTGCGATCTTCATCAGGCGCTGCTCGGGATCGACCTCGCTGTAGAGCTCGGCGATCCGCTCGTCGAGCCGTTCCACCTGCCGCTCGAGCATCTCGAGCTCGTCGAGCTGCACGTTCACTTCGAGCAAGAGATCGTCCGTCTGCCATCCCATATCAGGCGCGTTCTCGATGCATGCCCACAGATCCTCCGCCTTGCGCTCGCTGAACTTCCCCCACGCAGACTTCGTGAGGAGCTCCACGAGACGCCGTCTCCCGAGCCGCCGCGCTCTCGACGGAGCGATATATCGGCGCAGGAACAGCCGCGCGCTCTTCGAGTACCGCACCGGCATCACACCGTCGATCCCCGGCATTATCATCTCCGAGAGCGTCGACAGCCGACGCTTGAGATCGGCGATCCGGCAGCGGTATTTCCACCGCAGCCGGCACATCCGCAGCAGCATCTGCTCGGCCGGTGGTGCCACCCACACCGGCCGCAGTCCCTCGTCAACGAGCGGCATCCGTGCAAGCGCCTCCGAGTCCGTGATGTCCGTCTTCGTGTGATCGGCATAGAACTTCCTCAGGTCATGCGCCTTCTTCGGCTGCGCCAGGTACACCCGGCACCCCCGGTTCACCAGCGCCCACACGAGCTCGTTCCAATAGCCCCCGGTCGCTTCGATCGTCACCACCAGATCCTCCGGTCGAGCCCCGCAGAGGCTCAGCCGCTTCAATATGAGCTCACTACCCGATCTCCCGCGTCCGATCCTGAACGGCTCTCCCAATCGCTCCTTCCTCTCGTCGACAACCGCCACCTGGTGAAAGCCCTTCCCCAGGTCGATCCCGACGTACAACGTCCTCGCCATCGCGAACCTCCTTGCTCGGGCTTCTCCCGGCCGGGGAGTCCCTGCGCTCCACCCGATCCTCACCTCAGGCTAGTCTTTCCCTCGGGATTGTCGTATCATCCCAATATCCTTAATCGAGGCTCCCGGGTAGGGCAGGGTGCCATACTAATTTACGGGATCGCGTCCCAACCGAAGAATCGGCACCCCGACTTCGAGCAACCCTACCCGGGACCATATTCCCCCAAGTCCAAAGCGCATAGAAAAACCCGGCTGCTAAATCCTCATCGAACTCAACAGCCGGGCTTCTAAAGAACCCGATCTACTCAAAAGAGACTGGGACTATCG
>CAYGKH010000332.1:0-1915 GCA_964350345.1 uncultured Coriobacteriaceae bacterium
GTGCAGGTCAACGGCGTGTTCGTCGCGCTGGATGAGGGCGGGGATGAGATCGGCTGGGGACTGCGCCTCGGCTCGCGCGGTTACGGCGGCTATGCACAACTGGTTATAGGTTTGGATACATCTGGTTCAATCACCGGTGTCAGTGTGATGTCGCACGGTGAGACACCGGGACTGGGTTCGAATGTGATGGAGAACGAGGACTTCCTCGGCGCATTCACCGAACTTCCGGCCGGATTCACCGCGAAGGACGTGAAGACCGTCGACAGCATCTCCGGAGCCACCAAGTCCTCACGTGCCGTGAAGCATGCGGTGGAGGCTGCCGGAGCGATCTACGCTGACGTGTTGTCGAAAGGAGGCGAGTGACGTGCGTGAATGGATGAGGGTGTACAAGGCGGGCCTGTCGATCGAGAATCCACTCACCATCCTGATGATCGGTCTGTGCGCCACGCTCGCCGTGTCATCGCAGGTCCAGGGCTCTCTCTTCATGGGTGTCGCGGTCATCTTCGTGCTGGTGATGAGCAACGTGCTCATCTCGGCGTTCCGCAAGTTCATCCCGAATGAGGTGCGCATCCCGGTCTTCATCGTGATCATCGCGTCGTTCGTCACGATCGTGGACCTGTTCTTGAAGGCGTTCTTCCCGCCGATCTACGCGATCCTGGGCATCTGGATCCCGCTGATCGTGGTCAACTGCATCATCCTCGGCCGCGCCGAGGCGTTCGCCTACAACAACCCGGTTGGGCTGTCGATCGCCGTCGGACTCGGTATGGGCTCCGGCTTCTCGCTCGTCATCGTGTCACTGGCGTTCATCCGGGAGTTCTTTGGCACCGGGCGGGTGATGTTCTTCGGCGAGCAGGTGTTGGCGCTGCCCACCGGCTATCAGCCGCCGGGCATCCTGATGTTGTTCCCGGGTGCGTTCATCGTCTTCGGCTTCATGGTCGCGGGAACGAAGTGGCTCAACACTCGCGCCGCACGGAAGAGGGGATAGCCATATGGGCACGCTCTCCACGCTCGGTCTGCTCTTCATAGGCGCGGCGTTGATCAACAACATCTTGCTCACGCGCTTCATCGCGCTGTGCTCGTTCGCGGGAATCAGCAACGACTGGAACACCTCCGCGGGCATGAGTCTGGCCGTCATCTTCGTGATGATGATGGCGTCCACTGCCACGTGGGTGGTGTGGAACTTCATGCTCGAGCCACTCGGCGTGGGCGAGTTCTTGTACATCCCCGCATTCATCTTGATCATCGCGGCGCTCGTGCAGTTCGTAGAGATGTATCTGCGCAAGTACAGTCCCGTGCTGTACCGCGCCATGGGTATCTACCTGCCGCTTATCACCACCAACTGCGCCGTGCTCGCGGCGGCGACCGAGGTTGCCAAGCCCGGCTTCTTCAAGATGGCCATCGAGTACAACTACACGTTCGGCGAGGGTCTCGTGTACACCCTCGGCGTGGCTGCGGGCTACGGGTTCGCGCTGCTCAGCTTCACCGCCATTCGCGAGCGGCTCGATATCGCCCCCGTGCCTGAAGCGCTGAAGGGCAACGCAATGTCATTCATCACCGCCGGCCTGCTGTCGCTCGCATATGTGGGCCTCGCCGGCTGGTTCGGCCTCTAAGGGAGGAGGGCGCATGGATCTCATAGTCATGGTCAAAGCGGTCGGCGCTCTCAGCGTTATCGGGCTGCTCGCGGCGGCGCTGCTTGCTACGGCGTCGCGCAAGTTCCACGTCGAGGTCGATCCCAAGGTCGATGCGATCTTCGGGGCGCTGCCCGGGTCCAACTGCGGCGCATGCGGCAATCCGTCGTGCTTCGCGGCGGCCGAGGCGATTGCCGCGGGTGACCGGCCGGTTAGCGCGTGCGTTGCCGGCGGCAAGTCCGTTGCCGATGCGGTCGCCGCCCTGATGGGCGAGGGCGCGTGCGAGT
>CAYGKH010000333.1:0-1912 GCA_964350345.1 uncultured Coriobacteriaceae bacterium
AGTGACCAGCAGCGTCTTGATGTCGTGCTCGAAGTTGATGAAGTCGAGCGAGTTTCGCAGCACGCGGTACGCCTCGGCAGCCGGAGATCCGGGATGCTGCCAGATGGTCAGCCGCCGCTTCTCGTCCTTGTCGAACTTCTCGAGCGGGATCATGCCCAGCACCGGGGCGCCGTAGATGCGCTCGGCCTCCTCGGTGGTCTTGATCGTGTTGTCGAGATACTCGTAGAGAAGCGCCATTCCCAGACCGAACACCAGGCCTACCACAAGCCCGAGCGCACCGTTGCGAAGCGGTTTGGGTGAGACGGGGTCGTCGGCAGTGACTGCGGTGCTCACGACACGGCCCGCACCGGCCTCGAGCTGCTGCTGGATGCGGAGCGACTCGAGCTGCTCGGCGAGCGTGGTGTAAAGGCCGGTGACGATGCGAAGCTCAGCATCGAGATCGTCGGAGCGGCCTTCGCGCTGAATCCGGCGACCCAGTTCGAGCACCTCATCCTGCGCCTGCTCGAGACGAGCCTCGACCTCATCGACGGCAGCGGTGATGCTCTCGCGCTTGGTCTCCTGAGACCAGACGACGAACTCTGTCGCCATCTGGTTCGCGATCGCGGCAGCCATGTCGGGATTGCCGTCAGTGGCGACCACACGCACGATATTGGTCTGCCCCACCGCCGACACGCTCACCCGGCGCAGCAGTTCGTCGGGAGTGGTGTTGAGGTCGAGCGTGCGGATGGTGTTCTCGGCGAGCGGACGGAGCTGCATGAGCTGCACCTGCGTCTGCAGGCCGCGCTCAGCATTCGAGAACTCAGAAAACGCGCCACCGAGCAGCGCGGCTCCGGCGTCGCGTTCCGAGATCAGTACCTTAGCTTCGCCCTCGTAAGTGGGCGACTGGATGAAGCTGAACACCAGCGCCGCAAGCGTGACGACGAGTACCGCTTGCACGATAACCCACTTGCGGGCGGAGATGACGTTGAGGTAGTCCCTGAGTTCGAGTTCCTGTTCCAACGCTCGCTACTTCAGCTCGAAACGGGTGACGAACCAGTTCTTGGTGCCGCTGTCATCTTTGGAGATCATCACGAAGCGCGCCGCCCTGCGGTCGAGCGAGCCGCCCTGCAGAGTCACGTTCACGGTCGCCGTACCCGCACCCCGCGTCACGCCGTCGACGCGGGCGGTCGCAAATCCGCCCTGAACGAGGCCGCGGGTGATGAGGTCCTGGTTGGCCGCAGTTGCCTGCTGGTCGACGATAGTGCGGATCACACCTGCGTCGATGGTGCGCTTGGGAGTGGCGCCGGACGGGGTGCGGCCCGAAGCGGTGATCGAGTTGAAAAACCACTTGCCGTCGGTCCTTGCGAGCGCCATGGTGCCGGAGAGCGAACCGCCCTGCTTGTACGAGACGGTCACAGGGATCGACGAATGGCTCGGGGTGGTGCTGGCTTTGCCGATCGCGAGTTGACTGATCTCGCCACCGGCGAGCTTGGCGAGCTGGACTTGCGACTGGAGCTGCTCGCGGTACATGGCGGTCTGCGCCGCGGTGGGCGCCGTCGCGGCTGCAAGAGCAGCGCCGGTGCTGGCGGTCTGCGGTGAAGTGCCTGTCTGGTCCTCCTCGGTAGGCTCGACGGTCTCGGTCCCTTCCGCGCTCGCCTCGTCTTCAGAGGGCACGGGCTCCTCGGCAAGATCTGCTGCGGGGATCTCAGGCTTGGGAGGGATCTGGGCGACGGTGTCGCGATCCCCAAATCCGAGAAGGTCAGCGACACCGTCGATACCGCCGGCCCAGACTACCGCGCCAGCAAGCACAACGACTGCCATGACGACGAGGAGTACGGCGAGCCGTACGCTCTTCGACTGTGTTCCTCCGTCAGTGGCGGTCTCACTCATCTGATACACCCTCTCGACATCTGTATAGGTACCTTACAACAAT
>CAYGKH010000334.1:0-1910 GCA_964350345.1 uncultured Coriobacteriaceae bacterium
TGGGGACTTTGGCTGTATCACAACTACCATTATCCCAGCTCGGAGGGTCACCGTCACCTATTTCAAGCAGAAACTTCGATTGCTTCGTGGTGAATCGAGGCTAGCACCTCACGACACCGGCGTCGCGTCATGGTTGCGAGTCGAGGATGAGCAGCTCGTTGCCGTTGGCGTCCGAGAGTGTAAACACGTCTCCGTCGACAGAGAAACTGCTCACTTGCCGTAAGAGCTCGAAGAATATCCCTTCAGCGCGCATCGCCGGTTCCGGACCCGCCATCAGGGTACTGGCGGTCGTGTCCGAGAAGTTCTGTAAGCAGCGTGGCCGCCTGAGATGACGAAGAAGCTGTTCGCCCGCTTCCCGCGCACCTTACCGCGCCGCCCGCCACCACCCGGCGTGCTCGTGTACGTAGAACTCGAGCACGCCTTCGCCGAGCAACTCGCCGAGGAACCCCTTCACGGTTGTAACCGCGAGCCAGTACGCCGCCGGCGACTCCCTGAGCCCGCGCTCGGCCGAAACCATCGCGATCGCGCCCTCGGTCGTGTGCGGCTCGGCGAGGCGCGTGACGATGAGTTCGCGTATCTCGGCCAGTTGCGCGAGATGGAAGTCTACGTGTGCCTCGGCGGCCTCGCGCTCGACGGGAAAGCCGTGCCCGGGGACGAGCCAGACGAAGCCGGTCGCGCGGATGCACTCGAGCGAGGAGGTCACCTTCTCGGGGTCGATGAGGTAGGGGAGCGGGTGCTGTTCCCAGAGTTCGCGCTGGTAGAGGGCATCGCCGGTGAAAAGGACGCCGTCGGCGGTGAGGAGCCCGTGGTGCCCGAGGGTGTGGCCGGGCAGCGGTATGGGGGTTGCCCGGGGGTCGTCCCACTCTTCAAGGTAGCTGTCTACCGGGCAGGGCGTGCCGCGGAAGAGCTTGGTCGTGAGGATGTCGCCCGGTTTTGCCCACGAGAACATGCCGCGGATGTTGATGTCGGGGTTCTCGACGAGAAAGGCGTCGTCGCGGGCGGCCAAGACGTGCGCGCCGAGGGCGTGCAGCGCGTGTCCGATCGAGAAGTGGTCGGCGTGTCCGTGGGTGATGGCGAGCCGGTCGACGTCGACGAGGGCGTACGGCGCCTCGTCGGCACACGTGTCGATCGCAAGACCGGCGATCCAGCCGCTGTTGGTCAGGCCGGGGACGACGTACGTGTCGCCCGCGAGGTGCCGGGCGTTGTAGGGGAGCGCGTTTGCCATGGCTGTAGTATCGCACGCGCGGCGGGCTACGGGACCTCGAAGCTCATCGTGGGGGTCAGGAACTGGCCGTCCACGAAGCGCAGCCGCTCCTTGAGCTCCCAGCCCTCGAAGTAGCCCCGCCGTTTCCGGCCCCCCTGGTACCAGGAGGGGTGCCACAGCTTCGAGAGCCGGTACCTTACGGGTGCGGAGTGCGATCGACCGCTAGTCCGGCGGGCGGCACCCCTTGCACGGCTCGTAGCCTTGCGACTTCGCATCGCTGAGCGAGGTCGGAATCTTGCTCTTGGCGAGATGGCGGCAACCGTCGGCATGGTACTTCGCGCCTGTGTTCGTGATGAACACGGCCGTCTCGCTGCCCGACGCGCCTGGTGCCGCAGCGGGCGATGCGGCCGGAGGGGCGTTCGCGGGATTGGCCTCGAGCCCCCAAAGACCCCGGTCCGCCTCGCGTGCCTCTGCCTGACAGCCGATGAAGATCTCCACGTAGCGATCGCGCAGCTCGACGTCGGTCTCGAGCCAGGCGATCGCGCCGATCGGGATGGCCCTGGCGGTGTAGGCCGAGGCCTCCTTACCGTACGGCTCGACCTGCCCGTAGACCTCAGGCGTGTCGATGCCGATGAACCGCACCTTCTCCTCGCCACCCCCGTCGAGGCGGAACCAGGCCGTGTCGCCGTCGGTGTGGCGCGTGACG
>CAYGKH010000335.1:0-1902 GCA_964350345.1 uncultured Coriobacteriaceae bacterium
CCAAGGGGGGGTGCTTCTGTGTGATTGCCGCTCCTTAGTGTATATTTATGGGAGTGAGCATAACCTCTGAACAGATAAGCGAGCTTCTTGCCGAGCTGAAAGGCTCGCCGGCCACGCAGGCCCGTATGGGCTCGTACCAGACCATCTCCGACCACCTCGGCCGCGAGTACATCGAGTCGGAGCGCTACGGCGCCTACGCTTCCAAGGCCGACCGCCAGCGCTTCCAGTGGGAGCAGTCGGACGACGCCAGCGATATGACGGTGAACATCTCGCTGCTCCACCAGATACTCGAAGACCAGCGCACCGTGCTCGGAGCCGCCCGTTCCGTCCGCGTCCCCCTCCCTGACCCGACCCAGCAGGCCTACGCCGATCGTCTGGAGCGGGCCATCGCCTTCCTTTGGAAGGTGTGGGCGATGCGCCGCGTCATGAGCGAAGTGGCGTGGTACGCGGTGGCCTTCGGCACCGGCGTCGGCGTCCTCCAGTGGGACAAGAAGAACCGCCTCCCCCGCTTCGTCGCGCGTTCCCCGGAGAACCTCTACGCGCAGCCCTCCGTCGACAACGAGCGCGAGCCGCAGCGTGCCATCTTCGTCCTCAAGACCCTGGGCCGCTCGCTCAACCACGAGTACGGGCTGAACCTCGACCCGGCGCGGGAGTACGAAGTGCTCGACTACTACGATGCAGAAGAGCGCGTCCGCGTCGTCAAGGACGAGAAGAAGGGCGAGCTGCTGCGCGCCAAGAACACCATCCAGCGCGTCCCCGTCTTCCTCTTCCCCGGCATCCTCGTGCCGAACTCGCTGTTCGGCGCCTCGATGTTCCTGCGCGCCGTGCCCATCGAGCGCGAGGTCAACCGCCTCTACTCGGCTCAGGCCATGTACCTGCGCGACGCGACCGAAGCGCCGATGGTCATCCGCGACCCGGAGAACGTGCCCGCGAACGCCCGCTGGAACCGCGATTCGGTCATCGAGGTGGGGTCGCAGGGCGGCGTCGGCCGCGCTCCCATCGCCTCCATCGACGGGCAGATGCTCGCCATGCGTCTCGCCGACATGAAGGACAACCTCAACGCGACCATGGACTTCTCCCCGCTGGCACAGGGCAAGATAGGCGGATCGACCGTGACGGGCAAGGGCGTCAACGCCCTGCTGGCGCCCATCGAGCAGCGCCTGCGTGGCAAGCTCCAGACCATCGACCCGGTGTACGAGGACGTGAACCGCTGCGCCCTGCTCATGTGGCGCAAGGCGGGGCGCAAGCCGGTGCCCATCTACGGCGAACGCGCCGGTTCCATGTTCACCGACATCATCGACCCCAAGGCCGACATCGACCCCGGCTGGGTGGAGAACATCGTCTTCCTCGACGCCGCCGCCCTCGTCGACCGGCAGGCCATGCGCATCACCATGCTGCAGGAGCTGCGCGGCGAGCCGCAGGCGCTGAGCGTGCGCCGCTACCTCGAACTGAGCCCCGACTGCGACGACGTGGAGGCGGAGATGGCCCGCATGAAGCAGGAGCGCAGGGAGCGGATGCAGGAGCAGATGGAGATGCAGGCGCAGATGGCGCAAGCGCAGCCGCAGCCGCAGGCCGAAGTGAACTACGCGGCGGAGCGCGGCGGCGCTATCGAAGGCGCACCGCCAGCCGGCCCTCCAGCGGCGGCCCCTCCGGGCGGCCCCGAGACGGCCATGGGCGGTGGTATGCCGCCTGGTCTGGACATGGGCGAGGAAACAGAGACGGTCGAAGCCGTGGCCGACCTCTTCCGTGACATGCGCAACATCAAGGGCCGGATGTGGCTGGTAGGCGCGGCCGTCGACGGGCTGGCGCCGGAAGAACTTGCGCAGGCGTTCCTCGAAGTCGTCGTCAGCGACCCGCTGGACAAGCAGACCGTCCTCAACGCCCTGCGCAAGACCCCGCTCG
>CAYGKH010000336.1:0-1901 GCA_964350345.1 uncultured Coriobacteriaceae bacterium
CATGGTCGATACTCCTCCTCGGTCTCATTGCCTCGGAGCAATATCATCACCTAAGAGGCTGTCCGATTTCACCCGGCCACCTCTCAGATACTTGGCTTCTTCCCAAACATCCTTAACAAAAGACTTCGTGGAGTCCCACGCGTTGCCGACCCAGTCCTTCGTGGAGTCCCACGCGTCGCCTGCCCACTTCTTGGTGGAGTCCCACGCGTCGCCTGCCCACTTCTTGGTGGAGTCCCACGCGTCGCCGAGTCCCTGCTTGAGGTCGTCCAAGCCATTCTTGAACCGGTCCAGCAAGGATGGGTTGGAGCTGTCGGACTCATGCCCGTCACTGCCGCGAGAACCATCGCGCTTCGCGCGCTCCTCTTCCGATCCCGTACTCACCGTGTTGCCGGGATCGGCCGCCAAGGCAGAAGCGAGTGGCGTCGCCGCAAAGCACAGCAGGAGCAGGACACATACGAGAATTGTGATTGTCCGACGCACTGCCTACCCTCCTATGCTCCTGCTCGACATTGACGCCACCACTCGTAGCTCCGAGCACCTAGACCCGAATCTGATCGAAGATCTCCGCAAGCTGATCCCTGAAGATCCCAGCCAGGAAAGCGCCAACCGCCAAGATTCCAATCGACCACAGTGCGACCTCAAGAAACTCGGCGCCCTCGTCCTCGCGCAGGCTCATCCACGCGACCGTCCAGGCCGCGGCGATCCTATCCACGATACTCGACATCAAATACACCCCCCTTCTAGAACTCGACATACTGCTCGGCAGTGATGTGCAACTGATTTCCGAGCCATGTGACATCGCTCGGAATCGGCATCACTGACGGAACTTCGTAGCGCAAGTCCGCCTTCAATCGCAGGTTTCCGTCTCCCGCCCCTCGCCACGTGGTGGTCACAAACACCGAGTCTGCATTCCATAGTCCCGGCGCTGATGTCGAGCCCCACGCTGTCTGCAGGCGAGCACGCACGTTTGGCTGAACCAGAGATGGATTCCTCTCGGCTGCCGCCACGAAGGTTGCTTCGGTCAGCGCCTTGGAGACCACCATCCGCTGAAACTCGCGTACCCCCAGTTGCGCTACCACAAGGAACAAGAGAATCACCACGGGGGCTAGTAGCGCCACTTCGAGAAGATAGCCGCCTCTATCGCTTGTCAGGCGCTCGTGCATCACTGCACGCCCTCCCGCATGCTGTAAGCTTCGGCCTCGACCCTGGTCCACCTCATGGACTCCAGACCGCGAGCCCAACTTGGCCATGGGCTAAGCCTGGGCCTGACGTTGCCAGTCGCAACTGCTCTTACCCGTGAGCCCCGGTTCTCCCCACCGTGTACTACGACCGTGGGACTGGAAAAACAGCCGGAAGAGTCCATCACGGACCTGCCATTGGCCTCGCCAGCAGCACGGCCATGAAGTGCTGCAGATCTTGCCGCGATGCCGGCGGCCTGCTCAGCCTGAACCCTTGCATACCAAACGTTTCCGACCTCGACGATAAGCACTGCAACGAGCAGGATGAACACCGCCGTGACCGCGATCTCGACGGACGCAGAACCATTGTCGCCTCTCCAGCCCACTGCAGTCAGCCTCTCAGAAAGACCGGGCCGCCAACGAGAAGCAGCATCGCTGGCACTATGAGAAACGCCATGGGAAACGCCATCAATGTCGCAGCCTTGGCACCCTTCTGTTTCGCTTGCTCTACTCGGTGTTGTCGCGTGTCGTCCGCCAGACCCTCGAGCACCAAAGCGAGCGGAGTCCCCATCCTGGTCGCCTGTCGAACACCGGACACGAACAAAGTCGCTTCTGGCCCCGGAATCCGATTCTCCATTCGCTCGAGCGCCTCCTGGCGAGTAGCGCCAAGCGAAAGATCACGAATCACTCGAGTGAACTCTGCGCCGATGGTGTTGAATGCCC
>CAYGKH010000337.1:0-1901 GCA_964350345.1 uncultured Coriobacteriaceae bacterium
GCTCACGTCCGTCCGCTACGTGTTCGAGGTCGTGTTCGGCGAGCGTGCCGACGCACTGCTCAGCGAGGCTGCCACGCTTCTTGACCCGAAGAAAGCAGACTTGCGCCCGTGGCTCTCGCGCACGTTCTTCGAGTTCCACCTCAAGCGCCACTCGAAGAGTCGGCGCAAAGCACCCATCTTGTGGCAGCTTGCCACCCCGTCGGCACGCTACTCGGTGTGGCTCTATGCGCACCGCGCAGATGCCGATACCCTCTTCCGCCTGCGCTCCGATGTGATCGAGCCCAAGCTCGCCACCGAGGAGCGAAAGCTCTTCGTCCTTGTCCAGGAGGCCGGACCTTCCCCGACCACCAGCCAGGGCAAGGAGATCGCAGAGCAGGAGGCGCTCGTCGAGGAGTTGCGCACGATGCGCGAGGAGGTCGCGCGGGTCGCACCGCTCTGGGAGCCCGATCTCGACGACGGGGTCATCGTGGCGATGGCGCCGCTGTGGCGCCTCGTGCCGCAGCACCGCTCGTGGCAAGGCGACCTCAAGGCAACCTTCGACAAGCTCGCCAAGGGGGACTACGACTGGGCGCACCTGGCAATGCACCTGTGGCCCGAGCGCGTCGTGCCCAAGTGCGCCACCGACAGAAGCCTCGCCATCGCCCACGGCCTGGAGAACGTCTTCTGGGTCGAGGATGCTGACGGCAAGTGGACGCAGCGCACCGTGGGCGAGGGCACCGTCGCGGCGCTCGTCGCCGAGCGCACCTCTGCTGCGGTTGCAGACGCGCTCGCAAGCCTGCTCGAGGCACCTACGCCAACTGGCGGGCGGGGGAGAAGGAAATGAGAACGACAGGAGGATCGTCGTGACCCACCTGATGGGCCAGTATCTTCATCGACAGCTAGCGGAGAAGCTCTCCGCTCGGCGGATCGTCGTCTTCTACGACCCCAGAGGTGCCTTCGACACGTTCTTCAGCCGAGAGCTCGGAGTCGTCGGCCATGGACATGGCGATGTCCCCCGGGCCGTCGTTGGCGAAGAACTGGCATTCGTAGTGCGATACGAAGGATCCTTCTTCGATGTGCGCGCACGTGTTGAGCCGATCGTCGCTGGGGATGCTCCCGACCGCCTGGTCATCTACGTTCCTGGCCTGGCTCGCTCCCCAGAGGGTTCAGTGCTTATGGAGCTTGAGCAGGGCGGGACCGTCTACTCGCCCGAGCTTAAGCGCATCGCGCGCGAGGTATTCCGCAAGAGCATGACGGACGGAGAGATCGATGGGATCTTACGGTCTGACACACTGACCTACGACGACCTGGTTCAGGTTCTCGAGTCCGGTGAGGAAGGCACGAAGTCGGTTCTGCGCACCATCTTCGGGGGCAAGACGAGCGAGGCGCTGCTTGCGGCGTGGATCGCCGGCACCAGCCATGACGACGATATCGCGTCAAAGGGTGCGACTCCTGAACTGCTGAGCTTGCTGGAGTCTCGGCTGGGGCTGTCTGTCGACCCCGAGGCAGTCGATTCTGCGCGCCAGCGTGCCGTGCGCTACGTGCTCGTCAACGAATTCCGGCACGACCTGGCGGGCGAGGAGCCCAGTGCCATATCCATGATCACTGCTCCTTCCACAAAGGAGCAGCTGGGCAGAGTTCGGGATGTGGCTAGCTCGCTCCGTACAGGGCATGCAGACAGCTACGTCGAGCTCGCGGACTCGGTCGAGCGCGAGATGGGTCTTGCCGCCTGTGCGCTCGACGCTACGGAGCTCGGGGGTGTCGACACGTTCAGGTTCGAGGAACAGGCTCTGCTGGAGCGTGCAGCCAATCTCGTGGCGAAGAAGGACTATGCTGGCGTGGCCACCCTCATCGAGGAGCGCGCGCGCAGCTTCTGGGTGGACCGGGACGTGTTGCGGCAGGCCCAGTGGCGGGTGTGCAGT
>CAYGKH010000338.1:0-1894 GCA_964350345.1 uncultured Coriobacteriaceae bacterium
CGCGCGTTCGAGAGCATGAACTTCTCGATCGTCTTCGGGGGCTTGAAGCGCTGGATTTCCATCAGTTCGGACGGCCTCGAGGGAACCCGGAACCGGCGCCCCCCACAAACACGCACGCAGACGCGGGAGGTTCAGAGTCATCGTCCGGGATCGGAGGGACGAAGAACGACGTCATGTCGACCTCTACCAGCTCCCGCAGGATGTGAGCGTTTGCGGCGCTGGGGTCGGCCGTCAAATACCCCCGCAGCCAGTGGCAGAACTCGTGGGGGGTCATTGAGGGCGATCCTCCCACGGGTCGTCTCCCGTAACGGCGACGTAAACAGCCCGCATTCGGTCGCGGATGTCCGGCAGGCATTCTTTCATCGCCTTGACATGAACCGCATCCGGGATGGGGAGCATTAGGGCCCCGAGTAAGTTATCCACCCGGTCAGCGAGGACCCCTAACTCTACGATATGACTGGACGTATCTGTCTCGTCTTCTCCCATCTCAGTCTCCCTTCGCTTTCGCGTCGATCTCGTCCTCGAGGGTCTGTATCGCGGCGGCGGGGGTCATCCCGCCGCCGATCAGCTCGCAGACCCGGGCGTGCATCTCCTGCACGTTCTCGCGGGTCGTGTCGCTGATGTCGGCCACGAACTGGATCAGGTCGTAGTCGACCGCCACGTCTGCTGCTAGGGTCTCTGTGCTCACAGGGCTTCTCCGGGTGGGTTAGAAGGACGCCGGGCCGCGCATGGCGTACACGATCAGGGCGCCGTACCTCGCGGCTAGGCGGGCGATCTCGATGAGGCAGAACGCGCCTGCGGTGAAGCAGGCCACCCGCGCGATCAGCTCGGCGAGGCTGAAGCCCGTAAAGACTCCGTCGAGGAACTTATTCACCGCGGTTCTCCGCGGCAATGTCGAGGATCCTCGCGACGACGTCGCCCGACACGGCGATCGGCTTGTCGGGGTCGACGAGGACGTTCGGGGTCGACGCGACTCGGGACGGGTAGTAGGCGAACGCGCCTTGAGGGTCGCGGGCGTCGTGGGCCTCCTCGATGGTCTCGTAGAACTTGACGATGTGGTACTCCCGAACGCCAGACCCGCGCGCTTCACCCGCGCCGAACACGGTCACGTCGATGCAGTCGTACGCCCTGACGTCTGTCACGATCCCTGGCTTCGCTCCTGGGAACACGCCGGGGTACTCCACGAGCACGATACGTCCGATGGATATGGTCATGCTGATTCTCCTTCGATGGTCACTGGTTGGTGTTTCTCGATCGTCATCGTCTGCGCGGGCTGGGACCCACTGAAGATGATCTGGAACTGGTACCTCGCGGCGGCGTCCCCCCCGTCGTTCTTCTTCGGCGCGGGCTCGAGGTCGCCGACCTTCGCGAACCACTTGATCAGGTCGGCCCGCACGGCACCCGACTGCCCGGCGTCCGTCGCGATGTCGTGGCCGTGCTCTAGGAGCTCCTCGGCGATCACGCGGGCCTTCGAGCGGAACCCGATCCCGTGCTCCTTGATCTCCGCGTCGAACTTCAGGATCGCGTCGCGGAACGCCGTGAGGCCCATCAGGCGAAGGGCCTCGTCCTGCTCGATCCCGTAGCGCTCGAAGACCGTCGCGGGGTCGTCGATCTTGAGTGCCAGCTCGTAGGCGAGCCTCGGGTCGAACGGCACCGCGCGGTTCTCCAGGACGAAGCCCTCGGGGAGGCGGCTGCGCTGACGTAGGTCGGGGAACGATGGAGCTAGGTGCTCGGTACCGCCGGCCTCGTCCTGGAGTGCGTCTTCTGGGTGCGGCATGGTGTGGCTACTTCTCCTGGACGAACATCTCTTCGGTGATCATGCGGTATCGGAGGTCCTCGAGCGTGTGGATCAGGCGCGCGATGTCGACGTGGTTCTGGAACGTGATCGCCACGT
>CAYGKH010000339.1:0-1890 GCA_964350345.1 uncultured Coriobacteriaceae bacterium
GCGAGGTCTGTGGCAGGGTGGAAAGACTTGTCGGCAACTGCGGACAGGGTTCCGATTGAGGTTTGCACGCCTTTGTCAGCCCCATGAAAAAGTGCGACGACCTGCTCGCCGAGCCGTGCAGACTGTGCGAGAAGGTCAGGGTCGCTTGGCAGAGGCGTTCTCGGCCAGTCCTGCATGAGGGCTCCGGCGTTCTCCATCGCGTACGCGTGCGCATGCAGAATCACCATTGCGTGCGCAGCCAGGCTCGATGCGTCGACACTCTGACGCTCACAGTAACCCTGTGTGGCCGTCGACAGGTTCTCGCTGATGTCTGACCCAAACAGCTCTCCAGGCGCACCATCGTGCAACACCACCGGGAAGATGGTTGCCCCGCGATCCATCAGATCTAGACATCCGCCTTCGTTGATTACTTGGGGTCGAGACCAGGCGCGCCTCGGCTTCTGTTGGCTCACGATTGCCAACTCGCCACTCACCACCCGAGTCACGTACTCCATTCGATTTCTGTCCAGCAGCTTTGTCTCAGACTCCCAGTACAGCCAGCGCACGTCGAATGGGCGGTATGCGTACGGGATAATCTGGTTCTGAATGAATCCCTTCTTGATGAGTTCTTGCCTGGTGGCATATGCGTCGAAGCCCGACCCGGACCGCATCACCGACGGCCACCTGGCAGCTATCTCACCGTCGCTGACGGCGGGATTGAGGTAGGTGCGAATCCGCTCCTCTAGCCGATCACGGTCGATGTCGACGACGAACTCGTCGCGGCTCGTTTTAACGCCCGGAAACGACACCGGAAACAGGTCCGGAATCCTCGGCCACGACAGGTAGCCCGCGGCGACCTGCGACGGTCGGAACGTCAGCCCCAGCGACAGTTCCGGCTCGTGGTGCTCGTACGCCTGCTTCTCGGCATCGGCCGCCTCGGCCAGCTCGGCCCGCTTCTGCGACCCCCACCATTCGCGGTAGTGCACTCCCCTAACGGCCTTCGCCCCATCGCGCACGAGCATCGCGATCGCCGTCCCGACCTGGATGCCCTCGCGGTTCTTCTCGGTCGAGAAGATGCTCGGGTCGGGCTTGCCCTCGGGCGTGAGCTTGCCGGTCTTGTACTTGTCGCCGTTGAGGTTGTCGATCCAGATAGTGTCGAACGCGTCGAGAAACCGCTCGCGCATGCCAGTGAACGAAAGCCCGTCGAGCCACGAGTAGTTGGTGACGAGGCACACGACACCCTTGCCTGTGTGCTCGACGATCTGGCGCTCGGCGAGCCGGAAGAACCGGACATAGAGGTCGTTCAACCCCTGGCCCTGCGGCTTGGGCGCGCGCTTCGTTGTCCGGTACGCCTGGGAGAGCTCGCGCTCCTCCCCGATCGCCATGCCCGCATAGCTGTTGTACGGCGGGTTGCCAAGTACCACGAGGATCGGGGCCTCGCGCTTGACCTGATTGGCCGCATCCTTCTCCTCGGCGAACTCCGACAAGAGCACCGTGGAGTGGATCTGGTTGGCATGAACCCGCTTGTCCTTGGGCGGCACCGCCTCGTTATTCCACCCGGTGAGCGCGTTGGTGAGGTAGACAGCCGCGCGCTCGTGGTCGGAGGTGTCCGACGAGAGTGGCACGCCCAGCTCGCGCAAGAGCAGCCCCAGCTGCAGGTGCGCGATCACGAACGGCGCAGGCATGATCTCGAAGCCGATGACGCGCTCCATCGCAGCGCGTTTGACATCGTGGCGGGTGAGCGCGTCGGCGCCCTTGGCGGTGAGCGTCTCGTCGATCTTGCGCAGCACCTCAACGAGATACGCGCCGGTGCCGCAGCAGGGGTCGAGTACCACCACGCTCGGGTCGGCCAGGCCGTCGGCAATGCCGAGCTCCTCGCGAAGCGCCCAGTCTACGCGCGCCACCATGTAC
>CAYGKH010000340.1:0-1886 GCA_964350345.1 uncultured Coriobacteriaceae bacterium
ACAGCCGAGAGCTCGCAGTGCGCAACCAGTTCTTCACCCCTCGGTATGTGGTGCAGTTCCTGACGGAGAACACTCTCGTGCGCGTATGGACGAGCATGTACCAAGAGAGCGAGCTCGCAGATGGATGTGAATACTACGTGCGGGACGCGGAGCCCTCAGCGCCGCGCGAGAAGAAGGATCCCAGAGACATCAGGGTGCTTGATCCCGCGTGCGGCTCCGGGCACTTCCTGCTCTACTCGTTCGACCTGATGATGCGCATCTACAGGGAGGCTTGGGAAGATCCAGCGGCTGCACCGAGCGCCCTCACCGGTCGAACCATTCGAGACGACTATCCTGAGTATGAAGATCTCATCCAGGCGCTCCCGAACCTGATCGTCGAGAACAGCCTGTACGGTGTCGAAATCGATCCCCGCGCGGCACAGATCGCAGCCCTTGCGCTGTGGATCTGCGCGCAGCGGGCGTACAAGGATCTCGGGGTGGCTCGCTCCGACCGCCCGACACTGCGTAATACGAACATCGTCATTGCCGAGCCCATGCCCGGCGATGATGAACTCGTCGGGGACTTCGCATCAACGCTCAGTCCCCCATTGCTCGGATCTATGTTCAAGGCGCTCGTTTCGGAGACGAGGCTGGCAGGAGATCTCGGTGTGCTCCTGCGGAGTGAAGACACCCTGGCGGGGACGATTCGAGCGGCTCGGCAGGTGTTCGCACGCCAGCAGCGGGAGGCGCCTCGCCTTCACGGGATGGAGCCATCACCAGCGAGGGGTCAGCTCGATCTCTCGGGTATCGACGACGACGGCTTCTTCGAACATGCTGAGCAGCTGATGCTTGATGCGCTGATGCGCTTCGCGGAGTCTGCAACGGGGGCAGACGGTATCAAGCGGCGGATGTTTGCCGAGGATTCGACACAGGGCATCGCGCTGATTGAACTAGTGCGCAATCGGTTCGACGTGGTGCTGATGAATCCGCCATTTGGTGCGTGCAGTCTGCCCGCCAAACAGTCTTTCGAGAAGGCCTACCCGCGCACCAAGAATGACCTTTACGCGGCATTCGTGGAACGAGGCATCGAACTCCTGGTGTCCCAAGGGATGCTTGGCGCACTAACCTCGCGGACCGGGTTCTTCCTGTCGAGCTTCCAGAAGTGGCGCGAGGAGATACTCCTGGAGGAAGCGCCGCCGACCGTGTTTGCTGACCTGGGCCACGGGGTTCTCGACTCCGCGATGGTGGAGGTCGCGGCCTATTGCCTGGAGAGGCAACGATGACGGTTTTCATCAGGGCGCTCGAACATAGAGACAAGAAGGGAGTCCTTCGCCGCCGCGCGGAGATGCTCAGATCAGGGCACACGCACACAGCCTATCTTGTTCCGTGTGCTGAGTTCAGGATGATTCCTCGCTCTCCCTTCGCATACTGGGTTGGTGCCGACATGCGGCGCCTGTTCGTTGACATGCCTGCGTTCGAGAACTCCTTTCGGGTCGCGAAGATTGGAATGTCCACTTCAGATGATGTGCGCTTCCTTCGTCTCGCATGGGAGCACGCCACAGATGCCTTGTGCAACTGCTGGAAGGGGTATGTGAAAGGAGGCCGCCACGCCAGATACTTCTCCGATGTCTCTCTCAAGGTGCGCTGGCGAAGTGATGGAGCAGAAGTAAAGGCCTGGGTGGTTTCGAACCCTAGCGATTCGAAGACTACGCATTGGTCCCGGCGTATCGCGAACTCGGATTATTTCGCTCGACCAGGTGTGACGTGGTCGCTGAGAAGTCAGAAGGGCTTCGCCGCGCGGGCGATGCCCGCCGGCAACAACTTTGCCCACAAAGGGCCCGCGGTCTTCGTCCACGACGATTCCGAGTCTGGACTTGCTGCGCTTCTTGCTCTGATGGCCAGCTCAT
>CAYGKH010000341.1:0-1875 GCA_964350345.1 uncultured Coriobacteriaceae bacterium
CATCTGGACGGACACCAGCTCGGGCAGCTTCACCGACGACAAGGTCTACGTTGTTCAGACAAACACGAAGGTGATCGAGCGCTGCCTCTTGATGGCTACTGATCCAGGGGATCTTGTTCTTGATCCGACCTGTGGTTCGGGCACGACGGCTGTCGTCGCCGAACACTGGGGCCGGCGCTGGATTACGATTGACACGTCGCGTGTCGCACTTGCTCTCGCTCGTGCGCGCATCATGGGAGCTCGCTATCCGTATTACCTGTTAGCCGACTCTCGGGACGGCCAGCTCAAGGAGGCCGAGGCCAGCCGTGTGGCACCATCATCGCAACCCGTGCACAATGACATTCGACACGGCTTCGTCTATGAACGTGTGCCCCATATCACGCTCGAGTCAATCGCGAACAACGCTGAGATTGATGTGATCTGGGATAAGTGGCAGGCTAAACTCGAGCCGCTGCGCGAGCAGCTGAACGGCGCACTCCGCGAGACGTGGCAAGAGTGGGAGATTCCTCATGCCCAGGAGGCTAAGTGGCCCGAAGCGGCCACAGCGCTGCATGAGCAGTGGTGGAAGGCCCTGTTGGCCCGACAGGCCGAGATCGACGCGTCGATAGCGGCGAATGCAGAGTCTGAGTACCTACACCACCAGCCCTACCAGGACAATAAGAAGGTTCGCGTCGCCGGGCCCTTCACGGTGGAGAGTCTCTCGCCGCATCGTTCCCTCGTCGTGAGCGAAGACGACGAACTGATTGACGGCGGGCGAGAGTCAGAGAGTGGCTACGGCGAGGAGCAGGGCTTCGTCCAGATGGTTCTGGACAACTTGAAGGCCTCCGGAGTCCAACAGGCTCGTAAGGACGACAAGATCGAGTTCGTTTCGATCTCGCCCTGGCCGGGGGACCTGGTGTGTGCGGAAGGGCGGTACCTTGCAGGCGGTGACGAGCCCAGTGCGGAGAAGAGAGCGGCAATCTTCGTCGGTCCAGAGTTCGGCACGGTTGCTCGCCCTGACCTCGTCGCAGCCGCGAGAGAGGCGGGGGACGCGGGGTTCGACGTGCTTGTGACTTGCGCATTCAACTATGACGCTCAGTCCACGGACTTCGACAAACTAGGTCGTATTCCAGTACTGAGGGCACGCATGAACGCCGATCTCCACATGGCCGACGACCTCAAGAACACCGGCAAGGGCAACCTCTTCGTAATCTTTGGCGAGCCGGACATCGACATTCTTGACGCCGATGCCGGGCAGATTCGGGTAGAGGTGAACGGCGTCGACGTGTTCCACCCGAACACTGGCGAGGTGCGCAGTGATGGCGCCGACGGAATCGCCTGCTGGTTCGTTGACACCGACTACAACGAGGAGAGCTTCTTCGTCCGCCAGGCATACTTCCTCGGCGCGAACGATCCCTACAAGGCGCTCAAGACGACGCTGAAGGCGGAAATCAATGAGGAGGCTTGGCAGACACTCCGCAGCGACACGTCCCGCCCATTCGGCAAGCCGTCGACCGGCCGTATCGCGGTCAAGGTCATAAACCACCTCGGCGACGAAGTGATGAAAGTGTTCCGGGTCGAGTGATGGACTTTCGGATCGCCGACACATTCACCGACAGCCTCGCGAAGCTCTCCGGCGACGAACAGAAGGCGGTCAAGACCACGGCCTTCGATCTCCAGCTGGACCCGGCCAACCCAGGGATGCAGTTCCACAAGCTCGACCGCGCCAAAGACCCGTGTTTCTGGTCCGTCCGCGTGAGTCGTGACATCCGGCTGATTGTTCACAGAACCGACAAGAGCTTGCTGCTTTGCTACGTGGACCATCACGATTCCGCATACCGCTGGGCCGAGCGTCGGAAGCTGGAGATCCACCCGAAGACTGGCGCAGCACAGATG
>CAYGKH010000342.1:0-1873 GCA_964350345.1 uncultured Coriobacteriaceae bacterium
TCCCCAAACAAAGTTCCTCCCGCATGAGTCCTCCATCGTTCCTGATCCCCGCGACTCCTGAAGCATCGCAGCCAGTATCCCAAGGGTGAATCGCCGCGGCTAATCATATCCTATGGGGTACCACAAACCCCCGCTCGATTCGGGGTCACCTCCCCCCGGGCGAACACCCGCACGATCTCCCCAGCCACGGGGAGTGCTACTATGATCGCGCCTGAAGGCAACACACCCGTACCGCCGAGAATGGCACTGCCGCCGCCCTGGCACGCGCCCACCACTCGGCCGACGCAGGGGGGGAGCAGCGTGACGAAGCCGCGGCGCGTCCTGGTCGTGTTCGGCACACGTCCTGAGGCGATCAAACTAGCTCCCGTGATCGAGAGCCTTCGACTTCGCCCTGCCGACTTCGAGCCTGTGGTTGCGGTGACGGCCCAGCATCGTGAGATGCTCGATCAGGTTCTCAGCCTGTTCGACATCCATCCCGACCACGACTTGGACATCATGGCCGTCGGCCAGTCCCTGACGGACATCACCGTGCAGACGCTGGCCGGACTGGCACCGCTCATGGAGCAGATCGCCCCGGACATCGTCGTAGTGCAAGGGGATACCACGTCGACCTTCGCATCCGCGCTCGCCGCCTTCTACCACAGAGTCCCCGTCGGTCATGTGGAGGCAGGCCTGCGCACCTACGACCTCGCACGCCCCTACCCCGAGGAGGGTAACCGACAACTTGCGACGCGCATCACCCGGTGGCACTTCGCACCCACCTTCGAGGCCGAGAGAAACCTGCTGGCTGAAGGCGTCGATCCCTCGGCGATCCATGTCACGGGAAACACGGTTGTAGACGCGTTGCTCGCCACCCGTGGCAAGCCGTTCAGATTCGAACCCGGACCGGTGAATGACGCCCTTTCCAGCGGACGCCGGATCGTTTTAGTCACTGCTCATCGCCGAGAGAGCTGGGGTGAGCCCTACCGTCGAATCTGCACCGCTATAGCGGAACTCGTCTCACAACACGCAGATATCCACGTGCTGTTCGCGACACACCGCAATCCAACCGTGTTTGACGTCGCCAGAGAGATGTTGGGCAACCTCGACCGGGTGGATCTGCTTGAGCCCCTCGAATACCTCCCCTTCGTACGGCTGATGGACGCCGCGGCGCTCATCCTTTCGGACTCTGGAGGCATCCAGGAGGAAGCACCGACACTCGGCAAACCAGCACTCGTCTTGCGAGATGTGACAGAGCGCCCGGAGGCTGTAGCGGCGGGGGTGGTCACGTAGGTCGACACCGATACTGCACGGATAGTCACGGACGCGAGCAGACTGCTCACCGACCCATCCGCCTACGCCGAGATGTCCCGCGCCTCCAACCCCTTCTGCGACGGACATGCGGCACGGCGCATCGCCGAGCTGCTCTCCCGGGCGGACTGATGAACGAAACACGACTGTCTGTCCGGGTCCTGCAAGCTTGCATCAGCGCCACGATCGCAACGTTCGCTAGCTCGCTCGCCTACCTCTTCCTCGGTAGCTGGTCTCTTGTCGGCGGAGCGATCATCGCGGGTGTCATCGGCGGCACACTCATCGAACGGCCCAGGCTCGCTGTCGCCCTGACAACGGTCGCCGCATCCGGTGCCCTCCTCCTGTCGCGACGGGCGCTCGCGACCGGAACGATAGAGTGGCTGACCGAGAACGCATGGGGCCGGACGGCTGTTCCGGGAGGCATCATCTCGACGATGCTCCCGTCGAGCGCGGCTATCCAGGCCTCGTCCCTCTATGCGTACGCCGGTGTCGCCGCAGCCACCGCGCTGACCGCCTATCTCACATCCACCGCGCTGGCGGCAACAGGAAAAGCACGTCCGCTCGCCCACGCACCGGCGGCCGT
>CAYGKH010000343.1:0-1867 GCA_964350345.1 uncultured Coriobacteriaceae bacterium
CCCGCTACCCGGAAGGGGTCCGGCGTGACCCACACATGTGTCACAAGATCCACAAAAAGCCGGTCGCTCGCTCCACGATCGTCACCGCACTGTGTCGGCCTGATCATCTCCTTTCACGGTGGCGCGATGCCGTTAACGATCGGATCCGCTCTTCGTACTGCAAGTGGTTTGCTCGTGGTCATCCGCCAGCCGGGGTGTATGGCGGCCTTACTTCGACTCCGCCTTCGCGGGTCGCGGGGTGTAGCGCGGCGATCCGCACCGCCGCGCCCGTGTCGGGCGCCGACAACACGAAACACCCGGCTGCCACCAGGTCAGAATCGGCGAACGGTCCTGTGCCGAAGACGTCACCGCGGATCGAGGTCGCCGTCGTACTCGGCTCGAATGCGATTCCCCGGTGACCCGGGAAGTAGGAACCGCCCAGGACCTTCCCGCCCAGTTCCTCGGCCAGAGTACGTGACGAGCACGCGACTGTCGTATCCTGAGAGGCGTCGCGTGCTGTCCATGCACCGCGAGGGCGGCCGTGCCGGGCTGCCGAAGGGATGAGGTATGAGGATCGTACGGGCTTCGATCTGTGACCTGGAAGATGTGCTGCTCGTTGAGCGCGCCGCGTTCGGTCAGGACGACGAAGCGGAACTCGTTCGCAACCTATTGATGGACACGAGCGCCGAGCCGCACCTGTCGCTGCTTGCGCGAGATGGCGAGCAGCCCGTCGGGCACATCCTGTTCACCGCTGCGCGACTTCTCGGCGCATCCCGTCCAGCACCCGTCACGATCTTGGCGCCCCTGGCCGTCGTGCCTGATGCTCAGGGGCGGGGCGTAGGCGGTCGGCTCATCGAGGAAGGACTCCGGATCCTGACCGAGTCGGGAGTGGGGCTCGTGTTCACGGCTGGCCACCCTGACTACTACCCCCGTCACGGGTTCGTTCCGGCGGGATCCCAGGGGTTTGTGCCGCCCTACCCGATCCCGCCCGAGCATGAAGAGGCGTGGATGGTTCGAGAGCTTGTGCCCGGGCTTATCGATTCGCTTCACGGCCGGGTGGTCTGCGCAGATGGGCTCGACAGACCGGAGTATTGGCGAGAGTAACGCACGCCGCACGCACCGTGACTTCACAAGGGAGGACCGTGCTTCACCTAAAGGACGCCGATGGAGACAGCTGGCTGGATGTCGTGGAGCTTCTCGGCGAGCGCCAGGTCCACGACATCGTTCTGTGCCTATACCCTGACGAGGAAGGTGCAGGATTCCCCAGTCCGTTCACGCATCCGGAAGCACCACAGCATCTCGAGCGGGCGACTACGTATCCTGGCGATCTGGAGCCGCCTTGCAGTGCTCGTGTCCCGGTGTCCGGCGCGATTCTCGACCTGCTTCGCGCTCACGCAGGCGAGTTCGAGGACTGGGGTGACAGCCTGGTACTCTACCCGCCGAGGGAGAACAGGTGGGTCGCGGCGTTCATCCCGCACGAGCGGATGGTGCTCGTGAGAGACGAGCATCTGTACGGGTATCTCGATGCGGCAGGAGTCCCAGTGACGTTCGAGGCGCCGGACCCCTGGTGATGGTACGAGGGAGGGCGCTGTGACGGACGGTCCGGGGTCAGAGACGGGGAAGTGCCTGCCGCCCGATGTGCCTGGCGAACTCTATCGGCTCTCGGCCTTCTCCGACACTCCCGAGGGGGGTAATCCTGCCGGAGTCTGGGTCGGGGAAGCGTTCCCGTCCCAAGACGATATGCAACGGATCGCCGCCGAGGTGGGCTACTCGGAGACCGCCTTTGTCGCCCCCGCCAGCGGGCGCTACCGCACGATCCGCTACTTCAGCCCCCAGGCCGAGGTGACGTTCTGCGGTCACGCCACGATCGCGGCCGGTGTCGTGTTAG
>CAYGKH010000344.1:0-1858 GCA_964350345.1 uncultured Coriobacteriaceae bacterium
TGTCGACGCCGACTGAATACTGTACACATTACGCCGCTCGAAATCTGGACACCGCGTAGCGCGTGACCGGTATTCGATGCACCCTTGGTCGCAGAGCCCCTGCGGATCGAGGAGGAAGCGAGTGTACACAGTGCATGATTGGGCCGAGGTCCGCCGTCTGCATGAGCGCGAGCACCTCTCGAAGAAGCACATCGCCGAGCGCCTCGGCATGAGCCGCACCACCGTCCACCGTCTGCTCGAGCTTGCCGAGCCCCCTCGCTACGAGCGGCCGCGGCGCCCTTCGCTGCTAGACGGGCACCTCGACTCGATCAAAGCGATGCTCAAGGAGGATTCGGCAGTCCCGGCGACCGTGATGCTCCAGCACCTTCGCCGGGAGGGCTACCGCGGAGGCGTCTCGATACTCAAGGACCTTCTCGTGGAGCTGCGTCCGCTCTACCGGCCGGACCCCGACCCGTTCCAGCGCACCACCTACGTGCCGGGCGAGATCTGCCAGCTCGACTGGTGGGACCTGCCCTCGCACTTCCGCGTTCCGGTCGGCAAAGGGCACACACGCCCGGCGTTCGGGCTCGTCGCCGTGCTGCCGTACTCGGCGGCGCACGCGGTGGTGTTCACCCACACCAAGACCGTCGGAGATGTAGCCGGGGCGCTCCCAGGCGTGCTCACCCGTCTGTGCGGGCTACCACGCGCGATCGTGGTGGACCGCGACTCCTCGATCGTCGTGCCGCGCACGAGGCGCGTGCACGACGAGGTCGCCTCCTTGCTGGGGCAGTGCTCGATCCGGCCGATCGTGCTGCCGCCGCGAAAGCCCACGAGCAAGGGTGCCGTCGAGAGGACCAACGGGTACCTCGAGACGTCGTTTCTGCCCCTGCGTTCTTTCTCCTCGCTATCCGACCTGCAACTCCAGCACGATCAGTGGGCAGGCGACGTGGCTTGGAAGCGCAACCACCGGCGCGTCGGCGTGGCGCCCGCGGTCGCTCACAGGACCGAATGTGACGCGCTCGCCGAGCTTCCCGGCACCTGGCCGGACACCTCGACCAAGACGGCCGTGCGTGCGAGCCGCGACTGCTTCGTGCGGGTGGCGGGCGCCGACTACTCGGTGCCGCCCGCCTTCGTCTCCCGCATGCTCGAGGTACGCTTCACCCTCGTCGAGGTCGTAGTGTTCAGCGAGGGTCGCGAGGTCGTGCGCCACGCCCGCAGCTTCGTGCCCGCCGACGTGGTCGTCGCACCGGGACACGCAGAGGAGCTCGCGCAGGCCAAGCGGGCCAAAGCCGCGCTTCGCGCCGGTGACGTCGCCGTGCCGGTCGCGGACCTGTCGGTCTATGATGCGCTGTGCCAGGTGGTCTGACGTGAGCGACACGACATCCGAGATCGCCTTCTACGCCCGCGCACTTCGTGCTCCGCGCATCGCCGAGACCGCAACGGTGCTGGCGGATCGTGCCAGGGACGAGGGCTGGGAGCACGAACGCTACCTGGCCGCGGTCCTCGACGCCGAGGTGTGTGCCCGCACCTGTCACGGGGGAGAGAACCGTGTGAAGGCGGCCCGCTTCCCACAGACAAAGACACTCGACGACTTCGACTTCTCCTTCCAGCGCTCGGTCAAGCGCGAGGTGCTATCGCACCTGGCCCAGCTCGACTTCCTCGCCGAGCACAAGAACGTGGTTCTTCTGGGTCCCCCGGGCACCGGCAAGACACACCTGTCGATCGCGCTGGGAGTGGCTGCGGCCCGCAAGGGGCATCGAGTGGCCTTCGCATCGGCACAGGAGTGGGTGACGCGCTTGTCAGAGGCCAAGCGTTTCGGGCGCCTGACCGACGAACTCACACGCCTGTCACGCATCCCGCTGCTGATCGTCGACGAGGT
>CAYGKH010000345.1:0-1850 GCA_964350345.1 uncultured Coriobacteriaceae bacterium
GGGATGTTCGCTGACTGGAGTGCATCTCGCCTCACCGAGTTCTCGCATCGCGAGCCTGCGTGGTCCGAGACGAGCGACCGAGACACGATTCCCTACGAGTACGCCGATCGGCTCCAGATCGACTAGCTAGTTGAGCTTGCCGCCGACGTCCGTCAGGAGCTATTCGAGCGCTCCGCAGTGAAGCAAGGGACTCCGTAGTTTTCACGCGGTGATAACAGTGAGAGTCCTATTTACACAAACTCCTGGAATGTGAAAACTACTGTCCTAGTATGTTCACGCGGCGATAACTATCTCTCCAAGACACGGAGTATGTCCTCGGCGACGAAGACCTTGGGGCGCTTTCGCCCCGGCGTTTCGTTCAGAATGCCCAGCTCAACCAGAGTGTAGATGGCCCTACGCGCGGCTTGGTAGTTCGATTCGAGCAGCTCCGTTGCCTGTTTGATCGTCAGAATCGGAGTGGAGAACAGCTCGTCCACGAGTCGCAGAACCTGTGCGGATGTGGAGTCCTGAGAGACTCTGTCCTTCAGCTCTCTCTTCAGATCCAGAAGTTGCGTGGCCGTCGTAGTCGCAGTGACGGCTTGCTCCGCTACCCCTGTCAGGAAGAACCGCAGCCAAGCTTCCCAGTGGCCCTTTTCGCTGACCGCGAGCAGCAGGGCATAGTACTCGTCCCGGTGCCTTTCGAAGAAGGCACTGAGGTAGAGCAGCGGTTGCGGAAGCAGATTCCACTGACAGAGCAGTAGTGTGAGAAGTAGGCGCCCGACTCGCCCATTCCCATCGATGAACGGGTGTATGGCCTCGAACTGGTAGTGAATGAGCCCGAGCCTGATGAGCGTGGGGTACGAGTTCCCGTGATGGAGGTACTTCTCGAACGCAGCCAACGCATCTTGCATCTCGTGTGGCGGCGGAGGCACGAAGGTCGCCTGCTCCAGCGTGCAGCCAGCCGGACCTATCCAGTTCTGCGTCGACCTGAACTCACCGGGAGCAGCATAGTCGCCCCTGACACCCGCGATCAGTCTCCGATGGGTCTCTCGGATCAAGCGTAGGCTCATGGGAAACTCGTCGAGTTGCGCAAGGGACCACTCCAGCGCTCGAACGTAGTTCAGCACTTCTTGCGCATCGGACGTGTGCTTCTGCTCGAAACCCGGGAGGCTTTGTTGTTCGGCTTCCAGGAACATCACGTCTTTGAGGTCGGCCTGGGTTCCTTCGATACGTGAGGACAGCACGGCTTCCTTGCGCATGAAAGGACGAATCAATAGCGCCGGATTGGGGATGTTGCGACCCAGGCCCGCAAGCTCGCCCAGTGCGTAGTCCGCTTCCGACAGGGACTTCAGGAGTTCAAGGTCGAGAGAGATCTTAGGCGGAAGCGGTGACGGCACGAACGCCGCGTAGCGACCCTTCCCTTCTCCTGCAGAAATGACCGTCCCCGAAGGGCTCTGACGCATTCTCTCGATGTCCATCTGTGCCATCCAATGACGGGACTTCGTCTCTCATTCGCGTTGTTATCATAAATGGCGTGTAAATGTAAATAGTGAGGAGCCTCCACTTCCCCCGCCTCAGTCCAAGATGCCGAGGAGGAGTCACGTCCCTCTCACCCGATCGAACGCAAGATCGTAGGTGCCGCCCCCTTCGCCGAGTACCCGCCAGCATCTCCGGCTCACGTGATGCTCCGGCTCCCACCAGCGACGATCGACCGCCCAGGTCTGCACGACCGCGCTCACCCGCTGGAACACACCGTTGCGCACAAAGCCGTGCGGGCAGCGCTCCTCGGCGTCCCATGCCACCTCGATCCGCTCGCACACCCGGCGGCCAACACCCGCGTCCTCGGCACAGAGAAGCGCCGAGGCCCGTAC
>CAYGKH010000346.1:0-1846 GCA_964350345.1 uncultured Coriobacteriaceae bacterium
GCGATGCTGAGGACGTGATCTTGGGTCCGTTTCGGGTCCGCGATCATGCTCGACGCGAGCACCGCTTTCGATGGGGCAGGGGCGATCCTTCGAGAGCGCCCGACCCACCCTCATGCCGTCACGCTGATGTCGCACCGTCACCGTTACCGCGGCCGTGAGCCTGGATGCCCTCCTCGACGGTGCCCGACCACGAACGAGGGAGACCTTCACCGAGAACGACCGGTTACCCGTCAGCTCTCGCCGTGAGGGGTGAGCGGTCACGCGGACAGCGACCGGCAGCACGCCCAAGCGCCCGTCGGCATCGACGACAGGGGGCACGGACGACGGCCCTCCCGGCTCGAAACGCGCTCTCCAAGTTGACATCCTGTCCCTACAGGAGCACAATCGACTGCATGGCCGAGAGGTCGCTGTTCAGTGAAGCACAGGGGAAGGCGCGATGCTCGATCGTCTTGACCTAACCGGACGCACGGCCGTTGTGACCGGTGGTTCGCAGGGAATCGGGCGGGCCGTCGGTTCGTCACTTAGCCGGCTCGGTGCAGCGGTTTGGACCTGGGACATCCATGACACCGGTGGGAGCAGCAGCGCCCGACCGCAGCCCGGCGAGGTGGTCGGCACGAAGGTGGACGTGACCGACGTCGGCCTGGTCTCCCGTGCCTTCGACGCCGTCGTCGCGGCTTCGGGCTCGATCGACATCCTCGTGACGTCCGCCGGCATCGCACTCCATGGGCCATCGGTGGACGTCTCGCCGGAGGCGTGGCAAGAGGTGCTCGACACCAATGTCAACGGGACCTTCTGGTGCGCCCGAGAGGCCGCAAAGCGGATGACCACCGGGGCCAGCATCGTCGCCATCGGCTCCATCAGTGGGGAGGTCTCCAACACTCCCCAGGCGCAGACCGCGTACAATGCCTCCAAGGCAGCCGTGCACGTCATCGTGAAGTGCCTCGCCGTAGAGCTGGCCCCGCGTGGCATCCGAGTCAACGCAGTGGCTCCCGGATTTGTCGGCACGAGCCTGCTCGACGGCGTCGATCCGTCCTGGCGGCAACGATGGACCGACATGACGCCGATGGGCAGGTTCGGTCGACCCGAGGAGATCGCAGACGTCGTCGCGTTCCTAGCGGGGGACGCTGCTTCGTACATGACCGGTGCAGTGGTAGCGGTCGACGGCGGGTACCTCGCGTGGTGATCCGGTGACTACCAAGACCCACGAGGCCGTCACGCCGGTCGCCAGAGCCTCCGCTGTCCACAAGTCCTTCGGTGGCATCCCGGTGCTCACTGGCATCAATCTCACCCTCTATAAGGGCGAGGTGACCGCTCTTGCCGGGGAGAACGGAGCCGGCAAGTCAACCCTTCTCAAAATCATCGCGGGCCAGTTGCGGATGGACCACGGAATTATCGCAATTGAAGGCACCGAGGTGTCGTCCTCTGTCCGGGCGGCGCGAACAGCGGGCGTGGCGATCATCCCCCAGGAGCTGGCACCCGTTCTCGATCTGACGGTGTACGAGAACATCTTCCTGGGGCGCGAACTCAAGACGAGAGTCGGTGCCCTCAGCAGACAGGGCATGCGCAGGAGGGCGGATCAACTGCTCGCCGAGTTCGATATCGCTCTCGACTCGAGGACCAAGATGCGCCACTTGAGCGTGGCCTTGCATCAGGTGGTTGAAATCATCAAGAACGCAATCGACGCCAAGACGCTTCTGCTCCTGGACGAGCCTACATCGGCGATCTCGAAGAAGGAGACACAGCAGCTCTACGGCATCATTCGCCAGCTCAAACAGCGCGGAGTGGCGATGGTGTACACGACGCACAAGATGGAGGAAATCCGAGCAATAGCGGATCGCGTCGTGGT
>CAYGKH010000347.1:0-1844 GCA_964350345.1 uncultured Coriobacteriaceae bacterium
TGCCAGGCCAGGTAGCGGCCATCGGGCGAGAACGCCGGCTCGCGGTTGTGGCGCCCGTTATCCACAAGCACCTGCGCCGTCGAGGAGTTCAGGTCCACCGCCACCAGCACGTTTGCAGAACCGTTGGGGACCACCTCCTGCTCGGCCCCATCAAGAACGACCCGCTCGGAGGAAGGGTCCACCCACATCCCAGGCCGTCGCCCGACATAGCGCAGGGCGTCTTCGGACCGAAGAACCGGCCAGGGCACCGTGCTGCCACTGTCCAGCGCGTAAATGTTTTCCTCTCTCTGACCTTTGAAACTACTAATGAACAGAGTTCTGCTTCCGATTCTCACGACATCATAGCCGCGAAAACGCGCAACAGTGTCCTCGTCATGCGCATGACACTCATTCGTCTGCCATGCCGCAGCCAGAACCAGAATGAGTGCGAACAGAACTCCTGTGCGGGGCGTGTATGGCGTCATCATTCAAGTCCTTTCAGTATCCATCAAAGGGGCAAAGTCCCTGATTGTAGTCACAAACCGCTTAACCTTGGTGATCTGCCCCCGAATCGTGCCGGCAGCCGCGACGGTCAGGGAATATCCAGTTTGTTCTCCAGTTCGGGAGCGTGCTCCAGACCCGGAAGCCTGAGGACCCGTATCACGTTCGGCTTTCCCCACTCCTCGGCTAATCTCGTCCGCAGAGACTTGCCGTCCGGAGCGATTTCGAGCGGTGACTGGTATGCGCCCTCCTTCGCCAGCGTCACTTTCGGCGATTGAAGGTCGAGTTCGAAAAGGCCCGGAGAACCGAACTGGTTGAACAGCACCCGCTGCATAGCCGGCCAGACAACACACTCCGGAGTGATCTTTGTGTCCGGCTGAGGAGTCGTCAATCCTGTGCCGTCTTCGTTCACGATGTGGATGCGTTGCTTGAGGGAGGAATCCAGTGCGCATACGAAGGCGATCCTTTTGCCGTCGGGCGACCACGCTGGAGCGCTGTTGGGAACGGGAAGGGGGTCCGCCTTCACGACCTCCCGCTCGTGGCCCGTTTCGATATCGAGAACGTGCAGAGCATAGCCTTCCGTCAGATGGTCGGTGGCCGTGTACGGGATCTTCCCTGATCCCGACCAGAACGCCAGCTTTCGGCCGTCGCGCGAGAACGACGGTTTCCGATTGTCGCGCCCGTTGCGCGCAAGCGGCTTCACCTCGCCCGAGTCCGCATCCACCAGGACGAAGCAGGTCCACATCTCGCCGCTCGCGCTTTCCTCAAGTTGGCCCGACAACAGGAGAATGCCGCCCGACTTGCCGGGCTTGGGAATCAACGTGTTGGATGGACGGAACTGTCTGGCCTGCTCGGGTGTCAGCAGCGGCCGTGGGCTGTCAGTGCCATCGCGCAACTCGTAGATGTTGAACTCATGCGGCTTGCCGGGTTCAGGGATGGGGGTGAAGAACACGCGATCTCCGACATCACGCACCGAGTAGGGGCGGTACCGGCCCAGACTCCCGGTGCTGACCTCGCCGTGCGCAAGGGCCGCTGGCAGAAACGACGCCAGTGACAGCACTGCAAACGCTGTTCGTGCGTTCACGCCCGACCTCCGTGACCTCATCCATGGGACTCGCAGCGAGACGACCCGCCAGCGCAGGATCATCGCCACAGTGCTTGCGGTCAACAGCAGCAGTTCACCCAGAACAACGTCCAACCGGTCACTCTTGGGTGGTATCCGAATTGACAGTCCGCTCATGGTTCCGGCTCAACTGCCAGAAGACGCTGCTTGTCGAGTGCCGGCAACTTCTCGAACGTGGGAATGCGGAAAAAGGCCTCCGTCGTTTCCCCGGTCTCGAGATTCAGTTCGTAGGCCATCAGGG
>CAYGKH010000348.1:0-1840 GCA_964350345.1 uncultured Coriobacteriaceae bacterium
GATGCAGAAGAAGGCGTCACCAGGACGCACGAGGTCGGAGCGGTACGCGATGCCGGAGACGGAGACCGAGCGGTCCACCTCGCCGATCACGCCGCATCCATCAAGTAGTTGTGAGAGGTTCAGCTGTGTCACCGGTTCCTGCCGCTCCAGAGCCGAATCATTCTACCATCGCCCCGACTCCACCCTTCACTGCCCCGCAGGCTGTGGCGCACCCGTTACCGGTGCGCCCGGCGGGATCTTCAAGTGCTCCACCGAGAACTGCGCGATTCTCGAGAACGTCGGAGCCGCGACGGTACCGCCGTAGATCGAGTTGCTCGGCTCATCGATGGTCACCACGATCAGGATCTGCGGGTCCTCGGCGGGAATGAAGCCTGAGAACGACGCCACGTACTTGCCGGGCTCGTAACCCGCGCGACCATCGGTGCGCGCCTTCTGGGCGGTGCCGGTCTTACCCCCCACCTGATACCCCGCCACAGCAGCAGCCGATCCGGTGCCCTCGTTCACCACGTCGGTCAGCACCAGCCGCATGGCTGCGGCAGTTTCCGGTGCGATGACACCGTCCTCGACCGGCCATATCGGGACAGCATCGCTTGAGCCTGGCACCTCTGCGAGGAAGTGCGGGGTCACGAGCGAGCCCCCGTTAGCGATTGCGCCAAGTGCCCGGGCGAGTTGCAGCGGTGTGACTGATATCCCCTGGCCGAACGGTATGGTGCCGATGGACGAGGATGACCACAGGTCCGTCGTCGGCAGCCAACCTCTGACTTCACCCGGGTAATCGACGCCGGTCTTCTCGGTCATGCCGAATCGGGAGAAGTACGCGTACAGATCGTCCTCGCCGAGCGCCATGCCGATCACGACCGATCCGACGTTCGATGAGTTGGTGACGATCTCCGTGAGCGACCAGTTGACCGTGGCGCGGTCGTGCGACTCGTGGATCGTGCGCCCGCCGACTTCGATCGTCGGCGCGAGTTCGAACACGCTGGTCGGCTCGAACAGGCCCTTGTCCATGACGGCGGCCGCGGTGAGTGACTTGATCGTCGAACCTGGCTCGTAGGTGTCGACGATCGGACGGTTTCGATAGCTGTCACTCCCGTACGCGCCGAAGTCGTTCGGGTTGAACTGGGGCACCGATGCCATTGCGAGGATCTCGCCCGTCTTGGGGTTCATCACGATCACCGAACCCGCACTTGCGCCCCACGTCTGGACCGCCTCGGTGAGCGCGATCTGCGCCTGGTACTGGATGTCCTTGTCGATGGTCAGCACGATGTCCTGCCCGTCGACGGCCTTCTCCTCAAGCGTGACGCCGCCGGGGATGGGCCGGTTCTTCGTGTCCCGCTCGGCGATCAGCCGGCCTTCCTCGCCCGCCAGCAGATCGTCGTAGTACAGCTCGATTCCGGAGAGGCCCTCGTCATCGACACCGACGAAGCCGAGCACCTGACACGCAAGCTCGTTGCTTGGATAGACCCGCCGGGAGTCCTCTATGAAGCCCAGCCCGTCGATCTTCAGGTCCGCCAGTGCCTGGGCCTTCGCCACGTCGGCCTTGCGTGCGATGTAGATGAAGTTCGTGTCCCGGGACAGCCGCTCGAGGTAGACCGCCGGATCGCCTCCGAGAGTCGCTGCGATCGCCTGCGCGGTCCCCTGCTTGTCCACGATCGTGGAAGGGACCGCGTAGACAGTGCGCGCCTCCACAGTCTCGGCCATAACCTCTCCCTCGCGGTCGAGGATGAAGCCGCGCTGGGGACTCAACACGATGTCGCTCGTTCGCTGGTCGGCAGCGGCAGCCGCGTAGGTGGGGCCGATCACGACCTGGATGTACACGAGGCGCCCCGCTACCACAGCA
>CAYGKH010000349.1:0-1837 GCA_964350345.1 uncultured Coriobacteriaceae bacterium
AGTGAGCGTGAAGAAGTCAACGTTCTCCGCGAAGCCGTCGGCCATCGGGAACTCGTCCGCGAACCTATAGTTCCCCTTGACGGAAGTCCCTTCTGGCGTGCGGCCCGTGACAGCGGCCGCGACACGCGGCTTCGTGACGAAATCACAAATGCCGCGTCCTTCCCACGACGGGTCGCCGGGCCGCAACCCCGAGCTGAGAAGTGCGCTCTGTTCGTCTGCCGCAACCTCGTTGTTCGTAACCAAGATCGACTGCCGACGTCCCTTCGGGCGCCCATCGCCGTCAAGTCCGTCCTGCTTGTTGAGCCGCATCACGGCGTGAGCGGTAGTGCCGGACCCGGCAAAGAAGTCAACTATGACGGCATCCGGCTTGCCTGCCACGAAGAATCGCAGTGTGTCTTCGACCGCATAAAGCGACTTCGGGAACGGAAACGAGCGTTTCGGGATCAAGTTCCGAAGGATCCACGAACCATAGGTGCGCGAGTCATGGGACGGCTTGTTCCAGACGGTCTTGGCGTAGAGCACGCGGGCACGGCCCTCGGCATAGTCGATTTCAAGCCACCCCTGTGGAGACCGGCCCGTGATCTCAAGCTCTCCCGTTTCTAGACGCTCAATTTGCGCGTTGCGGAGGTACTGCACGCTCCAGTTGCCGTCTTTTCCCTTGGTGGTTGTGCGAACCTGTCCGTACTCGAGTCGCTTTTCGAACGACGCACGGTTGAGTTCCCAGCGCCCATCAGAGCCGTCGGTCATGATCGGCCAGGCGGCATCGAGGCCAGCTGGGGGAGCGTACTCAGAGCGCGGGACACCGAGTGGAAGCGGGGCGCCAGAAGAGACGATCCTGCCTGAACTGGGCTCGACCAAGATCGGGTAGAACTTGGAGGGCGAGTCCGAGCGCGCCGGCCCTGCACCGAGTCGACGGAGTTGGTTCCAGATTGGAGATCTGTTCTGGGAGGCCGTCCGGCCCTCAGTAAAGAGCATATCATCCGGTGTTTTGATCGGGGCTGCCGATCCGATCATGACGTAGAAGATGAACTCGTTGACTCGCGTGAACTCGCGATTACGAGCGGCGCCGCTGGGGCTGATGACCGAGGCGATCATCTGGATGTTCGACTCGGGGAAGATCTGTTCGAGGAGCAGACCGAGTCGCAGGTACTCCTTCTCGTCAATCGTGACGATTAGGACCGAGTCCGCGGGATTGAGGAGTTCCTTCGCGAGCAGCAGCCGCCTCTCGATCATGGCCAACCACTTCGAGTGTCGGTAGAGGTCGTCGCCCTCGACATAGTCGTTGCTGTACTTCCAGTCCTTTGCGCCAGAGTTGTACGGCGGATCGATGTAGATGCAGTCAATCCTGCCGCGGTGTGTGAACAGCAGCGTCTGGAGCGCGTGGAAGTTTTCGGCGTTGATCACCGTGTGGAACGGCTTGTCGCCGCCGCGCTCGACCTTGCCCGTCGACACGAGCCCGGGGTAGATGGGATCGCGAAACTCGGCGACGACCACCAGATCGTCGACCGCAGCGTGGGCGGTCTCATCGCCGTCGAGAAGCTCGAGCGACGCCGTCCGAGCGACGCCGTCGCCCTTCACAAAGGCCGCTACGCGCCAGAGTCGCTGATCGCCGGCGCCTGGCCTGGAGCCGCGTGGGGGCAGGATCCGAACCTTGTCACCCTTGCGCACCGGTCGGCCGGGGAGTTCGACCACCTCCGGGACGTGACGCTCGAAGTTGAGACCGAAGGAGCGCCGGTCGGCGAGGGCGTCGACCTCGCGGCGGAGGTCCTTGGCCAGGTCGGTATCGTTCGCATCGAGGCGACCGAGGAGGTCATTTAGGCGGGACACGGAACTCCCT
>CAYGKH010000350.1:0-1834 GCA_964350345.1 uncultured Coriobacteriaceae bacterium
TTCGCCCTGTTTCCGGGCGCGACAAGACATGCTTGGTGCTGGGCGGTGCTTCGTGTCGGGGTCGCTGACCTTCGACGCTTCAGCCTGCGGGCAGCGCTCTGAGTCGCGCGAACGCACCGATGAGCGCCGGCCCCCACTCCCACCCTCTCTGGAGTCTGAGCTTGAGCTGCCGGGACCCCGCGCGGATCCGTCCCGCGACGTGGAACAGGCGGTATCTCAGCGTCTTGGGCTCGGCTGTGGCCAGAGCGGTGCCTTGAAGCAGGAGCATCTTAGTCCAGGCCACGAGATCGATACCCATGAGCACGAGCTGCAGCCACGCCTCGTTTCTGGAGAAGCTGTGGAAGGGCATGTTGCGCAGCCCGCTCGCCTTGGCGCACCTGATCGAGTCCTCGATCGCCGCCCGGTTGCGGTGCAGCTGCTCGAGACGCGCGAGGCGGTCCCCCTTCTGATTGGTGAGCATCACCTGGAAGCGGTGACCGTCGTGATCGGTGAAGGAGAGCTGGGCACCGGGATGCGGGATCTCACGACGGCAGATCGCACGCGTGCCTCTCGGCCAGCCCGGCAGGTCGATGGGGAGTTCGGCGACCCATGCGCCATCGCGAGGAACGCCGAGGGAATCGAGGGCGGGGACCCAGGCGCTCTCGGGCAGCGCGAGTATCGCCTCACGCACACGGCCTGACAGATCACAGCCAACTGAGAAGAGCAGTCCTCTGGCCACCACGACGGAGAGGAAGGCGTGCGTGGCGCCGGCCGAGTCACAGCGCACGAGTGTGCCGGGATGCGCGAAGCCCGCGGGCAGCTGGGCGAGTGCCGCGTCAAGCACCTCGATGTGGTCTGCCGCGGTGTTGGACCCGGCGTTACCAGGCCGCAGCATCCCCGCGAGCGCTTCTCCCGTGGTGGCCTCGAAGCACAGCAGCGGATGGAAGCCGTATCCGCCCTTGTAGGTACCCGCAGCGCACTCCTTGTCCGAGTGTGAGGTGACGAGCGTGGCGTCGATGTCGAGGATCACGCCCGGGAGCACCGGACATGCGCCACACATGCTCACGAGAAGCGGCTCGTGCCTCACACATGCGCGTGAGCGTCGCCTCGTCCAAGCGCTCGATGCAGCGTTGGGCCGTCGTGTCTGAGGCCACCGGTCCGAAGAGCACCTCCTGGTCCCGGAGCGCGCCCAGATCGGTGAGGCAGTCCCCGCCGTCGGCGAGCATGACGGCCAGGTCACGCACGATGCGTCCCGGCTCGTGGGCGACCGCCCTGGAATGCACGCGAAGGCCTGAGACGAGGCCGGAGGTCAGGCCGACGCGATCACAAAGACCGGTGAGCAGAGCGGTACCGGCGCGTGACGTGAGGCCCTCGCCGTCGCAGGTGACTTCAACAGGGATGCGAACCGTGGTAGCTTTCACTTGTACGGTGACCTTTCTTCTGGGGTTCATGGCTGTCTCACAACAACCATTATCCCAGCCCAGAGGGTCACCGTCTTCTATTTCAAGCACGAATCCCGGGCGCTTCGTGGAGAATCGAGGCTAGACAGTTCTAGATGACGCTAGACGACACGACGTCTGAGAACCTCCTGTGCTCAACGGTGCTGTACGCCACTCCACGACACGAACTCGAAAACCGTTAGGCGGGTTACCCCCGTCTCGAGGGTTCGAATCCCTCCCTCTCCGCCATAAGCAGGCAAAACGTGGTCCCGGCAGCCCAGAGTGGGAGGTCGGGATCGCGGTGGTTTTGGACCTGCAGGGCTGATGAATGTGATAAAAACGTCGGAAGATGTTCACAATGTCCGACATATCTATCACAATGGGCCCATGAAGCGACTCCCATCAGAGAATGCGAT
>CAYGKH010000351.1:0-1793 GCA_964350345.1 uncultured Coriobacteriaceae bacterium
TAATAGGAGGCCTGTGCGCTGCACCCTGAAGTACTGCCAGAAGAGGGTCATGCTACACCCCTCCCTTCGAGACTCCATTGCGCCCGTAGAACGATAGGAAGACTTCTTCGAGCGGGGGATCCGAGATGGACAGGTCGACTATACCCCAATTGGACAGCGATTCCAGCAACGATGGTATCGCGCCCGTATAGGTGAACTTCACCTTGCGGCCGTCTTGGCGAAGATCCTGCACTCCGGTAAGAGACGAGAGGCCCGACCAGCCCTTCTGCACTTCGAACGAGACGTGCTTCATACGCTGCTTGCGGAGATTATCGACGTTATCAACGGCCACGAGTTCGCCGTCACGTATGATGGCAACTCGGTCCGCCACCGCCTCAACCTCAGCAAGATCGTGAGACGACATGAATACGGTCCTTCCTCGCTTCTGCTCATCCAGAACAAGCGACCGCACCGCTTCCTGTATCAGAGGGTCCAGTCCACTTGTGGGCTCGTCGAGGATGAGAAGCTCCGGGTCATGGGCCATGGCGTTCAAGATGGCGACCTTCTGCTTGTTGCCTCTGCTCAAGGTCCGGTAGCGCTGATTCAAGTTGACGTCCAACTTGGCTGCCAGGTCCTTCATTCGGCCATAGTCCTTGATCCCCCGAACCTTCATAGCGAAGTCGAGGTTCTGGAAACCGGTGAGCCCATCGTACAGAGACGGATCGCTTGCGAGGTAGCCTACCGTTGATAGGACCTTCTGCTTATCACGGACGATGTCCATTCCCAGAACAGTGGCGCTTCCCACGGTCGGTGACAGGAACCCGAGCAGTGTGCGGATAAGGGTTGTCTTCCCGGCACCGTTAGGCCCGAGAAATCCAAATACTTCTCCCTGCTCAACCTTCAGATCCACGTGTTTGACTCCCCTGCCATTTCGATAGAGATGGCCGAGGCCACAAAGCTCCATCGCGTTCACAGGATCCACCTCCGGCAGTCTTTTGTACCTGTGTACCATAACACCCGTACAATTCAGGGCGCAACAGCTGTCAAATGGCGAATGCTGAAAACGTGGGTGACTGCCCCGCAGGGGCGAGAGGTGATAGCATGTTGTCGCTAGGCAAGGAGGCAAGAGCGTGTCCAAGCTCCGATCGACCATCGCCGAAGGCGTCCTGATCCAGACCAGTGAACTGTGGAACACCAACAGTGTGGTAATCACGGGCATTGGGAATGAGGCCAAGGCCACGGTCGTGATTGACCCGGGATGGTTCCCCGGAGAAATCGGGGAACTGCAAGCGGCGGTAGCGACGACGCTGCCCAGGCGCGCGACCCACGTGCTGTTCACCCACGGGGACTTCGACCACGTGGTAGCGTGGGATGACTTTCCCGGTTCGATACTTATCGCCAGCCCGAAAGCCTCCGAGCGGGACGCCTCTCTCATCGAGAAAGAGGTAGCAGACCTAGACTGCCAAAGGGGCACGGTCCGTCCTCGAGTTTTCCGGTATCCGCCGGCCTGCCTCTTCACGTCGCCAAGCACTCTTGATCTGGGCGGTGAGACCATCTTGTTCTTCGAAGCTCCCGGCCACCAGCCGGACGGGCTGTTCATAGTACTTCCTGAGCGGCACGTCCTGGTCACCGGAGACTACCTGTCAGACGAAGAGTTCCCTTTCATATACGATTCCTTGGACCACTATCGGACGACTCTGCTTCTGGCGAGAAAACTGTGCGAGCGCTACAGGATCACGCAGGAAATCCCAGGGCATGGGAAGATAGCAGCTACTCGAGAGCAGATAGAATACCGCATTACCACGGATCTGGAC
>CAYGKH010000352.1:0-1782 GCA_964350345.1 uncultured Coriobacteriaceae bacterium
CTGGCGTCCTCGGCTTCTGCACGTGCCGCGTCTTCGGCGTGCAGGATCTTCTCGAGCTTCTCCACGCGATCCCACCTCGATGAGATGTGACGGGTAGGCGTCCTGCTACGTGATGCACCGGCGAGCTCGACTGGCGAGGTGGTGACTGGGACGCCCGATGCACCCGTACAGTATAGCACGCACCGACCCCGTCACAACCCTCCGCGTTGCCTCACAAAGAATGTACTCGAAACCGATTCGATGCCTCAGAAAAGAAGGTACTCGAACCGGCCCCCGCCGGATCGACCGGCGAAGGGCCCAAAGGATGCCGCTTTCGATGGCAGAGAAACGAGCGATCACACGCGAGATGCACGACCGGTACCGGCGAGCGTCCAAGACGCAGAAGGCTTCGATGCTCGACGAACTGACGGCGCTCACGGGCTGGAGCCGCAGCTACGCGGCACGAGCGCTGCGGCGCGAGCCGAAGAAGAGGCGGGGCGTCCCTGAGACCCGCGGGCGCAAGAAGACCTACACGTCCGAGGTCATGATCCCGCTGCGCCGCGTCTGGGCGAGTCTTGATTACGCGTGCGGCAAGCGGGTCGCCGCTGGCATGGACGATGTCTTGGACGCACTCCTGCGGACAGACGGGCTGTCCTGCCAGCCGCACGTGATCGACATGCTCCGGTCGATGTCGGGTGCCACCATCGACCGGATACTGGCGCCCGACCGGGCGAAGACGGATCTCAGGGGACGCGCAACGACCAAGCCGGGCACGCTGCTCAAGAGCCAGATCCAGATCAGGACCGGAACCGAGTGGAATGATGCGGTCCCGGGCTTCATCGAGATCGACTTGGTGGCACACTGCGGGGACTCGGCGAGAGGCGAGTACTGCAACACGCTTGATGCCACCGACATCGCCACAGGGTGGACCGAGACGCGCGCTGTGAAGAACAAGGCGCAAGTCCATGTCTTCGCGGCCCTCCAAGACATCGTGGCCCACCTGCCGTTTGCGCTGCTCGGGATCGACAGTGATAACGGAAGCGAGTTCATCAACAACGAGCTCCTGCGCTACTGCACCCAACACGATGTGACTTTCACCAGAAGCCGGGCCTATCGCAAGAACGACGGGTGCCACGTCGAGCAGAAGAACTGGTCGGTGGTGCGTCAGAACGTCGGGTATGCCCGCTTCGACACTCCCCAGGAGCTTGCGGTCTTAACCGAGATCCACACGCTCGTACGGCTCCATACGAACTTCTTCATGCCGAGTACGAAGCTCATCTCCAAGAGCCGGGACGGTTCCCGGGTCACCAAGCGCTACGACAAGCCGATGACACCCTACCGGCGCGTGCTCGCGCGAGACGACGTGGAGGAGCAGGCCAAAGCCGCGCTCACCGCGCAGTTCGAGACGCTCGATCCAGCGGACCTGAGGCGGCGGATCGGCAAGCTCCAGGACAAGCTCTACAAGATCAATGCCCGCAAGAATCTACGAATGAAACAGGAGGTGAAGGCGTCCGCGGACGAGTACCTTTATTCTGAGGCAACGAATCAGCCTCTCGAGTACCAGTTATTGTGAGGCATCACGATCCGTCCCGTGGTGGCGTCACACCCGGATGCTCCACCTACGACAGCCCGACGACATTCCCCTCGGCATCGATGTCGATGTGCTCCCCTGCAGGCGTGCGAGGCAGACCGGGCATCGTGGTGATGTCGCCACACAGCGCGTACGCGAATCCGGCTCCCGCGGAGACGCGAACGTCCCGGACGGGGAGGCGCCAACCCGTTGGGGCGCCCTTGAGCTTCGAG
>CAYGKH010000353.1:0-1777 GCA_964350345.1 uncultured Coriobacteriaceae bacterium
GTTGTAGATTGGAGTAGCCGACGTACCTGTACCCCCGCCATCCGCCAACTGATACGGCGGGTTGCCGATGATCACGTCGAACTGCATCTCTCCTCCAAATAGCTCGGCCACACGAGCCTTGACGTCGTCAGTATGGATTAGCGCATAGGCATGGGTTTCGAGGTCTCCACCCCGGCCCAGCGTCTTCTTGCTCGCGCCGCAGTACTTGCACCGGCCGTCAACCCATGCGTGCTCGGTGCGTTCGAACCAGATTTTGCCTTGGTCGTTCGCGAACGACGTGGCGATGGAGTGCTCACCCCGAGCATGCTTCGAGCAATACACGCTTCGGCGAGCCAGCAGGCTGGTGAGCTGCGTGATACCGATGCCGAACACCTGCTTGGTCAATATGTGATCGACGCGCTCCTGAAGGTCGGGGATCTCATCGGCCAAGCCCTTCGTGAGTCGGCTCGTAATCTCGCGGAGGAAGACACCGGACTTGGTACACGGGTCGAGGAACCTCACTGACGGATCCGCCCAGAGGTTCGCGCCGCCGTTGTCGGCCGCCCACGCCGTCGCAACGGCATCCAACATCCTGTTGGCGAACTCGGGCGGTGTGAACACCTCATCGTTCGAGAGGTTCGCAATGCACGTCAGCACATCCGGGTTGCGGCCACGGAGCGAGAGCTGCACCTGGCCGTTCATGCTGTCTTCACAGAGTTACTAGAAGCAGCCATGTTGGCGAGCTCAGTCACCGTCATCGGCGGGTAGGTCTTGATGGGAACGAAGATCTCATGCCTGTCGAGATCCGCGAAGAGCGTGCCCTCTTCGCGGAAAGCCGACGACTGAGCCAGGGCGTCAAGTCGGAAGTCACGACGCTGGAACTTGCCCTTGCCAAGGTAGCCCCACTCAGCGAAGGTGATTGCCCGGTCATCGCTGGTGCGCATGGTCAGCGCATCACCGTGGACAAGGTTCTGCGAGAGCACGTAGGAGGCGGCACGATAGAGATCGTCAGGTTCCTCGAGGCTCAAGTAGCCGGACAAGACCTCGAGCATGTTCGCGCGGCACTCGGTGATGTTGTCATCCAGGAGTTCAATCCCGTAACAGCACATCAGAGCGAGAAGGGCGTAGTGACGCCTCTCAAACTCCGACTTCCCGAACTTGATCTCGACAGCTGCGAGCTTGCGCTGCAGAACTGGGACGAGGAGGTTGCCGCTCCCACACGCCGACTCCAAGAAGCGCGAGTCGATCCGCTCGGTTTCGTCTTTGACGAGATCAAGCATCGCATCGACCAACCAAGTGGGAGTGAATACCTCCCCGTGGTCCGCGACGCGCTGCTTCGACTTGATGAGGTTCATTTGTCCATTGTATTCGAGGGGCCTGACGTTCGCTCGGTAAACTCATTGTGCGGTGGGTCACTCCGCCGTCGGATCCGAGGTTACCTGACGGATGCCAGGAATCCCACGGGGGCAGGGCGACACCAAGGAAGCGCCGTTAGCTGGACATCCGCTTGCGCCAGAAGAACCTTGCTTCCGCGTAGCCAATCTCCTCATATCGAGTCTCGAGCAAGGACTCCAGCCGCTGCCGGTCGAAGCCATACAGGAGCGTCTTCTCCCACACGGGTCGAGCCAGGATGTCAGCGGCATGCATCAGAAGCCATCCAGCGCTCGCCTTGCTCAGGTGCTTCGTGAGCATCGTAGGCACCTTCGGATCTGGTGCACGAAACCCAACCTGGATCAAAGCCCACGGGTGCGAGTGAGCGATTCCGGAGAGCATCCTGTATGTGGTCTCGGTGCCGAGT
>CAYGKH010000354.1:0-1764 GCA_964350345.1 uncultured Coriobacteriaceae bacterium
GAGCGACTGCATGCGATACTCGCCGGAGGAGGCGTGCGCGCTGCCGAGGTCGAGACTGCGGCAGCGGGAAAGCAGCGGGTCGAGGTCTCCGACCGGTTCGTCTATGCGGATCTTCCCGATCTCTATGGGCGCTGCGACGCGGTCCATGCTGTCTACGACACAGGTCTTGGCAACGTGCGCACGCTCTTCCCTGTCAAGGTGATGGAGGCTATGGCCTCGGCGCTGCCCGTGATCGTTGCGGGAGGGACCTGGATCGCCGAGTATGTTGATGAGCACCGCATCGGCCTGGTCGTAGAGCCGGGACCGGATGCGCTGTACGCCGCTCTCGGTGTCTTGCTTGATGAGCCAGACATCGCGCGCGAGATGGGCTCCCGTGGGAGGGATCTCATCGAAGCAGGCTTGAACTGGGAGGCCGTGGCGGACAGACTCGTAGGGGTCTACGCTGGGCTCTTGAACGACCGGGCGTAGCCGGGTCATCGGAGGGCAGGAGGAGTCATGCAGCAGCATACCGGTCTCGCACTCGATATCTCCGACACCGAGCTCGCAACACTGGCCCCTGTCGACGTCGCTCTTGTGCTCGGTTCAGGCCTTTCAGCCTTCGCCGATGCTGTCGAGGCCGAGTTCGACTCACCCTTCGCCGACCTGCCCGGCTTTCCCGGCGTCGGCGAGGTGCTCGGCCACTCCGGGCGGCTGGTCGTGGGCACGTTCGCCGCAACCCGCGTCGCGGTTTTCGCCGGACGCATCCACCGCTACCAGGGACTTTCGGCGCGCGACGCCGCATGGACCGCCCGGCTTGCCGCAGCGCTGGGTGCGAGCACTCTCATCGTCACCAACGCCGCTGGCGGTGTCGGTACGCGCTTGGCGACCGGGGGCCTGGTGCTCATCACCGACCACCTCAACCTGATGGGCGACAGCCCGCTGGTGGGCTGGCCCGGACCGGAAGGCGGCACCCCGTTCGTGCCGCTCCATGACGCCTACGACCCTGAACTGCGTGCGATCGCGGTCGCGGCGGCGGACACCCTCGGCATCACGCTCGCTGAGGGTGTGTACGCGGCGGTCCTTGGCCCGAACTACGAGACTCCTGCCGAGGTTCGTGCACTGGGCCTGATGGGCGCCGACATGGTGGGCATGTCCACGGTCCCGGAAGTCATCGCCGCGCGGGCCCTCGGTGTGCGGGTGCTGGGCGTCTCGCTCGTTACGAACGTAGCTGCTGCCGCTGATATCTCTCACGATGAGGTCTTGGCCGTCGGTACAGCTGCGACCGATGACCTCATGCGTTTGCTGCCTGCTATACTTGAGCGGCTTTAGGCCACGACCGGCGGGACCCCCGACCCGCACGCGTCATCACACATGCCGAGGAGGACCTTCTTCATGGATCATCACGTCAAAGACCTTGGTCTGGCCGCAGCGGGCAAGGCCCGCATCGAGTGGGCCGACCGTGATATGCCTGTACTTGCCGAGATCCGCGAGCGCTTCGCCGTAGAGAAGCCTCTCGGCGGCCTGCGCGTGAGCGCGTGCCTGCACGTCACCACCGAGACCGCGAACCTGATGCGCACGCTGGCCGCCGGTGGCGCCGACTGCGTGCTCTGCGCGAGCAACCCGCTCTCCACCCAAGACGATGTCGCAGCCGCGCTCGTCTCTGAGTATGGGATCCGCACCTATGCTATCAAGGGCGAGGACACCGAGACCTACTACGGTCACATCGATGCCGCCATAGCCCATCGCCCCCAGGGTCTCTTCCACGAGGATTTGCATGTCCGCGGC
>CAYGKH010000355.1:0-1748 GCA_964350345.1 uncultured Coriobacteriaceae bacterium
GGAGATCTACCAGAGCGTGCTGGAAGAGGCGCTCTCAGATCTCCGTGGGCTACTGGATGCCGACGACGGCGAGACCTCTCCTAGCGAGCGTCTTGGTCACATGGTCAGAAGGTACCTCGAATTCGGTATCCACGAGAGGAACCTCATCAACGCCCTCGTGGTAGAGCTTCCTCCGAGCGACGACAGCCTGCGGGAGTTCGTGTGTTCCGCATGGAAGAGGATCCTGGATCCATTCATCAGGGTCATAGACGAGGTGCTCGCCTCCCGCCGCCCCCCGGCACCGCTGGACAGCACGCTCATGGCGACGATGCTCACGGCGATGATGGACGGGTTCATCCTCAGGAACTCACTCCTTGGCAGCGGCTTTGACCCTGATCGGGTGTCGAGGGAAATCGTCGCTAGTCTTGGACTCGGCACCGCATGACCGACAACCGACTGGGACTGGCTCTCGGGAGCGGCAGCGCACGAGGGCTCGCGCACATCGGCGTGCTGAAGGTGCTCGACAGGGAAGGCCTGCCGATCGACATGATCGCGGGGACGAGCATGGGCGCCTTCATCGGTGGAGCGTACGCGGTCGGAGTGGCGCCTGCGGAAATGGAGCGCATCGCTCTCTCGGCGAGTGCTCAGCATCTATTCTCTCTGGTCGATATCGCCCGCCCGACAACGGCACTGGTGAACGGACGCAAGGTCGAGGCCTTCATCCGCGAAATCGTTGGCGACAAGACGTTCGCCGACACGAAGATACCGTTCGCGTGTGTCGCCGTGGATCTCATCAGCGAGCAGGAGGTCGTCCTGCGCGAGGGGGACCTCGCGACGGCGATCAGAGCGAGCATCTCCACGCCCATCGTCTTCGCACCCGTTGTCCGTGACGAGCAGGTTCTGGTGGATGGAGGGGTGTCGAATCCCGTTCCCGTCGACGTAGTCAGGGATATGGGCGCCGAAACGGTGGTCGCTGTCACCACCTCCGGGACTTCCGGGCGCAGGAGATTCGATCACTCGAACGGCGGCAGTGGCGAACACTACGAGACGGGAACGCTCAGGACCCGTGGCGTCACGCAAGTCATCTATGCGCGAGCGCTGACTCTGGCCACGAACACACTGGGGGCTCCAACGGTGTCCCAAGTCGCGTTCGGCTCGATCGACCTCATGCAGCGCAGACTCTCCGAGTTCAGCATCAAGATCGCCACTACGGTTTCCACGAGGCAGAACGCATCATCGCCGCCGGCGAGATAGCGGCTGAAGCTGCCGTCGGGGAGATCGGGCGTCTGCTAGCGGAAAGACCGATCGCGTTGGCAGACCGAGAAGGGCGCTGACCATGACATCCGAAGGAGACACGGGGGTGCGAGCAGTGGCTTTGTCACGCGAGACGGTACTGATCACAGACTCGGGCTGCGACCTGCCCCCTGGTGTCCTCAAGGACATCGGCGTGGAGCTCCTGTTCTTCCCCTACACCCTCAACGGCGAAGACCGCTTCGACGATTTCGGGCAGACGCTTTCCTACGATGCCTTCTACGACGCGCTTCGGGCCGGTGTCCGTTCGACGACCGCGCAAGCGCGTCCGATCGACTGCGAGGCAGTGTTCCAGCGAGCCTACGACGTTGGCAAGACGGCGTTGCTGGTCACGATCTCCTCCGGATTGAGCGCCACGTATGACGTCGCCATGCTGGCCCGCGAGAAGTTCTTAGGGGAGAAGCCGGACGCCAAGGTATTCGTCGTTGATTCCTTGTCGGTCTCCGCAGGGCAAGGCC
>CAYGKH010000356.1:0-1746 GCA_964350345.1 uncultured Coriobacteriaceae bacterium
TTCTAATGAACAAAAATTTTAGCTGCAGGGCTTTAATAACATATCATGTTTCTTTGCCAGCTTGATCAGTAGTGCTTTTTCTCTTTGCTCCTGCTTCTGACGATAGTCTTCCTGACCTTTTTCGATGAACGTTGTGCCATATTTGAGGGTATTGTAAAAGATAATGGCCAGCTTTCTGCATACTGCCACGATTGCCTTGGCTTTGCCTATTCGGGGTGCAATCTTTCGATAAAAGGCTCCCAGGGCTGACTTCCCTTGTGAGATGGAGGGCACCACTTTTTTAAAAGCTTGTGCGGCGGGACTTTTGATCCGGTCGGTTCGTGAAGACAGAACGTATCCTCCTGTTATTTTCTGGTGGGGAACAAATCCCAGGTAAGAGGCAAAATGATCAGCCGTGGGAAACTTACCCATGTCGATACCCACTTCGGAGATAATTTGCAGGATGGTATTGGCCTGCAATCCGGTGATGGCTGTTAAATCTGTCCCCGTGATATGATAAAGCGTGTCACGCAAGTTTTGTCTGGTGCGCAAATCATTCTTTCCCTTGCGTATGTATTTGGATTTGCCGGATGCCGGACATGGCTTTGTAGCTTCTTCTTTCAGCGGGAACGTGTCAAGCAAATCGGCTATCTGGTTATCAATACTTCCCAGGTTATTATTGAAAAACGTATAAAACTCATGGTTAAGCTTAAGAAGGAAAAGCTGGTCATCTTTATAAAAACCTTGTAAAGACCCGGCTATTTCCTCCTCGCTCTTGTTACATCTTTCGTCTCTATAGGAGGCGAGTTTATGAGGATCCCTTTCTCCCCGGAGTATCGCGTTTATAATCAGCAGCCCGGTTTTTCCTGTTATATCATCTACCACGTTGGGCAATAACAGGTTCATTTTTATCAATGCCTTTTGCATACGCTGAACGTAACGACTACGGTCTTTGATGAGATTGTCGCGTTCGCGCATGTAGCTGCGCAGTTGGGATATTTTCTCCTCCGGATGGAACGATCCTCGCAGAAGTCCATATAAATGAAGGGTCTGTAGCCACTGACAGTCCAGTATGTCCGTTTTACGACCGGGAACCATTCGAAACTTTTTAGGATTAACTAGGCAGACTTCGATACCCGAGTCTTCAAGTATAGAATAGATGGTCGTCCAATAAACAGAGGTGGATTCCATGGCAACGCTGCTTACGCCGCAATCCCGTAATAAATCCCTGCAGGCAAGAAGACCACTGGTAAAGGTGTCAAATACGTGGACGATAGGTAAATCCAGTTCTGCTGCGATGCCAGGGTTGAGGGCCACATAAATCTCCCGACTCCCCAAATCAATCCCCGCCGAGGCTGGATGGCAGATCGACAATTTGTAAGAATCCAAGTCTTTCACGTTGTTGATCCGCTGCTTTTGTAATAAATGAATTACTTGATCGCGCTTGTTTTTCTGTTTCTTTTCCATAACTTTGGTGTTGTTAGTTTATCAAGCAAAACGGGTTAAGCTCTGTGGACGATCGAATAAAGTTCTATTTTTCTAATCGGGAACTGCAGACTAAAAAGCCCGCTCTCACCAGTATGTTGGGACGCAATCCACAGCAGTCAGGTTATATTACAGGGACACGAGGCCACTAGTTGAATTTCGACTACTTTGCTACCCGTTTTGCATTTTTAAAGATAAACAAACTTACAAATGGATCATATACCCGGGAAGGATTTTGTTCAACAAAGATTGGGTAAAATCGTTTAGTTGATGTTATATTTG
>CAYGKH010000357.1:0-779 GCA_964350345.1 uncultured Coriobacteriaceae bacterium
GTGCTCCGGAACCCACGGGCCCTGCCGGTGCCGTTCGTGATGCCGGGGCGGCTGGGACTCTTCGAAGTGTCGGAGAGCGGGGCAGCGTGACCCGCACCCTCTCCGACATCCTCCCGAACCGCGAGAGGGGGGTGGTGTGAGCGATTACGAAACGATACACGTCGACGATGCCTGCATAGGTATAGGAATCGCTGTGCTTGAACGCTTCGCAGAGGATGAATCTGTAACGGTCGTTACGGTCAAGCGTGACGGCGAGGGTGGCTATTGGATAGGAGACAACGATGGAAGATGAAGTGATGACACTTGAGGAAGCCGAGTCTGTCTATATGGCCTGGCAGGTTGGCGCTAATTATCCGGAACACTTGCTACCCATGGCGATACTGCTCTTGAGGACACAGGAAGAGGCGCAAGAATGAGCGACGGCGCACAACGAGAGATGACCCACGACGAACTGCTCGCACGATTGTCCCGGTATCGGAAGGCCCTAGAGACGATAGCCGAAACGCCCGGCTACGGCTCTCTTGGAACATCAGGGCTGCACGCGCTTGCCCGCATAGCTCTTGCCACCCCACAGGACGAGTGGGTGGAATTAACGTCTACCCTGCGAATTAAGAAAGACGGCAGTGAGTGGGAACAGATGCCCGAGGACCATTCGGACCCATCGTACCGTGTGGAAGGCTATCGGGCCGCGCTTGCTGACACTTCTCATAAAGAGCGCACCAGTAAACTCTCAGCCCTTCTGAGATTGGCTGACTTCATCGCCGCACTCTGGGATGGAC
>CAYGKH010000357.1:789-1735 GCA_964350345.1 uncultured Coriobacteriaceae bacterium
CGAAATGGACCTCACACGCTCACACTACTTCATCAGTCCAAACACGAAGGCGCGTGTGGATGGGCTTATAGCTGCGCTGAAAGCGGGGGATAACGCATGAGCATCGACTACGTGACATTGATGGGCGCAGATGACGTAGCACGGGCGGGTAGCCAAATGAAGGAAGCCGCCGACCGGATGTACCAAGCGGCGAATCTGATAGACGAACGGCTCACCCGACACGAGCAGTTCCTCGACGAGTGGGCACGTGAGTTTGTAAGTGAGATGGGAGTAGTGATGTCCCGATGACCGAGCTATCGCAAGAGTTTTGGGACGGCCTGGACGACCGCGTATACGACTTGGCGAACGACTACGACGAAATCCGTATCGTGCTGATAGGGGAAGAGAGTGGGCGCTTGACCATAGCCGAGCTTCAAAAGCAGGCGATAGATCGTGACTTAGACTGCATGGCCTTGCTGAAAGAGCGGGACGAGGCACGGGCGGAAGCGGCGAAGCTGCGGAATGTGCTCTGGCAGTTGCAGGGGCAAGAGGGCGTCGCCTGGAGCGCCGAGACAATGAAGGCGGTAGACGCCACGCTTGTCGACCCTAGTCAGAAGCCCATCCCGGAAGAGTGTATCGGGTGCCCACATCGCAGCCCTTGCGTCGGTGAGGGGTGGCGCGACTGTCGACGAGTGGCGGAACTTCCATGACCTCCCTCTCCGACATCCTCCCGAACCGCGAAGCCGTAGCCGGCATCGGGGACATCTACCAGACCTACGGGGAGGCCACGGCGCTGTGGTTCCTGAAGGAGTTCGTGGATGGCATGTTCGTGTCGTGCGAGCGGTGCGAAGACCATCAAGTTCAGCTGGAGGGTACTGGCGGACCCGCTGGGAATGCGGGTTTGACCCCTCGACCTCAGGTACAGATACAGGGGAGGCTGTTGTGACTGACGCCCGCCGGATAGTCA
>CAYGKH010000358.1:0-1734 GCA_964350345.1 uncultured Coriobacteriaceae bacterium
TGGAGGTGGTCAGGGAGCGGCCGATCGCCGAGACGACCCCTGACGTCACCGAGTGCGACAGGCCGTAGGGGGAACCGATAGCGGTCGCCGATTGCCCGACCGCGAGGGTGTCGGAGTCGCCGATCTCGATCAGGGGCAGGTCTGCGGGAACGAGTACGACCGCCACGTCGGTCTCGGCGTCGGCGCCGACGAGTTCTGCGACGTGACGCTGGCGGTCGGTGCCGGTCACGATGATGCGGTCAGAGCCATCGACCACGTGAGCGTTGGTCAGCACGTAGGTGCCGCCGTCGGCCGACCGGAAGGCCACGCCCGAGCCGTTGCCTCTCCGGGGGACACCGGGGTGACCCTCGGGTACGGAGGCGTCACCGGCTTCGACATTCCCGGAGACGTCGATGTTGACGACGGAGGGAACTGCGGCGGTGGCCGCAGCCACCACGGGCTCGTCGGTCTCAGCGGGTAGCACGGTCACAGTGCCCGGTTCCGCGCCGGGTCCGGGCGCTGTGGAGCCACGTGTCGCGACCCAGGCGCCGGCGAACCCTCCGAACCCACCGGCGATCGCGCCGGCGAACAGGGAGACTGCGAGCGCGATAGCGACCACCGAGCCGGACCGGGGTGCGTGACGCTCGTTCGTGGCTGGCCGGGGCTCTGTGTGATCCGCGATCGGAAGGGGAGCGGGCTGCTTGTCGTTCACGTCGGTCATATCTTCACCTCTAGGTACGTGCTCCGCGGCGAATCCGCGGAGACGGTGCTGTCGAACAGTGCGCATATAGTATGCCAGGGCACCCCGCTGAGCACCTCCGTGTGCGAAAATGCACGAAAGCATCACAGTGGAAGATATGGCTCTTGGCATCGGCGTGACCGCCGCCATGGCGGCGGTCACGCCGATGCCAAGAGCCATATCTTCCACTGTGATGCTTTCGTGCATTTTCGCACACGGAGGTGCTCAGCGGGGTGCCCTGGCATACTATATGCGCACTGTTCGACAGCACCGTCTCCGCGGATTCGCCGCGGAGCACGTACCTAGAGGTGAAGATATGACCGACGTGAACGACAAGCAGCCCGCTCCCCTTCCGATCGCGGATCACACAGAGCCCCGGCCAGCCACGAACGAGCGTCACGCACCCCGGTCCGGCTCGGTGGTCGCTATCGCGCTCGCAGTCTCCCTGTTCGCCGGCGCGATCGCCGGTGGGTTCGGAGGGTTCGCCGGCGCCTGGGTCGCGACACGTGGCTCCACAGCGCCCGGACCCGGCGCGGAACCGGGCACTGTGACCGTGCTACCCGCTGAGACCGACGAGCCCGTGGTGGCTGCGGCCACCGCCGCAGTTCCCTCCGTCGTCAACATCGACGTCTCCGGGAATGTCGAAGCCGGTGACGCCTCCGTACCCGAGGGTCACCCCGGTGTCCCCCGGAGAGGCAACGGCTCGGGCGTGGCCTTCCGGTCGGCCGACGGCGGCACCTACGTGCTGACCAACGCTCACGTGGTCGATGGCTCTGACCGCATCATCGTGACCGGCACCGACCGCCAGCGTCACGTCGCAGAACTCGTCGGCGCCGACGCCGAGACCGACGTGGCGGTCGTACTCGTTCCCGCAGACCTGCCCCTGATCGAGATCGGCGACTCCGACACCCTCGCGGTCGGGCAATCGGCGACCGCTATCGGTTCCCCCTACGGCCTGTCGCACTCGGTGACGTCAGGGGTCGTCTCGGCGATCGGCCGCTCCCTGACCACCTCCA
>CAYGKH010000359.1:0-1732 GCA_964350345.1 uncultured Coriobacteriaceae bacterium
GTGCACCGCCGGATCCTCTACGCGATGCACGAGTCGGGCCTGCTGCCGAACCGGTCGTACAAGAAGTCGGCGTGGACCGTCGGTGAAGTGCTGGGCAAGTATCACCCTCACGGCGATACGGCCGTGTACGACACGATGGTCCGTATGGCCCAGGACTTCGCGATGCGCGTGCCGCTCGTAGACGGACACGGCAACTTCGGTTCGGTCGACGGCGACTCCGCGGCGGCAATGCGCTATACCGAGTCGCGCCTTGCGCGGCCGGCGATGGAGCTCCTTCGGGACCTCGAGAAAGAGACAGTCAACTTCGGCCCGAACTACGATGAGTCGCTTACCGAGCCGCTCGTGTTGCCAGCCCGCTACCCAAACCTGCTGGTGAATGGTTCGGCCGGTATCGCGGTCGGCATGGCCACGAACATTCCCCCGCACAACCTAAACGAAGTGATCGACGCGGCCACCGCCCTCATCGATGACCCGGAGATCACCACCGAGGGCTTGATGGAGCACCTTCCGGGGCCGGACTTTCCGACCGGCGGCGCCATCATGGGCCGCGAGGGGATCGTCTCGGCATACGAGACGGGCCGCGGGTCGATCAAGGTCCGGGGCAAGGCCTACGCCGAGCAGACCTCGACCGGCCGGATGAGGATCATCATCACCGAGATTCCGTACGCCGTGAACAAGAGCAAGCTCGTCACGAAGATCGCCGAGCTCGTCCGCGAGAAGAAGCTGCCCGAAATCTCCGACCTACGCGACGAATCAGACCGCAGGGGCATGCGGATTGTGATCGAGCTCAAGCAAGTTGCGATCCCTCAGGTCGTCCTGAACAAGCTCTACAAGCACACGCCGCTCGAGACGGGCATGGGCATCATCCAGCTCGCGCTCGTGGACGGTACGCCGCGGGAGCTCTCCCTCAAGCAGATGCTCGTCTACTACGTGGAGCACCAGAAGGACGTCATCGTCCGGCGCACGCGCTACGACCTGCGCAAAGCCGAGGAGCGCGCCCACATCCTCGAGGGCTACGTCATCGCCCTCGACAACATCGATGAGGTCATCAAGATCATCCGCGCGAGCGCGGATGATCAGGAGGCCAAGGCCGGACTGATGGGACGCTTCGCGCTGTCCGAGGCGCAGACCGACGCGATCCTCGAGATGCGTCTGCGTCGCCTCACCGGCCTCGAGCGCAACAAAATCGAGGAGGAGCTCACGGAGCTGCGGGAGAAGATCGCCTGGTACCAGCAGGTGCTCGGCGACATGGCGCTCGTCTTGCAGATCATCAAAGACGAGATGGCCGAGATCAAAGAGAAGTTCGGCACCAAGCGTCGGACCGAGATCTCGGGCGTGGCGCGCGACCTCGACGTCGAGGACCTGATCGCCGAGGAGGACATGGTCGTCACGATCACCAAGGCCGGCTATGTGAAGCGGCTTCCGGTGGCTACCTACCGCCAGCAGAAGCGTGGTGGTAAGGGCATCTCAGGAGTCAATCTCAAAGAGAGCGACTTCGTGGAGCAGTTGTTCATCAGCTCCACGCACGACTACGTCCTGTTCTTCTCGACCAAGGGCAAAGTCTACCGGCTCAAGGTGCACGAGCTGCCGGTTGGCTCACGCCACGCTCGCGGCACGGCGGTCGTGAACCTGCTGCCGTTCGGTCAGGACGAGCGCATCGCTGCTGCGATCACCACACGGGAGTTCGGCGCGGATGAGTACCTGCTCTTCGCGACTTCGCACGGCATGGTGA
>CAYGKH010000360.1:0-1716 GCA_964350345.1 uncultured Coriobacteriaceae bacterium
CGGAACTGCTGTCCGCATGTGCCGAGGGCATAGCTGTAGACCTGCCCGCCCGAGTTGACCGGGCGGAACTCGACCGCCGGCTTACGCCAGACAAGCCGCAGCTTCGTCGACGTCTCGCCGAGGACGGGTACGACCCGGCCGCCCAGGCTCCAGGCGACGGCGTCCAGTAGGGTGGCTGCGTTCGCCCCCTGCACGTCCCAGTATTCAGGGCACGGCCGGAACACGTAGTTGAAGTAGCACGACCAGTGCGCGCAGCCGTCGACGTACCAGTTGGCGGTGTCCAGCTCCCCGAGGCCTCCGGGACCGAAGACCGTCTGCTTTGCCAGCGCCGCCAGATACTCTGGCCATGTGGTGTTGTCTCCGCAGGCGACCGTGACGGTTTGCTGGTTGAGAAAATACCGGCTGTCGACGAAGTGGACGATGCTCAGCGCGCCGCGGGAGTCGTTCCAGTGCAACGGCTGGTGAGCCAGCGGGCGGACACTCAACGGCAACATCGTGTGCCGGACAGTCGAGGTGGTGACCCCGCCCTGGTCCTCGGCCGTCAGTTTGAGGATGGCCGCCATCGGGAAGCTTGCGGCGTCGGCCTCCGTGGTGAGGAACCATCCCTCAGCCCAGCGCCCCGCGCCGGTCGGGATGTACAACGTATTGATCTTGGGCGGAGGAGGAGGTGGGTAGTTCGGGATCGGCAGGCCCAGGCCGGAGTAGACCTGCGCTTCCTTGGCGTGGACCCACCGCTGCGCCTCATTGCGGGCCGTCGATTCGTCGACGCCCATCGCGGCCCGCTCCATGGGCAGGTAGCGCTCAAGCCACTCGGCGATCTTCCCGCCCGGGTCTTCCAGCAAGAGCGGTGTGTTTCCGAACGTGATGCTCACGCGGCCTCCTGCCTACGCCTGCGCCCAGTCGAATGGCAATACGAATGTGAGCGTCATGAATCCGATTGTCAACCGCGTGTCGCTTGGAACGACCGAGACCGTTGGGGCCGAGGCGTGGACCAGCCTCACCATGGCCCGCAGGAACGTGTCCGCGCCGGCCTCGTCACGCCAGGATAGCGTGAGGTCCTGGCCGATCATAACGGACATGATCTTTTGCTTCAATGCGTAGAGGCCCCTGGCACCGTGCAGCACCAACACCCGGTCCTCCCCTGTATGATCGAGGCGGATCCGGGTGTAGATGCAGACGACGACATTAAACTCCTCGGTCACGTTGGGGAAGGCCTGCTCGCCATCGACGAACACGCCCTCGCCCGGCGTGACGGTGAGCCACCAGTCCGACGCCGGAATGAACGTCATGTGCCCCGGCGGATCCAGGGTGATTAGCACCTGCCGTTCATCCAGCGCAAGCTCTCGCCGCAAATACGTGTGAAATGCGACGAGAACTTGCGATTGGTCGACGTCTTTTCGGACCATGCGTCACCTTACGACGACGAGGAGGACGAGCTGCTGCTGGAGACATCGCTCTGCGAGGAGGTCGCGGAGGACGACGACGACGACGAGGTCGCCGACGACTTCGAGACGCTCGACGACGAGGAGGTGACCGACGACTTCGAGCTGGACGAGGAGGTCCCCGACCGCGACGACGCCGACGATTGCGACAGCGTGCTGCTGCTGCACGACGAGCTGCTCAACGAGGAGGAACTCGACGACGACTCGATCGAGCGGGCCAGCCAGGAATTGACGCACCGCAGGAAGCCGAACAGGTAGCCGGCCGTCAGCACGC
>CAYGKH010000361.1:0-1706 GCA_964350345.1 uncultured Coriobacteriaceae bacterium
GTACACTGGATGGGAATCCAGCGGACCCTCCAAGAGCCCCTCTCCCGGGCGACCCAGTCATGGATACCGCAGGATGCGCCCGTGAAGAGCGCGCATGGACCGCCGCGACGGACTACGGAACCGGGTCCGGGTCCGGGTCCGGGTCCGGGAAGTATGCATCCTCGAACTCGGACTTCGTCATCCCGGCGAGGTCCTCCTCCCGGGCGTTCAACCACTCGTGCGCGGCTGCGGTGTTTGGGAACGTGCCGAGTGTGAAGGTGGTGTCCTCGTCGTCGAGCAGAACGGCCTCGACGGTATAGGCCTCCTCATCGACGATCGCGGCGGCTGGCGGGCGTCGGTACAGGATGTCGTCTCGCCACTCAAGATCGACCGCGTCGGTGGTGTCGACGGTCATCACCCTCAGGCGATAGAAGTCGGCCGCACTACCGATGGACTTGGACATGAACGCCTCCCTCACGGCTGGACGAGTCGAGTGTACGCACCGCCGGCCGCAACCCAGCCCTCCACGCCCTCGGCGGTACGCACGCGGTACCATCCCAGGCCTTCCTCGAGGAGCATCAGCTGCTGATCCACACTCAGGACCTGCACCACCGCCGAGGCGGTCGATGCCTCCGCACGAAGGTTCAGACCATCACTGAGCACCAAGACATAGGGTTCCGAGGCGCTCACGCCGGCCTGCTGCGTCGCCTCGACGCTTCCCGTCGTCTCCGCTGCATCCGATGCGGCCCGGTAGTCTGTGATGAACGACCAGAGCACTGCCGCCACGATTCCCAGCAGCACCCACGGAACGACGATGCGCAATACGCGGATGATTCCAGAGATGATGGGCGGCTGTCCGTCGATCTGGGCCATGCTCCGTCTCCCCGCTTCGTATCAGATGTACAGTCCCCCACCGTATACGGAAGGGTCGGTCAGGTCGTACGCCGTCGAGGCGCTCGCGATGTGTCCGTCGGCCTCGGCGAGCGACGCTCGCGGTGTATCGAGGTCAAGTTCGAGCAACGCGTCTAGGACGCTCTCTCCCGTGGAGTCCCCTACCCTGCCCACCTGCTCAGAGATCGAGGTGGCTGCTTCCTGAAGACTGTCGGCCAACGGCCAGAGCTTCTTCGGGAGAGCGAGATCCTTGAGTTCCGCGGCATCGATGGTCATCCGCGAGGACACCTCAGCAAGCGCGCGGCGCTCCTCCGAGCCCTCATCGGCGAATGCGAGCACATCATCGACAGATCCGCCGGCGAGCGTGAGCAGTGTCGCGTCGGCCATCTTGAGGGTTGCGTCGATCGCAGCCTTGCGTCCGAGCAGCCCGACGAGATAGCGCCTGACCTGCCGTCGCCAGGCGAGTCGGGCAAGGACCACCGTCGCGGCGACCAGGACGATCGCCACGCCCGCGATGATCGCATACGGTGTCCAGCCCTCCGGCACGGAGTCCTCCTCGTGAGTGGCCTTCGTCTGTCTACTGCAGCTCGCGGCGGTCGATAACGTGCTTCGCCTTGCCCGCCGTGCGTTCAATAGTACCAGGCTCGACGAGGGTGACCTTGGCGTGCAGCCCGACGACCGAGCTGATCCGCTCGGAGACCGAACGCGTGAAGGCGATCATGTCCTTCATAACATCCGAGAACTGCGCCTCCGAGACCTCGATCTGCACCTCGAGCTGGTCCATCGCACCCACCCGGTCGACGATGATCAGGTAGTGTGGCTCAACACCTTCCACC
>CAYGKH010000362.1:0-1697 GCA_964350345.1 uncultured Coriobacteriaceae bacterium
CGCGTAGCTACGGACCGACGCCGGACGAAGTCCTTTCTGCACGGTCAAGTGATCTTCGAAGAATGAATGCACCAGGAGACCAAGGGTGGAGCTCATGAGCGCTTTCCTTCCTGGAGCACAGGCTCCGCGAATGCCTCGAAGCGGCGGTTCGCCTCTCTGAGAAGACTCTCGGTTATCGTGAGGTAGGTGGCAGTGGAGGTCACATCCACGTGCCCCAAGTATGTGGCCAAGGCAAGGAGACCTGTCCCGGGATCAATGCCGTCTCGATACCAGCGCAGAAGAGTGCCGACGGCGAATGAGTGCCGCAGGTCATGCAGACGAGGGGGCGATACCCCGATTGGGATCTGGAGCCCCAAGCGGGGAATCAGGGCATGGAAGGTCGCGCTGATCGTGCAGGGGTTGATCCTCGTGCCGTTTGTAAAGGAGAACGCCGGAGCATCGGAGGCGAAGGAACTCGCTGATCCTCTCGAGTCGAGATACTTTTGAATGGCGGCTCCCATCCGGGGCCCGAAGGGCACGAACCGGTTCTTGTTGAACTTCGTAGCTCTGATCACCAGCAGACCGCGCTCGAGGTCGACATCTTCAATGCGGAGGCGGCACACCTCGCCGACGCGCAGCCCAAGTCCATAGAGTATCGCAAAGATGGTGTAGTAAGTCGTTCCTCTGTTCGGTGCTCGTGGGTCGTCACGGAGGTGGCGAGCTTCCTCGAGCAATCTTCGTGCTGCGGGCAAATCGAATATGAATGGAACGCGCTGGGACGTCTCCCGGCGGGGTCGCGCGCGGACCGGGGAGCTTGCGACTAGGTTCTGATCCTCCATCCAGTTGAAAAGTCTCCGCACCGTGCAAAGCAGGAGGGTATAGCTGCGCGGGCGCGGGCGATGTCGCGAGGCGAGGAAGCGGTCGATGACCTCCGGGGTGACGCCGCTGATGGCTTCGACTTCTTGGGCCGAGAGATACGAATCGAACATCCGGAGCGCCTTCTCTTCGTTGTCGTATCGGCGGCCGAGTGCGCGCTTGAAGTCCACGAACTTGCGGATGTCGGCACCGAGAACACTTCGAAAGCCTGGCCAGTGGGATGTCATAGCGCTTCCTCCCCGTCTCCAAGAGCGACCTTACGCAGGGTCTCGATCGCGACCTTGCTGTAGATCTGTGTTGAGGAAGGATGCCGGTGGCCGACGTAATCTCCGATGGACTTGAGAGAGAACCCTGCATCCACCAGCCTCTGCACGCAGGTGTGGCGGAGCGTGTGGGAACCGGGTCTTGGAACCCGTACGCCCGCTTTGCGCAAGTAGTGGCCGGCGCGGGATGCGATGGCGGCATCTCCGATGGGACGAAAGGGGGCCGCGCTTCGAAAGAAGAGGCATCGATCAGACGACTCCGGGCGTCCGTTCTTGAGGTAAGCAACGAGCGCTTCTCCAACCAGGGACGACAGCGGGTACGCGGTCGAATGACCGGCCTTGCGTTCCGGGACCCTGAGGCGATCGTTGCGCCAGTCGACGTCGTCCAGAGTCAAAGCAGCGATCTCTCTTGCGCGTAGCCCGTATGTCACGAGCAGCAGGAGAATGGCATAGTCTCTTCGACCTGTCACGGTTCGGCGATCGACTCCTTGGAGCACCAGGCGGACATCGTCCCAGCTGATGGATCTGGGGATGCCTGATAGCCGGAACCGTTGCGGATGCTCAACGACGGAACTGATG
>CAYGKH010000363.1:0-1696 GCA_964350345.1 uncultured Coriobacteriaceae bacterium
CGACCAAGCGCGTGATCTCCACACCTTCCTGGCCGATGCCCACGGTTTCGACGACCACGACATCCTTTCCGCATGCGTCGAGCAGGTCGAGCGCACCGCCGACGGACTTCGCGATCCCGCCCCAATGACCCCGGCTTGCCATGCTTCGAATGAACACGCCCTCATCCGAGTAGTGCTGCTCCATCCTGATGCGGTCGCCCAAGACCGCCCCGCCGGTCACGGGACTGCTCGGGTCGACGCACACCACCGCCACTGTCAGGCCTTCCCCCCGAATGAGGCCGACCAGCCTGTCTATCAAGGTGCTCTTCCCGCTGCCCGGAGAGCCGGTTATCCCGATGCGGAACGACCTGCCCCGGCCCGAGGGAATCGTGGCGGAGATCGTGGCGGAGATCTCGGCAGCACATGCCTCATCGTTCTCCAGCAGCGTCAGCAGGCGGCCGAGCGACCTCTCTGTGCCGGCGACCGCGTCGGCCATCAGACTGTCGATGTCGTTCGTCACGCACGATCACCCTTGACGTTCTCTCTGGCTGCGACATTCTCTCTGATGAAGGCGGCGATCCCGGATATCGAACTGCCCGGTCCGAATACCTCTCTGATGCCTGCCTCTCTTAGAGCCTCTCTGTCGGCCTCAGGGATTATTCCCCCTGCCAATACCAAGATGTCCCCCAGACCGCTTTCTCTGAGCATCTCCAGTATCTTGGGGAAGTAATAGTTGTGGCCTCCGGAGAGAAGACTCAAGCCAAGAACATCGACTCCCTCTTGGCTGCATGTCCTCACTATGTTCTCCGGAGACTGCCGTATCCCCGTGTATATGACTTCCATGCCCTCATCACGAAGGCCCATCGCCAAGGTGATGGCTCCCCTGTCGTGACCGTCCAACCCGGGTTTCGCAATCAATACTCTTATGGGGCTACCCATATTCGTGCGCCTCCACGTGTTACTCACTGTCGGTGATTCCTGGGGTCTGGGTGCCTGTGATCGGACTCGCGGCTGCATTCAGTAGCGCGGCGATCCGGAGAACCGCGTTCGGTCGCCCGGGACTCAACCGTCGTGACCCGCGGCATCCTGCTCTCGCGCGAGGGCCTCGGAGACCTTTCGCATGTGACTCTCGTGGTACTCCTTACCCCAGTGATACTGGGGAAGGTCCACAAGGTCCTTTTCCGCCATGGTGGCGAGGTTGCCGAGCACCTCCGGGATGAGAGGAGACGGGATGGCCACGAACAGCAGACCCTCCGGAAACAGTTGGCGCGCCCTCATGCCGTGGTGCAGGCCCGAAATCAGGATGTTCATCTTACCGGTGAGATGCGGGTACGCGTACAAGCAGGCACAGCCGATCACCGAGGTGCCTCGCGCCTCCCAGGCCGCGCCGGTCTTGTAGCCGTAAGCGCGCAGGATGACCTCCGCCTGGAAAGGCTTCGCCGTCATGATGAGCAGATGCGGCTCGAAGCTGAGTTCGTCCAGACGCGCGAACAACGTGTACGGCGCAGCACCCTCCGGAAAGCGGATCATCTCCTCGTACACGCGCCTGTTCGCGGCGGCGCTCTCGTACACTCCGATCTCCGGCCCTATCCGGCCGCTCTCCATCACCGGATCGTGACCGACCTGCCCCAGAACGTACGAACCGGCCTTGCAGCCCTGCTCGTCCTGCGAGGCATAGAACGGTCCGGTCTCCTGAGCCTCTTTGAGCATCTCGCAG
>CAYGKH010000364.1:0-1689 GCA_964350345.1 uncultured Coriobacteriaceae bacterium
GTGTGACCGTGCTATAATCCCACGGCAATCGAAAGCCAAGCGTTGTTCACGAAAGTGGGTGCGGACGGGCCCACTTTTGTTTTACTTGAGGAAAGAGGCTGTGGCGCTTTCGGAGACGTGGGTCCAGGAAGTCATCGACCGGGAGGTCGAAGACGTGGAGCTGGTACTCCTGGAGGAGGTCGGAGGCAGGCGGCAGAGACTCGTCCGCCTCTACATCGACCGTCCGGGTGGAGTCACTCACGAGCTGTGCAGTAGGATCTCGAGCGTCGTGGGGCAGGCTCTCGACGAGCGGGACGCAATCGATGGTCCGTACACGTTGGAGGTTAGCTCTCCAGGCCTGGAGCGGCCCCTCAGAAAGCGGGGCCATTTCGAGGCTCAGGTCGGCAAGAAGGTGTATGTGAAGACGCGGATGCCGGTCGAGGGCGCCAAGGTCTGGCAGGGGGTCCTGCTGGAGGTCGACGCCGACACGATCGTGGTCGACGACGCGGGGCGCGTGGCGCGGATCCCGCTCGGTGAGATCGGCAACGCTCATCTGATATTCGAATTCAAATAGGGGGAAGGGGATGAACAAGGAGACGATAGAAGCTCTCCGTCAGATAGAGAAGGAGAAGAGTATTCCCTTCAACCTGCTGATCGGAGCGCTGGAGGATGCCCTCCATTCCGCCTACGAGAAGACGGCTCATGCCGTTCCGTACTCCGAGGTCAAGATTGACCAAGAGACGGGCGAGATCAAGGTATTCCAACTCATCTTCCCGGCCGGGCAGGAGCCACAGGTCGAGGACGAAGAGACCGAGATCGACACCTCCATGGCGGAGAGGCAGGAGATCACGCCCGAGGACTTCGGTCGCATCGCTGCCCAGACGGCCAAGCAGGTCATCTACCAAAGGATCCGGGAGGCCGAGCAGGGCATCGTCTTCAACGAGTACTCCAACCGCCTCGGTGAGATCGTCACCGGCATCGTGCAACAGTCCGACAGTCGCTACACGCTTGTCGACCTCGGACGGGTCGAGGCGCGTCTGCCCAAGAACGAGCAGGTCCCAAGCGAACGCTACGAGCACGGGATGCGCCTGAAGGCCGTGATCAAGGAGGTCTCGCAGAATCCCAAGGAGCCGCCCATCATCCTCTCGCGACGCAGCGAGGAGTTGGTGCGTAGATTGTTCGAGCTCGAGGTGCCCGAGATCTCCGACGGGCTCGTGGAGATCGTCGGGGTCGCCCGGGAGCCTGGGTATCGCTCGAAGATCTCGGTCGTGTCTCACAGCGACGGAGTGGATCCCGTCGGAGCGTGCGTGGGTCCGCGGGGCTCCCGCGTCCGCATGGTGGTGTCGGAGTTGCGCGGAGAGAAGATCGACATCATCCCGTTCGACGAGGAGCCGGCACGCTTCGTGGCCAAGTCGCTCTCGCCTGCGCGGGTGCGAGAGGTCATCCTCGACGACCAGCAGCGCGAGGCGACTGTGGTGGTCCCCGACGACCAGCTTTCTCTCGCCATCGGCAAGGACGGTCAGAACGCCAGACTGGCGAACCGGCTCACGGGTTGGAAGATCGACATCAAGTCCGAGACGGCCATGAGCGAGGAAGAGACGGTGTACACGGCGGTCGAGCTGGAGCCGCAGGTAGTCGACGGTCGTTGCCATGCGCTCACGGTCGGGGGCAAGCGTTGTCCTAACGCTGCGCTGTCAGGCAGTCTATACT
>CAYGKH010000365.1:0-293 GCA_964350345.1 uncultured Coriobacteriaceae bacterium
CGCCCGACTTGACCATCGCCTCGGCTTCGCCAGAGAGGTTCGTGCGCATCACGGGTGATTTGGCACAGGTATGTCCGATCAAAGGGACGCGACCGCGCGCGCGAGGCACCATGGATCGCGCGATGGTCAGCGACCTGCGCGCGTCGGAGAAGGAGCGCGCGGAACACGTCATGATCGTTGATCTGGTGCGCAACGACTTGGGCAAGGTCTGCCGACCTGGATCCGTGACCGTCGATCCGCTGTTCGAGGTGGTGACTACCCCTTACTGCCACCAGATGGTCTCCTCAGTGACC
>CAYGKH010000365.1:303-1678 GCA_964350345.1 uncultured Coriobacteriaceae bacterium
GTCCGCCTCTCTGTCTGCCGTCCTAGAGTCCACCTTCCCGTGCGGATCTGTCACCGGAGCACCGAAGATCGCCGCCATGCGAATCATCGACGAACTGGAGAAGTCGCCCCGTGCCTCGTACACCGGATCGCTTGTCGTCGCGATTCCGGGACAGGTGGATTCCTCGATACTCATTCGGACCGCGGAGTACTCGGCAGACGAGGTTCGGTGGGGGACGGGGGGCGGTGTCACCGTGGACTCCGACGCGGCAGAGGAGTGGCTGGAAACGGAACTCAAAGCCTCACCGTTCTTGGGCGACGGTCTACCCGATGCGGCGCTGCAGGAGACATGTCGTGTCGCCGACGGTCACGTGCCGCTTCTGCCACGGCACCTAGCGCGGCTTGCAGCGGGCGGTTGCGGACCGTCGCTGCTCGCACGCGTCCGTGAGTGCATCGCGAATGCGATCGAATCCCAGCGCACGCCACTGGATCGACTGTCCGTCACCGTCGATTCCGACGGTCACGTACGGGCGGAGCCGTCCAGCACCCCGTCGTCCCTTGACGTGGCTGGCGGGGTGATCATCGCGCCGGTCACTTCAGAGACCCCCTCCTTGCCATCGGGCGCGGCAAAGCCCCTGCAGCGGGCTCTCTGGGATCGAGCACAGCAGGAAGCCACCCGGTCGGGCGCGGACCAGGCTCTGCTTGTTGACGGGGACGGGCACATCATAGACGGCGCGACAGCGAGCCTCTGGGTTCGCATAGGTACGAAGTTGCTCACCCCAACCGCACCACCGGCTGTCGACGGAATCGCTCGGGGCGTTGTCTTCGACCACGCGTTGCTGTGCAGCTGCGAGGCTATGGAGTGCACCCTTTCTCTCGAGGATCTAGGTAGGGCCGACGAGGTATTCATGAGCAACGCGCTGGCGGGGGTCGTCCCCGTTCGAGGTCGATCGGGGCCAGCGTGCAGCGTGCTCAGTGAGGTGTTCCGAACGCTCTTCGCCACGCGGAAGTAGGACCCTGATTGCGTGTTTCAGTGACGCGGCTGACAATGAGATCGCTTCGCTCGCGGCTCATCTCACAGGCGTTCGGCGGATATGAGTGGGGGATGCGGACGACGCGGCCGGGCTCGAATCGGAGCGATCAAGGCGCGTCCTCATGCGCAAACGGCTTTCGACCGCCCAACTGACCTGTACTTCCTTAGTGTCGCTCTGCCCCGGTGGCTGCCTGACGAGAGTCGGGTAGGCTCGGATCCGGCGGCGAAGTGACCCACCAGGCTTCGACGCGCAGACGGGCGATGGCCTGTGGGCTCGCCGAGGAACGTATCGGAACGCGCTGGGGCACCGAGGTACTCGAACAGAGGCTCGAACTCGGCCTGTGAAGCCGTCCGTCCTTAGCAG
>CAYGKH010000366.1:0-1671 GCA_964350345.1 uncultured Coriobacteriaceae bacterium
ATATGTATATATCCCAGTAAGTAAATGCAAAGCCCTGAAAGTTTCACCCTTTCAAAAACACCCAGCAGATGAGCAGTAAAATTTACGTTTTTGATACCACCCTGCGCGATGGCGAGCAGGTGCCTGGATGCCAGCTCAACAAAATAGAGAAGGTGGAGGTGGCCCGACAGCTCGAAAAATTGGGAGTTGATGTGATTGAGGCGGGTTTCCCAATCTCTAGCCCCGGCGATTTTAACTCGGTGGTGGAGATCTCCAAGGCAGTAACCAGCCCCACCATCTGCGCGCTAACCCGCGCCGTGAAGAAGGACATAGAGGTGGCTGCCGATGCGCTCAAGTTTGCCAAGCGTGGCCGTATACACACTGGCATAGGCACATCGGAGTACCACATAAAGTATAAGTTCAACACCACCCACGGAAAGATTATCGAGCGGGCTGTGGAGGCGGTGAAGTACGCCCGCCGCTTTGTGGACGATGTGGAGTTCTACGCCGAGGATGCCGGCCGCTCCGACAACGAGTTCCTGGCACGGGTAATCGAGGCGGTTATCGGTGCGGGGGCCACGGTGGTAAACATCCCCGACACCACCGGCTACTGCCTGCCGTACCAGTACGGCGAGAAGATCGCCTACCTGGTGAACAACGTCCCCAACATCGACAAGGCGATCATCTCCACCCACTGCCACAACGACCTGGGGATGGCAACCGCCAACACCATAGCAGGTGTAATAAACGGTGCCCGCCAGGTGGAGGTTACCATGAACGGCCTGGGCGAGCGCGCCGGCAACACCTCGCTCGAGGAGGTGGTGATGACCCTGCGCAGCCATAAGCACCTGGGTCTGGACACCACCATCGACAGCACCCAGATCATCAAAACCAGCCGCTTGGTTTCCACCCTCATGCGTATGCCTGTGCAGGCAAATAAGGCCATTGTGGGGCGCAATGCGTTTGCCCACTCATCGGGCATTCACCAGGATGGTGTACTCAAGCACCGGGAGAACTACGAGATTATGAACCCCGTGGACGTGGGGGTGAAGGAGTCGTCCATTGTGCTCACGGCGCGTAGCGGCCGTGCCGCCCTTAACCACCGCCTGGGGGTGCTGGGCTACAGCATGAACCCTACCCAGCTGGAGGACATATACAACCGCTTCCTCGAGCTGGCCGACCGCAAGAAGGACATTTCGGACGAGGACCTGGAGGTGCTGGTGGGCACAGATAGGAACCGGGAGAAGAAGCCCCTGCAGCTGGTTTCCCTGCAGGTGGTGTGCGGCAAATCGACCATCCCGACGGCCACTGTACAGGTGAGCTTCAACGGCGATGTGTTCACCGAGACCGCCTCGGGCAACGGCCCTATCGACGCCTCGTTCACCGCCGTGAAGAACCTGGTGAAGCGCCGGGTACGGCTGGAGGAGTTCCTTATCCAGGCCATTACCCGTGGCAGCGACGACCAGGGGAAGGTACACGTGCAGATTGACCATCAGGGGCAGCTATACTACGGATTCTCAGCCAATACCGATATCGTTACCGCCTCGGTGGAGGCCTTCCTTGATGCTCTTGGTAAGATTAATTAGAATAGCGATGAATTGTGAGTAATGTGTAGTGAGTTTTGCCACTTGGACGAATACTCTAAACGCTTCATACCTCACAACTCACAACTCATAACTCATAACCCATAAC
>CAYGKH010000367.1:0-1665 GCA_964350345.1 uncultured Coriobacteriaceae bacterium
ATTCGAGGATGTCGAACGTTGTGCCGAACGTCTCCCCACCGAGGTAGATGAAGTACGGCCAAAACGCTGGGTCATCCGGCACCGGATCTGGAGCTTCGCCAGCCCATCGCAGCGTCTGCCAGTACCCTGGCTGGTTTGTCAGGAACCGGTTGCAGCGCGCAGTAGGAGCGCCGCATCTTGAGCCCGGGGCGCCGCACCGATGCGTGCCGATGCACGGCGCGTCTGTGTAGTCGCGAGGGTCGCGCGGCACGAATGGAGACGTGGTTTCCCAGCACTCGTGGATGTAGACATCGAACCCGGCAGCCCGAAGGGTCGCTTGCATGTACGCGGGAGACTGCCCACCGGTTGCCGCCTTTCGCCCCGTGATGACGGTGCGGCGCTCGGGTTCACCGACGCCCAGGCGAGGGTACACGCCGTACTCGGACTCCCACTCGGTGAGCTCGCGCGTCGTGGAAGCGAATAGGTCAAGGTAAGCGGTGTCACTGAACTCGCGCGCGCGCTCGAATACCGGGGAAACGCCATCGAATATGGAACGTAGCGACGATTCCGCCGCCACCCTCCAGGCGTCACCTGTCGGGAGCAATCTCCTGAGCGCGGAGAACATCAGAGGACTCGAGCCCTGTCCGCGGTTGCGTAGGTGATGCCGCCACGGACCAGTGTCCCAAGCTCGGCGTTCGTCCCGTACTCAGGGTAGAAGGCCACCTCGAGCGAGTGGTAGTCCTCGGAGAATACGTTGTTTGCTTCGCAGTCAATGAGCCAACTTGTGTACCCCTGGTACGCAGTTTGGTCGGTGATCGGGATCGCGCTGTAGGCGATCAGGTCTACCGCAAGAGTGCTCATGTTGTGCCTCCTGATGTAGATATTTGGGGCATGCTGCGGAGGCCAAGCGCTATGCGCAGGCATCGTGAATCGCATCGTCACACTCAGCAGAGTAGTTCCATTAGGAAGCGCTTTCCTGAAATAGACAGCCGCTTCAGCGGAAGCCTGTAGCGCCGTCCACCCAGTCGATGAACATCCCCAATGCGACGCAGCGTGAAGGCTTGGGGCTCCTTCGGAAGGCAAGATCAACCCAGTTCGGGCCACCGCGGCTCCGCGTGCCACGTCTGGCATCCGCGTCTCCACATACTTGGAAGCCAGCAGCGAATGAAGCGCAGTCATATACTGCGACGCCCCAACCTCGTCAGGGTTTCCGCTTGGTGTGATGCTGGCTTCTCCGAGTAGAGCCTGCTGCCAGCCGAACAGATCGGAAACCCACGCCTCTTCGAGCGGGGTTCCGCTTCCGTCGCCCGGAACCAGGTCATTCTGCGGGCGCCCATAGGGCCAACCCGCGTCCGACGTGATGATCTGCGACGAGTACAGTGTGCTAGGGTCAATCGCCATGATGTGCCTTAGGAGTGGTAGGTGACTTCACCGAGCTTCGCGTGCTCACCTGGCGCCAGCGTTCGGGCGACCACGTCTTCAGCGTCGGCAAGCAGGACGACGCTGGTGATGGTTCCGCCGAGGGACGCCACAACTTGCGACACTACGCCGGACAGCTCAGCGTTCGTCACCCGGTCGATTCGTGGCAGCGCCGAAAGCCCGACGATGAACGGTTCTCGAGTTCTCAGGTGCTCGTCGCAGGCAGCAAAGATGGAAGCGCTAGCCGATGCGCTGTTGGTGATCGCG
>CAYGKH010000368.1:0-1662 GCA_964350345.1 uncultured Coriobacteriaceae bacterium
AGGACGCGAAGCAGCCCCAGCAGAGCCGGGGCCGCCGTCGCGTATCAGTCCTCGGTAGGGACGCGGGGCAGGGTCCGCGAGCGTGCGGAGATTAATGCGGAGTTAGTGTGCCGTAGAGTGTACCGGACGGTACTCCACTCCCTGAATCATCGCAGGATATGCGGTCTGACCTGGCGTTAGTCTTGTTCTCGTAATGCGTAGGTCAGCGGTTCGAATCCGCTCGTCGGCTCCATACACTACCTGGGGGGACTCCCCGTTTGAGAGCATAGAAGAGGCCCGCCGGAATCACTCCGGCGGGCCTCGCGCGTACGCCGCCTAGTACTTAGCGGCATAAGTCCGCGTACTTTGCTTTGGGCGTCGCCTGGTGCACCTCGGCTTTGCGCCACTCGAACGGATGGGCGCCCTCGTTGTAGACGGTCACGAACGCGTCGATAGCTTCGCGCACCTCCTTGGGAGAGGTGAAGCTCCCGCCCTTGAGCGCGGCTCTTGTCAGGATCGAGAACCACACCTCGATCTGATTGAGCCAGCTCGCGTGCGTGGGCGTGTAGTGGAGGTGCACGTTCTTGTGCCTGGCCAGCCACATGTCGCGTTTGGGCTTGTGCGTGTTGAGGTTGTCCAGGATGACGTGGATCTCCCGGCCGGGGTGCTCGGCGACCACGCCGTTCATGAAATCGAGGAACTCCACGCGACGCCGCCGGTTGTAGTGACCGGCCTTGACCATGCCCGTCGCGACGGTGAGCGCCGCGAACAGCGTCGTGGTGCCGTGCCGCTTGTACTCGTGGGAGAAACCGGTCAGAGCGCGCCCGTCGGGGAGCTTCAGCCACCCTTGCGCGCGCTCGAGGGCCTGGATGTGGGGCTTCTCGTCCACGCAGATGACCACGGCGTTGTCGGGCGGATCGAGGTAGAGACCCACGACGTCGGCGGCCTTCTCGGCGAACTGAGGGTCGGTCGACACGCACCAGCTGCGCCGGCGCTGCAGCGAGATGCCGTGGACGCGCAGGATGCGCCACACCTGCGATGCGGACACGTCCCCCAGAGCAGCGGCGATCAAGGGACCGTTCCACTGCGCGAATCCGCTCGGCGGCGGTGTGTCGAGCGTGCTCAGGACCCGCCTCTCGGTCTCACGCGTGTAAGTCGGCGGCTTGCCGGAACGCGGCGCATCGGAGAGGCCGGCGGGTCCGGCGGCAGCGAAGCGCCCGCGCCACTTGCTGATGGTGGCCGTGCGCAGGTCCAGACGCTGCGCGGCCTGCTTGTTCGTGCACCCCTGCGCGAGCGCCAGGATGATGCGGGCACGGGTCACGAGCCGCTGTTCGGTCGTCGCGGCCCGCACCCATGCTTCGAGCGTCTCCCTGTCCTGCGTGCTGATCTGCAGCATGATCCCACCTCCTGAGGACCATGCTAACAGAAGTACGCGCACTTCTGCAAGTAAGTACTAGGCTAGAGTTGCGCCGTCTGCGGTGTGCCAGAGCCCCGTGGCATGATCTCGTCGCCAGCGGCAGTTACTCCTGGCTACGGAGGCCGACAAGGGCGGGCTCGCAGGAATCGCGCTCAAGGCGATCGCGGCGAGCCGCACGCGCCACGGTGAGATTCGCGATGCAGTGGGCGTTGATCCTTCTCGGCTCCTTTCTCGGCTTGTCGAGTTGCGCCTTGTGGAACAGCTGG
>CAYGKH010000369.1:0-1660 GCA_964350345.1 uncultured Coriobacteriaceae bacterium
CGGGGAGCACGATCTGGGGCGGCACGGTACCGGCCTCGTCGTAGTAGCGCAACAGGAAGCCCTCGACGAGATCGGCCATCGGCACATCGAGTCCTTTGTCGAGCACGAACTCGTTGCCGATCAGAACCCGGCCCTCGCGAACGACGAAGACGTGGACGCCCGCGATCGTCTCTTCGCGAAAGAAGCCGATCACGTCGATCTCGAGAGGACGCTCCGAGACGACCTTCTGCTTGTGCTCGATGCGGCGAACCGCGTCGAGCCTGTTGCGGAAACGCGCCGCCCGCTCGAAGTCGAGTTCGGCAGCCGCATCGTGCATGCACTCCTCGAGTGACTCGGCGACCCCACGATGCTTGCCCTGCAGAAACGCGATCACGTCGGCGACGTTGCGCGCATATCGCTCGCTGTCGATCGCTCCCACACACGGACCGGGCCCTTTGCCGACCGTGTAGTCGAAGCACGCCTTAGCGGTCGGCTCGCCACCGGACGCGGTCAGGCGCTTCCACTCGACGCACTGCGCACTGCAGATGGGGTAGACGCGCCTCACGATGTCGACCGTCTCGCGCGCCGCCCGCGAGTCGGTGTACGGGCCGAAGTACCGCGTCCCCTCCCGGTGCTTCTCACGCGTGAACTTGATCGCCGGATACGGGTCGCCGACGGTCACCGCGATGAACGGATAGGACTTGTCGTCGCGGTAGTCGACGTTGTAGGGCGGCGCGAACTGGCGGATGAGGTTCTTCTCCAAGATGAGCGACTCGACCTCGGTGTCGGTGACCACGTAGTCAAACGACGCGGTCTGTGCCATGAGCAGCGGGACCTTCTCACGGTCGTCCTGGCCGAGCACGTACTGCTTCATCCGCTTGCGCAACGACTTGGCCTTGCCTACATAGAGCACCGCACCGCTCGCGGACTTCCACAGGTAGACGCCCGGCTCATCGGGAACGCGTGAGACCTCCTCGGCGAGTGACGGCCTCCCGGGGGTGCTCACCGCGTCACTCCGCCCGAAAGTGCTCGATCACGCGGCCACAGCGCGTCGAGTCGACGAGTGCGGCGCGTGAGCGGGAGAACGCCCAGCCACGGATCGATGCGTCGGTGAGCGCGACGTTGGCGTCGTCACCCGCGAGCCAGAAGATCGCGGTGTCCCCGCGACGGTACGCGGTCCACACCACGGGTGCGACACGCTGTTGACCCGCCGAGGAAACCCAGGCGAGCGCGGGGGGGCCGGTCGTCGATCCGTGAATCGATAAGACGCGGCCCGGCAGCGAGGAATCGGCGACGCCACGGACCGGCTCGAAGTCGACAGACTCCTCACGCGCGAAGTCTCTCACGACAAGCGCCTCTGACGGCGCAAGGTAGCTGTCTGCCGCCGCGAGCACAGCCATCGCGAGCGGTCCCTCGGCGGGCACGGGAGCGGTTGCGACCCGGGCCGACAGCGCCGCCCCGTCGGCCAGCACGCTGCCGAGGGGCCGGGACGCCGCGACCGCCTCGGCGACCGACGCCCACGTCCGCACCAGCGCGACCTGCTCGCGGTCAGGACGTGGACCGAGAGCGTCGAGCGCGGCAAGGAGCGCATCGGCGTTGCCGATCTCTCCGGTTGCGGCCGACAGCGCGGTCCTCACCCGGTCGGCATGATGCTCGGCGGACGGAGTCCCGGCGTCGGGAG
>CAYGKH010000370.1:0-1660 GCA_964350345.1 uncultured Coriobacteriaceae bacterium
CAAGATCCAGCAGTTCCTGAACGAGATCGCCATCGACGCCGTCGAGGAGCGCGTCGTGGAGTATGTCATCCGCGAGGTGCACAACGGCCGCAAGTTGAGCGAGGCGTTGACGGACCCGTACGTGAAGAACCGCTTGAGCGAGGAGCGCCTTGCCAAGGTGCTCGAGAACCCGGAGGTCTTCGCGGCGCTCGAGGAGCAGATAGCCCAGTCGTTCAAGACACGGGAGTTCGGCTTCCTTGACTGAGCCGCGGCGGCAGGCCGCCGGCGGGAGATGGTGACGATGGACGTCTGTCCTTCATGCGGGGAGCGGGTCGCTCCGGGCACGGTATCCTGTCCGGAATGTGGTGTCCGTCTGGAGGGAGCTACCGCGGCGTTCGAGGCTATCGCTGAAGCGAGCGCGGAGCCGTCCGAGCAGCTCGGATCCTCGGATGTCCCGGTGCTCGTGGTCGGCAAGGGTCTCGAGGTCGGCGAGCGCTTCCACCTCGAGCAGCCGGAGCTCACGATCGGGCGGGATCCTGAGAGCGACATCTTCCTGAACGACGTGACGGTATCGCGTCGGCATGCGCGACTCCTCATCGATCAGGGTGTCGTCACCGTGGAAGACGCGGGCTCGCTCAATGGCACGTACGTGAACGATCGTCTCGTCGAGTCCGCCGTTCTCACAAACGGCGACTCGCTTCAGATCGGGCGCTTCCGGATGGCCTTTCTCACGGGCGGGGGCATCTAGATGGCCCGCCGGGTGCGCGACTACCTGACGATCGGCGAGGTCGTGGAGAAGCTGCAGCCGACCTTCTCCGATCTGAGCATCTCGAAGGTGCGGTTCCTGGAAGACGAGGGGCTCATCACTCCCGAGCGGACCGCCGGCGGCTACCGTACGTTCCGGCCTTCGGATGTCCAGCGCCTCGAGCTTGTACTTCGGCTGCAGAAGGAGCACTTCATGCCCCTGGCGGTCATCCGTGACCGCCTCGACGACCTCGACAAGGGCCGGATGCCTCCGGAGCTGAGGCCGTCGATAGAGCGTGCGGAGGTCATGACGCTACCGCTCGAGGACGCTGAGACGGTTCCGGTGGATCGCGCCCCGGACATGCTCGGTCTGCCGTCGGCGTTCATCCGCGAGCTCGCGTCTTTCGGCATCGTGACGCTCGTTGACGGGGAGGCCGGAGAGGAGCTCGCCGGTCCTGACGTGCCCATCGCACATACGTGCTGGGATCTCAGGCGGTTCGGCATCGAGCCGCGCCACATGCGCATGTACGAGGCGTTCGCCGAGCGGGAGGCGGCCTTCTTCCAGCAGATCCTCATGCCTGCGACGAGGCATCGTACCCCCGAGGCCCGTCAGAAGCTGGTTGAGACGCTCGCGGAGCTTATGCGGCGTACGGGCGAGCTCAAGGACCACATGGCCCGACGTGCTGTGTCGCGCGCGTTCGAGGATGTCAACTGAGCGCGATGACCGACGACCGACTCGACGACATCGCTGATGACCTCCCCGTGTCAGATCGGGTGGCCCGGACTCCCTTCGCCCACCCGAGTGAGCGTGTGGCGGCTCAGATACTCGACTTCTATCGTATAGCCTGGGACTACGAGCCGACGACGTTCCCGCTCGAGTGGGACAAGCAGGGGAACGTGCTCACCTCGTTCGCACCGGACTTCTTTCTGCCGGAGT
>CAYGKH010000371.1:0-1656 GCA_964350345.1 uncultured Coriobacteriaceae bacterium
TCCACTGTACCACCCACCTTTCAGTGCCGTCGATGAAGGTGAGTTTGCGAATCCCTCCATGCGTTGATATCCCGTGCCCGAGCATGCGTTCGAGGACATGCGTCTGTGTGATATCGATCCCCAGGGCGGACCGGAACACCCGCGCTTTGTGTGCTCCGGTCGGATGCGACTCGTCGAGACAGTAGCGCAGTTTGCTAGCCGGGATCACGGCACTTGCGAAGTCGGGAAGCTTGTCCATGCGCCGAGAATACCGCCGCACACTTACCCGGGTCTTACCGTTCCCTGTACTGGCGTCCGAGTAGCTGCCGGTGCAGGCTCAGGGCTGCCGAGGGGTCGGGTGCTCGCGAACGACCTCCTCGATCAGCGCCAGATACTCCTCCGCCTGCGCCAGCCGGCTGAAGCGCTGCGTCAACTCGGAGGCGGGACGTGGTAGACCTGCGTCACTCCACCGGGCATGAACCTCCGCCACAGTTGCAGAGATGGCCCCGGGGTCGGACGGCCGCGCAAGCCAGCAGCCCATCTCGCCCTCGAGCAGTGCCTCGACCTCTCCAGCCCCGACAACGCCAAGAATCGGCTTGCTCAGACCGAGGTACTCGAAGACCTTGCCCGTGAGGCTAACCTCGCTCTCACGCCCTTCGGACAGCAGCATGAGTGCGACATCGGCAGCGGCTAGCTGGGACAGTGCATCCTTGTGTCCGAGGTATCCCGTCGCGAAGACTCTCGATCTCACGCCGAGCTTGCGCGCAGCCTCTTCCACCTCGGGCCCGGCCCCGACAAACACGACCTCCACGGCCTTCGCGATTCGGCTGTCCCCCGCCTCGGCCAGGACCAGTCCGGCCAGGAACTCGTCCGGTCGGCGATCACCGCTGAACGTTCCCACGTGGATGAAGCGCAGTGTTCGCTCGACGTGCTCGGCGGTGCTCACCTGCATCAGGTCTTCTGGATCGTAGCCGTTGAATATGGTGCGTACCCGCTTCAGCCGAGGGTGGCGAGCGACGAGTTCCCGGCACATTCCCTCGGTCACGCACACGACCGCCGCAGCCCGCTCGACGACACGTGTCTCAAGTCGAACATCCGCACGGCGCAGCATGCCGGTCGCGTAGCGTCTGTTGACGTTGCCGACCCATGGGTCGCGCAGGTCGACCACGTGAGGTACTCCCCACTGCGAGGCGAGGCGTGAGGCAACGAGATGCGCCGTGTGGGGCGGTCCGGTGGAGATGATGGCATCGACACGTCCATCACCAATCGTTCGTCCCTTGCGCAGGGCCCACGGCAACCAGTAGCGCTTCTCGTCGGGAACGAAGACCGACTGTACGGTGCTTACCAGACCACTGGGAGCAGCAGTGAGTCGTGCAGACCCCGCAGAGCCAGCGGTTCCAGTCCGCTTGCCAAGCATCCGTCTGCCAAAGCGTATGAGGCGATTAGGCTCAAGCGACCACGCCCGATGCACGAACACCGAGTCCGGTAGCTCATCCAGGAGTGACCCGTCGGTGATCGCTGTGACCGGATCTCTCACAGTCAGAACATCGACCTGCACGCCCGCCCGAGCCCAGTACTTGGCGAGCTTGAGAGGCCGCTGGACGCCTGGTCCACCGCGCGGCGGGAACTCGTATGTTACTAGCAGGACACGTGGCACGAATCACGACCCTCCTAGGG
>CAYGKH010000372.1:0-1651 GCA_964350345.1 uncultured Coriobacteriaceae bacterium
CCAATCCTTGATGGCCAGATCGTTCATGAGGATGGTGGGGCGAAGGTAGGCCTGGGTGTTGACCAGGCGGGGCTCCACGAAGCCGTCGCCCTTGAGCGCGTCGGGGACGATGGTCGGTTCGCCTTCGGTCTTGAACCCGCACTTGACAAGTTCCGGCGTGAGGCCGTCGATGGTCATGGAGTTGTTCTCGAAGATCGCGTGGGGCAGGACGTCGTCGGTGATGCCGGAGGGCCACGCGGCGTGCGGCTCCTCGGATCCGTGTCCCTTGCCCGAGAAGCCCATCAGGATCTTTCCCGAGGTGTTGTCGGCCACGACATCGATCAGCCCGCGCACGCCCCAGGCGTTGCACTTGACAATGCCGTCGAACCACTCGCACGAGATGCTCTTGGTGTTGTCGGGCCGAGCGCCCATGGTCGCGACGGATCCCGCGAGCGTGAAGCCGGCAGCTTCGAGCAGGCTCATCCACACGGGCACGGCAGTGAGGTTGCCGCGCGTGAGCGCCTGCTTGAACGACACGTCGGCGATGTTCTGGGTCTTGCGGAAGTACAGCGGGCGCGACGCAGCCGCCACGGGCGAGGCGGCTTCGGGGTCTCCCCCGACCTGGATGGACGGGTCGTAGATCTGCATTCCGAAATCAGCGCCGGTCAGCGCGATCTTGGTCTGCGAGGCGGTCTCGATTTTCCATCCGAATTCGTCGTTGGTGGATCTGGTGTCGATGGGCATTAGGGCTCCTCTCTGGTGGTGTATTCGATGGGCAGGTTCTTGAGCGTGGCGCCCGACGAGACGATGGTGGCGCGGGAGTTCGTCGGGATCTTCCAGGTGATCCCGGTGACCGGCACCAGGCCGTCGAGCGCCAAGCCATCGGCGATGCCGTCGCGCTGCAGGTTCATGAGCACGTCCAGGATGCGCGCCTGGTTGTTGTCGTACTCCTCCATCCACTGGAGCTTGACGAGCTGGGTGGGGAGGTCGCTGGATTCCATCTCCCACCACTTGTGCCATTGGATGTTGATGTTCATCTGGGACAGCTTGCGACGGGCGCGGCTCGCGGTGAGAGACGTGACTGGTCCGCCGAGGAAATCGATGGTCATGCGCGGGCAGTGCTTCTTCTCGCTTGGCGATTCGCCGAACAGCACCACCTCGTAGTCGGGGAACACTTCCTGACAGCGGTCGCTGAACACCTGCAGGAACGTGGAGTGGGGGCTGCGCTGGATCACTTGGCGTCCAGCTTGGCGAGTGCCTTGCGCATGAAGGTGGTGTATCGGGTGGAGGCGCTGCGAAGCCCGCGCCGCAACGGATAGCGGGGACGGCCCTTGCCGTTCTCGGTACCGCGCTTTTCGAGCACGGACATTTTCCGTCCTTCCTTCGTGTCGGTCGTGCGAATCAGCACTTGGCCATTCATCGCTGCGATCTCCAGACCACCCATGCCCGACTCGAGCAGGTACTGTTCCCTGGCTGCCGCGCCGTCGAGCTGCATGTTGCGCACACCGGGCTCGCCGTCGAAGCTCATGTCCATGGCCAGGTCGCCGGTGCGCGAAACGATCTTGTCGCGGAACAGGTACATGGCGGCGCGCGCCGAGATCACCTCAACTTTGCGATCGAGGATGTGCCCTTTGGCGTCGCGGGTGTAGGCATAGGAGACGCGCTTGTTGCG
>CAYGKH010000373.1:0-1651 GCA_964350345.1 uncultured Coriobacteriaceae bacterium
CCGAACAGACCACGGATACGACGCAGGCCTCCGACACCGAACAGACCACGGATACCGAACAGACCACGGATACCGAACAGACCACGGATACCAGGCAGACCCTGCAGGCCTCGTGCTGTCTCCTTCAGAACCACGGACTGGTCTGCATTGGGCCGAGTCTTGAGAAAGCGCTGGAGTCGGCGGTGCATGTGGAAGAAGGGGCCCAGATAGCGATCTACGTCCTGTCAGCGGGAGGAGAGCTTTCCACAATCCCCGCCGAGGCGGTCAAGAGGATGCAATTGGAGTACCGGAGGTGAGGACATAGTGAAGAGGACTGCCCTTTTCGATCTCGATGGAACGCTGCTGCCGGTCGAGATGGACTTCTTTCTCAAACACTATATGGACGCGCTTGCCGAGCGTCTTTCCGGGATCTTGACCCGCGAAGCGTTCGACAAGGCCCTGCTTGGCGCGACGTATGAGACTATTCACAACCTGGATCCCTCCACCGGCAATCTGGATGCGTTCGCTTCGGCGTTCTCAAGGAGGTCCGGCCTACAGTGGGATAGTGTGTGGCCCACCATCCAGCGCTACTATGCTGAGGATTATCCGGATCTGCGCAAACACATACCTCCTGCTCCATCAGCGCTCTCTGTCGTAGAGCAGTGCATCGACAATGGGTGGGACATCGTCCTCGCGACTCAGCCGATCTTCCCCGAGACCGCGGTCCTTGAACGGATGAGATGGCGCGGGATCGAGGCGCTTCCCTGGCGGTTTGTCTCCAATCTGGATAATATGCACTTCTGCAAACCGCACCTCGAGTACTATCGGGAAGTCCTGAGTTCGGCCCAACTGGACCCCGCGCGTTGCGTCATGGTTGGGAACGACATGCAGGAGGACATGGTGGCCTCGCAATTGGGGATGAAGACATTTTTGGTTACGGACCACCTGCTGGACAGGGGAGACGACATGAAGCCGGACGGCAGGGGCAGTCTAGTCGATGTGCCCGCCAGAATTGAAGCCCTGTTGCTGTTATGAAGAAGGGGCCTGTACAGGGCCCTTCACATGGCCCTTCTTCATTGCCTTCACGGCATCTGCCGGGTCCAGGTCCGGTGTTCGCTGCTAGACTGAGATGCTCTGCGTGACAACTCCGGCTCTTTCGGTTATCACCGATAGGTCCGCCAGCTTTCCCCCAGCAAACTCCTTCTCAACCCTGAAGACGAACCTGACCTTCTTCTCAAGCCCGTAGCCGCCTTGTGAGCCCCAACCCGGCAGGTGCGGCAGTTCCTCATACTGCTTCCCCGACAGCAAGGCGACTCCTTTGGCCAGGTCCATCTTCACTTTGAGGGGCTTGACCGCGTGCACCGCCGTGGCCTGCTGCGAACCCGATGTCGGGAGGTAGCCGGTGTTCTTAACAGCGCAGGTGAACTCGTACTCACCGTCGCCAATCATCCTGCATTTAGCCCCGTAGATGCCGATCTCGGGCATGGTCTGCGACAGCATGAGTGAGAACATGCAGTTCTTGTGGCATTCTTGCTCCAACAGCTTCATGGGTGGGTTCTGCCTCATGTACTTGGGGTCGAGTCCACCGATCTCGACCTTTCCCAACTGCGGATGGTCGAAGGCGGCCCAACCGTGGAAGCCCTCGCCCGCCAACTCCTTGTCTATATAGGCC
>CAYGKH010000374.1:0-1646 GCA_964350345.1 uncultured Coriobacteriaceae bacterium
ATATCTCGAGCACCTCGTCGAAGCGTTCGTAGAGCGGATTCTCGGCATCGTGCGCGAGCATCCATGCGGCCAGGATCGCCCCGCCGCGCGAAACGATGCCCGCGAGCCGCTCCGAGGACAGCGCGTGCTCGGCCTGCTCGTGCGTGAGAGCGGCGTGCACCGTCTGGAAGTCGACACCCTCCTCCGCCTGTCGGCGCACCACGGCGAGGAGATCGTTGGCGGTCATCTCCTCGATAGCGGCGCCGACGCGCACTGCGGCCTCGTACACCGGCACGGTGCCGAGCGGGAGCGGCGAGGCGTCGAGCAGCCGGCGGCGCATCGCTATGAGGTCGCCGCCGGTGGACAGGTCCATGACGGCATCGGCGCCCGCGTCCACCGCCACGGTCAGCTTGCGCAACTCCTCCTCGGCGCACGAGACGTCCTCCGATGCGCCGATGTTCGCGTTCACCTTCGTGCCCAGCCCTTCGCCGATGGCGACGGCACGTATGCTGCCCCGGCGCTTCCGGTTCGCGAGCAAGGCCGCGCGGCCCGATAGGATCAGTCCGGCCAGGTGCTCGATCGTAACGCCCTCGGCGCGCGCCGCTTCGGCGAGGCCGACGACCTCGCGGCCGTCTCGCAGATCCTCGATTGCGCTCATGCCGCGCTCCCTTCGTCAGTGGCGGCCTTGGTGGCCGCTTCGTGGATTAGCCGGTTCAATCTCCGGGCGGCGGCGACCATGTCGGGAGCCGACGCGATAGCAGACTTCACGCAGACTGCAGCTGGACCGCATGCCGCGATCGCGGCAGCGCGTCCCGCGTCGATGCCGCCGATCGCGGCGACCGGCACGCGCGCGAGCGCGAGCGCCCCGCGCAGCCCTTCCAGCCCGATGACACGCTTGTGTGAGTGCTCGTAGGAGGTCGCATACACCGGCCCGCATCCGATGTAGCCCGCACCGAGCGCCAGTGCCTCCGGAACCTGCTCCGGGCCGTTGCACGACACGCCGAAGAATGCGGGCCAGCAGGGTCGCCACTCGTCGAGCTGCGCGAGATCGCCCTGCCCGAGGTGCAGCACATCCGCGCGCAGGCGCATCGCCACAGACGCACGATCGTTCACTACGAACGTGGCGCCCGCCTCGGTACACATCCGCTGGATCTCTCGGGCGATCTCCTCGAATTCGGCGTCCGGGAGGTGCTTCTCGCGGAACTGGACGACGCGCGCGCCGCCGTCGAGCGCCGCGCCCGCGACGGCGACGTGAGAGCGTGCAGACGTGCCGTCGTCGGACGTGATGAGGTACAGACCGGCTATGGCCGGCTCGCGGTTGGACGCCATGTTTCGCCTCCTTGCTCCTGCCGCTCTACACGAGCGGTCGACCGCGGAGCCGAAGCGTCAAGGGGTCCCGAACGAGAGAGCCGCTCTCTCGCGAAGGGAGGAACGGCTCGGCATCACTGCATTTGGCCTTCCCTGCGCTGGCATTACCCAGAGCGCGCCCGAAGCGCGCAAAACAGGTTCATACGGTCGGAAGGATCGCCTTCCCTCTCAGCCGCCCCATCGGCAGCACCCGCGGTCTATGTTCGATTGGACACATCATAACGGCAAGGAACCGCGATTACGAGTGGCGTTGCCTCGGAAGCATCCCGAACTAAGACATTGGCGAAATAGATGGACTC
>CAYGKH010000375.1:0-1622 GCA_964350345.1 uncultured Coriobacteriaceae bacterium
CCGAAGTGATGACCATCGGGAGTTTGCCGTCCGCGAGCGCTTGCAGGACCTGGCCTGTGTCGAAGTGGTTGCGGGCGAGGCGATCCATCTTCCAGCACAAAACTCCAGCGATCTCGCCACGGTGAACCCGCTTCATCAGGCCGCCGAAGATTGCCCGCCCCGGCGCCTTGGCCGACTTCGACTCGGTCAGGACCTCCGAAACCGCAAGACCGCGCTTCAACGCCACGAGCTTGAGCTCTTGGATTTGGGAATCGATCGAGAGGACCTGTTTGTCCTCGGATTCGGTGGATTTGCGCGCGTAGATGACGTGGACGGACATAGGGCTTTCAAGCAATCAATCGATCAGGTCCGCGCATCCGTCAAGAGGGCACCCGGGACTACCTTCGAACTTGAAGACTCCGCAGCGTCCCGAGCTTCGGAGGCCAGCGCCTCCATGAGTTCGTGTGTAAGCGAGAGCAACTCAGCGGCGCGCCCCCAGGCTTCTTCAAGCGAGACCTCGCGTTTGCCGCACCGGGCGAGGATCCGACGCAAACGCTCCACCTCGGTAGTTGTGAGTCCAAATCCGTAGCGGTGTTCTGACGGGTCTCCTTGCTGGTGCTCCATGCTCCCATTCTGGCGCATCCCGTTCCTTCGGAGCAGGGGGGTCGAGGCGACAACGGTGCCGCAAACATGGGCACAGATCGACTTATCCCCAGCGATGCGCACAGGTTGTCGCGTTAGCCCCCCTGTTCGGGTTTTCTTCGGGTCGCTAGAATGTGCTCATGACCCTGCAGTTCACCCCGCGGCCTTCTCGCCACACCCCAAGGTTCCCCAACGCCATCCGTCGCTACCGCGTCCAGATGGGCTTGAGCCAGCAAAAGCTCGGCGTCGTCCTGGGGCTGCATCGCAGCATGGTCTCGCTGTGGGAGAGAGGACTGCGTGTGCCCTCGGTTCCGAGGCTCTTCAGAATGGCCCGGGAACTGGGCACCATGCCCGAGGCCCTTTACCACGACTTCTACTCGACCTTTCCACGAGAGCAAGGATCAACTAACGCAGCGATGGCATGATCGAGCAGCAGCTCCTGGCTCATCTCCGCGAGCGCGCAAACTCGCGCGGTATCGTCCCGGTGCGCGGGGATATCCTCGCCGAGACACTCGGGGTACCACAGGAAGAGGTCGGCGCCGCCCTCGACAAACTCGAACGCGCTGGTCTGCTGAGAATCCTCGCCCCCTTCCCGTTCCTTGTCTTGAAGCTCCGTTCGTGGTCTGGCAAGTCTGCGGTTCTCGGCACTTCTCGGCCAGTTGCCTATAGCTATAGCCAGCTATCAAGCAACCGATCGAATGAAAGCTATAGGCCATCCGGCGACAGCGCCCTCCTGCGCGAGATTCTGAACACGCTCGGTGAATCAGATCCAAGGAGCTTCGAGGGCGCGATCAAGAACTTCCCCGAACCTGTGATCCGCAAGGCCCTCGCCCGGGTGCGCCGGACTCGGTCACTCCGGAAGAACCGTACCGCGCTCTTCCGCTACCTCCTCACCAAGCTCTCCTAGAACCAACGCTCCATGTCCTCACCCCAGCCCATCACCCTCACCCTCGATCGCCGCATCCTCGAGCATCCGCGGGCCTACCACCTGCGACGCATGC
>CAYGKH010000376.1:0-1620 GCA_964350345.1 uncultured Coriobacteriaceae bacterium
TGAACGGCCCACGGACGTTGTTTACGCGCGGACCCTCGAGATCGGCTGCTGACCGCCGATGCCACCGTGCGGTCGATACAGATTGTAGTACCTCAGGAAGGGATCGAGTCGGTCGGTCCGCTCCTGTGTGTTCTGGTACGCCCTTCCGTAGGCCCATTCGTTGCTCACGATCTTGACGAAGGCCTCCGCCTTGCCGTTGGTCTGCGGCCGGTAGGGCCGGGTCTTCCGCATCGAGACGCTGCGTTCGGCGAGCAGATCCCGGAAGGCGAAGGAGCAATAGGCCGATCCATTGTCGGTGAGGATGCGGCGGACCTGGATGCCGGCGCCTTCGAAGAAGTCCAGCGCTTTGCGGGTGAAGGCGATCGTGGTGTCAGCCGTCTCGTCCGGGCAGACCTCCGCGTACGCCAAGCGCGAGTGGTCGTCGATCGCGATGTGCACGAAGTCCCAGCCGATACCGGCGTGTCGGTGCTTGGCTGCCCATCCGAGCACGCGATGCCCGCCGCCTTCGCCGATCCGCCCCAACCGTTTGATATCGAGGTGGATCATGTCGCCCGGCTCGGGCCACTCGTAGCGCACGGTCTTCTCGCGCTCCTGGTGCCGCAGTCGGTTCATGCCCAGCCGGCGCAAGACGACGTGCACGGTCGAACCGGGCAGGCCCAGCTGCCAACCTAGATAACGGGGTCCGCGGCGGAAGCGCAGACGCGCCTTGACGATACGCTTCACCGCGTCATGACCCACGCGTGGGCGCGTGCGATGTGGCCGCGAGCTGGCATCTCTCAAGGCATCAGGACCCTGCCGGCGAAACCGGTTGACCCACTTGCTCGCGGTCTGGCGCGAGACACCGGCGGCACGGGCCGCGCGGGTGACGGTCCAGCCGATCGCGACCCGATCGACGATCAACTGACGCTGGTAGACGGACAGGCGAGCGTTAGGATGTTGCACGAGGACCCCTCTCTTCGGCTGTGGCTTCGACAACCAACAACCGACAGGAAGGGGTCCTCACCTGTCAACAACCTATGTGGGCCGTTCAGCTACGCGGCATAGAGCATCTGCTTCGTTCGCTCGATCTCCGCGGCGATGTAGCGGTTCTTCACGGCACCGATCATGACGAGGTCGACCTCAGTGCCGAGGGCCAGGCGGAGCTCGTCGAGCAGGTCAAAATAGGCGTGTGCCTTGGAGTAGCCGTCCATCGACCCGAAGTCCACCAGCAGGTCAACGTCACTACGACCGGGCTCGAAGTCGGATCCAGCAGCCGAACCGAAGAGGTACATGCTGACAACCCCGTACTTGCGGCACAGGGCAGAAATTGCGTCGAGCTTGTCCGAGATGATCGATACCATGCGGCACCTCCGAGTTGATGGTACCCGAGGTGAAGCGAGCTCGTCACGCCTTACGGCCGCGGTGGCGAGGGTCAGACTAACGTTCCAGCGCATCAGCGGCGGCCGTGCGCTTCACGTCCGATTCTACCTTGCGCCGTCCGCTGGATGCGCTTGATAGACACAACCGCAGCTACTCGTCTGGACCACTGTCTGCTGAGAGCGAGGCCGCATACAGCCAGCCGCCGCCGACCTCTACGGTCGCCTTGATGCGAACCGGACCTGTCCCCTCTCGCTCGTTCAG
>CAYGKH010000377.1:0-1607 GCA_964350345.1 uncultured Coriobacteriaceae bacterium
CAAGCGCAAGGTCCGTGTCTGAGAGCACGATCGTCCCGGCGTGCGCGAGATCGGTCAGGCGAGCCTCCTGCTGCTTCATGACCGCGCTGGTCACTGGCTGCGTGAGGCTCCAGGCCCACGTGCCGGCGACCACGCCGATCACCGCCAGGAAGCCTGCGACGAGCCTGATGCGATACGCCGACGAGCGCGGGACGAGGGGCAATCTCATGGCCGGGTCGTGTCTTTCAAGATGGGCTCGAAACGGTAGCCGGCGCCGTGGACCGTGTGGATGTACGTGTATGCCGATGGCTCTTCGATCGCCTGGCGAACACGGCGGATGTGTACGTCGATGGTGCGGGACGAGGGGAGGTGGTCGTAGCCCCAGACCTGCTGCGCAAGGCGCTGGCGCGACATGAGCGAGCCGGGATTGCGCGCAAGCGCCACCAGCAGCTGCAACTCCTTGAGGCGAAGCGTTGCGGGTGCACCACCCACACTGACCCTGAGTTCGCCAGGCTGGATAGCCAGGTCCCCGACCTCGATCGCCTCGTCGCTTTCCACCACGGCTCGCGCGCGGACGCGGCGCAGGTTCGCTCGCACGCGCGCGAGCAGTTCCTCCATGGAAAACGGCTTGCCGATGTAGTCGTCCGCGCCGGCGTCGAGCCCGCGGACGGCGTCGCGCTCGGTGTCGAGGGCGGTCACCATCACGATCGCCACCTCGGCGTTCGCGCGACGGACCTCCTCGGCGAACCGGTAGCCGTCGATGCCGGGCAGCATGAGGTCGAGCACGATGAGATCCGGCTTGTCTGCGAGCGCCATCTCTAGGCCCTCGAGTCCGTCCGCGGAGCTTGACACTTCGAAGCCAGCACGCCGCAGGGCGTACTCCTCGGTCTGCCTGATGATCGGGTCGTCTTCAACCACGAGGATGCGCGACACGCTCCGTGTCCCTTCTGGCGACGGTTCGTGCTGCCATTCTGACAGGCCGCGCGTCGATGTGAAATGGATTTCACAAGAAGTTCACACGCCTACAGTCGGGTGTTACATCCATGCAACCAATCACCACACGGCTGTGCCGTAGGGTAAGTGCGGTCGGCGTTGTGCCGCCACCGTGCAGTCACCAAGCGAAGGAGTGAGGAGTGGACCTCAAGAAGATCCTTGCGTCAGGACTTGCGATCGCCATGCTCGCAGGTACCATCGCGCTCGCAGGATGCTCTGCCGAGGAGGAGGCGACCACCGGGGAGACTGTCGAGCTCGAGGGTTCGATCACCGTGCAGGGTTCAGATACCATGCTCAACATCTCCACCGCGTGGAGCGAGGCGTTCATGGACGCCAACCCTGGCGTGGACATCTCGATCCAGGGTGGCGGTTCGGGTACTGGCATCGCGTCCTTGCTGAACGGCACGGTCGATTTCGCCACCGCCTCCCGCGAGATCCAAGACGAGGAGATCACCGAGGCTGAGACGCTTGGCGTCGAGCCGGTGGAACATAAGGTCGCCATCGACGGCATCGCGGTCGTCGTGAACCCGGTCAACGGCGTCGAGGAGCTCACGATCGATCAGCTCGGGCAGATCTTCCGCGGCGAGATCACCAACTGGAGCGAGGTCGGCGGCGCCGACCTCGCTCCAGTTGGT
>CAYGKH010000378.1:0-1604 GCA_964350345.1 uncultured Coriobacteriaceae bacterium
TGAACGGGGAGGGGCGGGGACGGGTGAACGGGCGTCACAGGCAGGGCCGGGTAGTACACAGGCTGTCCATGCTCTTTCGACAGAGACCTGTGGACAACAGCTCATGAAGAGCTCTTGATCTTGGTGATGAGACGCTGCACGAGACCATAGAGGTCACGGTCGACCTGCATCAACTTGGTGATCTTCTCGACCGCGTGGAGTACGGTCGTATGGTCCCGGTTGCCGATGCGCTCGCCGATCTTGGGAAGGCTGGAGTCGGTCAGCTCCCGGGCGAGATACATCGCAAGATGACGGCTATCGACAACAGGCCGGGAGCGCTTGTCGCCGACGATCTCGGTGAGAGAGATGCCGGTGACCTCGGCGACGGCCGAAAGAATGAGGTCGATGGTGATCTTGGTCGCCGGGGTCTCAGGTATGTCCTTGAGGACATCGCGGGCGAGCTCCACGGTGACGGGACGCCGGCTGAACGACGAGAAGGCGACGACGCGCGTGAGGCAACCCTCGAGCTCGCGGATGTTCGTCGGAACCCGGGAGGCGATCAACATGAGGGCCTCGTCATCAGCGAGAACGATGCCCTCGGAGCGGACCTTTCTGCGAAGGATGGCTACCCGTGTCTCAAGGTCGGGGGGCTGCACGTCGGTGATGAGGCCCCACTCGAAACGCGAGACGAGGCGGTCCTCGAGCGTCGCGAGGCCTTTCGGGTGCCGGTCTGAGGTGATCACTATCTGTTTCTGTGCGTCATAGAGCGCGTTGAACGTGTGAAAGAACTCTTCCTGGGTCTGCTCCTTCTTCTGAAGGAACTGTATGTCATCGATCAAGAGCACATCGATGGACCGGTAGCGGTTCTTGAACCCCTCGATGCTGTCGTCGCGGAGGGAGTTGATGAAATCGTTCGTGAACGTCTCGAGGGTGAGATAGCGGACCTTGAGGGCGGGATGATTGCGGACGGCGTAGTTCCCGATGGCCTGGAGGAGGTGTGTCTTGCCGAGGCCCACCCCACCATAGATGAAGAGAGGGTTGTATTGTGTTCCCGGGCTCTCGGCGGCCGCGAGCGCCGCTGCGTGGGCGAAGCGGTTCGATTGCCCGATGACGAAAGTCTCGAAGGTGTATTTGTCGAGCAGTCCCGCCCCAGGCGCCGCGATCTCGTCGAGGGCGGGGTCAGCGGTGGGCGGCGGTGCAGAAGCGCGGCGCCTGCCGAAGGTCTTGTCGGCCGCAGTCGGGGCTTGACGATCTCCGCGTGCTGCACGCACGGAGGGTGCCACATTCCCTCCACGGGGAGCCGCGGGGCTTGTCTCTGCAGCCTCGTGCGTATCGGCACGCGCACCCGACGCCATGCCGCGGGAGAGTCCGGGGGCGACCATGATGTCCACGCGGACGATCTCTCCGAGGACCTGCGACACCGCTTCGGACATGAGAGTACGGAACCGGCTGTCGATCCAGGCCTTTGCGAAGTCCGAGGCTACGCCCACCGAGTACACGCCTGCGGACAGGCCGAGACCCACGGTCGGCGCGAACCATATCTTGAACGTACCCTCATTGACTTGGCGCGAGAGGATATCGAGAGCCTGTACCCAGAGCGGATCTCCACTCGCTTTCTCCACCAG
>CAYGKH010000379.1:0-1595 GCA_964350345.1 uncultured Coriobacteriaceae bacterium
AGAGCGTCGTCCGCTTGAACGATCTCGTCCTCCTGCAGGCGCCGGTCTCGATCTGAATGTCAGGGGTCGATTTAAAACCAGCCAGTCCGGGTCGGTTCAAAACCGGCCAGTAGATTCCGCCTACGAGTCCACTTTATCACGCGCTCTTTCTTTGGAACAAGTCCTGTCTTTGAGTCTGTAGCTTTTCCCCGTTATCTGGATGACCTCGGCGCGGGAGAGGAAGCGATCGAGGATCGCGGTAGCGGTCGGCACGTCTCCGACGAGCTTCCCCCACTCTTCGATCGGCCGGTTCGATGTCATGATTGTGGAGCGCAGTTCATGACGGCGCATGATGATCTCGAAGAGATACTCTCCGGATTGCAGCGGGAGCTTCTTGAGACCCATGTCGTCGAGGATGAAGAGATCGGGTTTGAGATACCGGGCGAGGGCTTTCGCTTGATCTCCGATGGCCTCGGCCTGCATGAGCTCGGCGACTGCGTCGAAGATCGAGCGGTAGAGGACGACGAAGCCCATGCGGGCCGCCTGATGGCCGATGCCCTGAGCGATGTGGCTTTTCCCGACTCCCGGGGGTCCGAGGAAGAGAACGTCGCGGTGCTCCCGGACGAAGCGGCAGGTTGCGAGCTCCATGATTTGGCGTCTATTGATCGAGGGGTTGAAGCTGAAGTCGAAGTCCTCGATCGTGCGAGTATCGCGGAAGCGGGCGGCCTTGATGCGCCGAGCGATGGCGCGATCGTCGCGGATGGCGAGCTCGTCGGCGATGACGAGCTCAAGGAACTCGGCGTGACTCAGGCTGTTTCCCTGGGCCTCCTGGATCCTCACCTCGAGGCTCGAGAGAAGCCCCGAGAGACGAAGACGCCGGAGGTTCTGGGCAAGCTGTTGGTTCATGGGACATCATCTCCTTTCATCGGGTTCGAAGGGAAGAAGCTCTTGATAGTCGGCGAGCGGCCGGATAATCGGATGGGACTCGATGAACGAGACGGTCTCGTTATCGACCGTCCGCTCGCAGAGGAGCCTGAGAGAACGAAGCCGGAAGAGCCCGGCATCGAGTGCCGTTCGGCTCGCCTGGTTGATCGCGGAGGCCGAGTGCTTGCGGGCGAGCGAGACAAAGCCCTGGAGCACCCGGATCCCTTCGATCCCCCGCTCCGCCATCATGGCCCGAGCCCACCCCTCGGCCTCGGGGCCGATCCGGCAGGCTTTCGCGAGCAGATACTCGGCGCCCCGCTCGACAGCCGAGATCTTCGCATCCGGGATATGCCGCCGGTCCGTTCGGAACCGTCCCGGCGCCGTACGAGCATGCGCCGCTATCTGCTCGAAGCGATCGTTGTAAATGCGAACAAGCCGGGAGTCATATCGAACCCACACCGTGCGGCCGAGATACTCCGGCGGCACCGAGTAGTACGATCTCGCCACCTCGACGTGGCCGTCGCGATGCACCGAGCGCCGCACCTCCTCGAAGAGCGGGAAGGGATCCGGGGGAAGAGTCCGAAGAGTGGCCCGCTCGACACCTTCAAAGACCGAGCGCACCTGTTTCTTCGTCGTGCCGTGGATGCGGGTGTCGGCGATCGTCGTCTCCCAGTAGAGAAGGAAGCGGTTGA
>CAYGKH010000380.1:0-1587 GCA_964350345.1 uncultured Coriobacteriaceae bacterium
TCGGATTCGGGTCCTCAGGACCGAATCGGTGACCTTCGTGGAGAATCGAGGCTAAGTGCAACACCCCGGGTGGGTGAGGCAATCTGGGACACTTCAGGTTCCTCCACTCCGCCAAGAACAGGGGAACCGCCCATGAAGTATCACCAGATCACCTCAGGTGAAAGATACGCCATAGCCGCGCTCAAGACGCAGAAGCTCTCGATCCGCGCGATCGCGGCAGAACTCGGACGCTCCCCCGCCACCATCTCGCGTGAGCTCCGGCGCAACCTCTCCAGCCAAGGACGCTATACCCCTAACAAGGCCGCCTCCTACGCGGTCGCAAGACGGCGTCGTTCACGGCGCAACGCCCGGTTCGGCACCGATGACTGGGTGATCGTGGACCAGTTGCTCGAGCTGGACTGGAGCCCCGAGCAGGTGTCGGGCTGGCTCAAAATACACGACCTGCTCTCGATCAGTCACGAGACGATCTACCTGCACGTGTGGCGCGACAAGCGGGAGAACGGCGAGCTGTGGACGCACCTCAGACAGGCGACCAAGAAGCGTCGCAAGCGCAACGGGTCCCGCGACTCACGTGGAAGACTCGCAGGTAAACGCCATATATCCGAGCGCCCGCCCGAGGTGGAGGACCGATCCGTCGAGGGTCACTGGGAGATCGACACCGTCAAAGGCGACGACCAGGCGCGTCACAGCGCCGTCACCATCGTCGAACGTAAGACCGGCTTTCTGGTGATGGGCAAGCTCGAGCGCCACTGCGCCGCAGACACGACCGCGAGGACCATCGAACTCATAGGGCGCCATACCGACAGGTTCACCACGATCACATCAGACAACGGCAGCGAGTTCCACAGCTACAAGGACATCGAGGCCGCCACCGGCACCGAGTTCTACTTCGCCACCCCGCACCACTCATGGGAGCGCGGCACCAACGAGAACACCAACGGGCTGATACGGCAGTACCTGCCGAAGCGGCGAAGCATGGCGCACATCGAGCAGGCGGACTGCGACGCGATCGCACACAAGCTCAACACCCGACCGAGGAAGCGGCTGGGCTTCAGGACTCCGGAGGAATGCTATGCACAATCGTAGGAGGTCTCAGAGGAAGTGTTGCACTTCAAACTTGACGCCGGGCCGCAGAATCGAGTTGCGCTACCAGCGCTTCGCACTCGCTTCTGAGAACCTGCAGGTCGATTTTGACGAGTCCCCAGACCAGCTCGTCATCAACGGTTGGATACTCGTGCGTCAAGCGATTCCGGAAGTCGACGATTCGCCGTGCGCCGGTGATGGCATCGAATACTTCCGGCACCTTGCGTGATAGCGCCAACACGGCCTCACCGATGATGGTGAACTCCCGCTCCACCGAGGAGCGTACGAGCCGGTTACCAAGGTAGCCGTCAATCCGCATTCCGGAGACTGCGGCGTCAATCGCGTCGCACTACTCCAAGATGTCGGCAAGGTAGTCGTGCGGCTCACGCTGCATAGAGCTGCTGCTTCGTCCGGTTAACGTCTTCACGGATGTAGCGGTTCTTGAGCGCACCGACCATAACCAGATCGACTTCGGTGCCGAGTATGGCGCGCAGCTGATCGAGC
>CAYGKH010000381.1:0-1584 GCA_964350345.1 uncultured Coriobacteriaceae bacterium
GGTGTTCAGCGACTCCTCGCGCTCGGCGGACCCTCCGCCCATCAGCACCGCCACTTTCAGCGCTTTCCTGGTCACAAACACTCCCTCCGATGTCGCGAGATCAGATCAATCCAAGCCGAAGTGCATCCACCAGTATCAACGCGCCCCACCACACGATCACGCCGAAGAGCGTGGCCGAGGCGCCCCGAACGAGTGCGATCGTCAGCAGTCCACCGCGGCAGCCCTTCTCGGTGCGCGCGAAAGCGCCGACCCAGGCAACGAGAGCAAGCAGCGGACCACAGGCCGCAAGCACGAGCCCGGTGAGCAGGAGTGCGGGGTATCGAGGGTCATCCAGCGGCACGGGTGTCGCGTCGGCCCCGGTGAGCACCAGGCCGGTGGTCGCCGCGAGCGCGGCCCAGGCAGCCAGGTAGACAAGGAACGGCCACCCCGCGACTCCGCCCGCCGGGCGGCACGGTGTCGGCTGCGGGTCAGCCGGCTCGGGCGTCGGGAGAGCGTCTTGTGGTGGTTCATCAGCAGGCGAGGTATCGAGCTCCTCGGCCTGCTCCCCCAAGTCCCCATCGGCCACGACCTGCTCGGTATCCTCGCTCATGATCGCCTCTCACGCTCCGTCGTCTGCCGAGGAGTCTACGCGAGCAGCGGCGTGAACGTCGACAGGCTCCTCATCGCCCTCATCCGGAACGCGCCCCCACGACACTGCCGCTCCTGCCATGGCGATCACAGCGGCGGTCACGCCGATGCCGAACGCCATGCCTTCCACTGTGATACTTTCGTGCATTTTCGCACACGGAGGCGCTCGCCGGGGTGCTCGGGCATACTATATGCGCACCGTTCGACAACACCGTCTCCGCGGATTCGTCGCGGAGCACCCACCTAGAGGTGAAGATATGACCGACGAAAACGACAAGCAGCCCGATCCCCTCCCGATCGCGGATCACACCGAGCCCCGGTCAGCCACGGGAGAGCGTCACGTAGCCCGGTCCGGCTCGGTGGTCGCTATCGCGCTCGCAGTCTCCCTGTTCGCCGGCGCGATCGCCGGTGGGTTCGGAGGGTTCGCCGGCGCCTGGGTCGCGACACGTGGCTCCACAGCGCCCGGACCCGGCGCGGAACCGGGCACTGTGACCGTGCTACCCGCTGAGACCGACGAGCCCGTGGTGGCTGCGGCCACCGCCGCAGTTCCCTCCGTCGTCAACATCGACGTCTCCGGGAATGTCGAAGCCGGTGACGCCTCCGTACCCGAGGGTCACCCCGGTGTCCCCCGGAGAGGCAACGGCTCGGGCGTGGCCTTCCGGTCGGTCGACGGCGGCACCTACGTGCTGACCAACGCGCACGTGGTCGATGGCTCTGATCGCATCATCGTGACCGGCACCGATCGCCAGCGTCACGTCGCCGAACTCATCGGAGCCGACGCCGAGACCGACGTGGCGGTCGTACTCGTTCCCGCGGAACTGCCTCTGATCGAGATCGGCGACTCCGACGCCCTCGAGGTCGGGCAATCGGCGACCGCCATCGGCTCCCCCTTCGGCTTGTCTCACTCGGTGACGTCAGGGGTCGTCTCGGCGATCGGCCGCTCCCTGACCACCTCCA
>CAYGKH010000382.1:0-1577 GCA_964350345.1 uncultured Coriobacteriaceae bacterium
ACAGGGAGAAGCAGACCGCGGGCAGGACACGCCTCGGCGATCTGGCCCCGAAGTTCGCGGAACTCAACGACGACGTCCTATTCGGCGAGGTGTGGTCGCGCACGGACAAGCTGAACCTGCGCGATCGATCTCTCATCACCGTGGTCGCACTGGTGTCCAGCGGCATCACAGATGCCTCGCTGCAGTACCACATCAACAACGCCAAGGATCACGGCGTCACGTTGACCGAGATGGTCGAGGCCATCACCCATATCGCGTTCTACGCGGGCTGGCCGAACGCCTGGGCGGTGTTCCCGATGGTGCGCGAGGCCTACGCCGAACCCGGTGTGGATCCGGCGGACTCCCTGTTCGGCAGAGGAGAGTTCAACTCCGCCTACGACAAGTACTTCGTTGGTAACAGCTACCTGAAGGTGCTCAACACGGATGGCGCCTTCGTGGCCAACGTCACGTTCGAGCCGGGATGCCGCAACAACTGGCACGTCCATCACAAAGGCGGCCAGGTCCTGCTCTGTACCGACGGGGAGGGCTGGTATCGGGAGTGGGATCAGCCCGCGCGGAAGCTCGTGCCCGGCGACGTGGTCTACATCGCCCCCGAGGTGAAACACTGCATGGTGCGGCGAGGAGCAGCTGGTTCACGCACGTGGTGCTGGAGGTTCCAGCTGAGGGTGGGGGCAGCGAGTGGCTCGAGGCCGTCGATCCCGAAGACTACGACAGACTGTGAGCTGACGGCGCAAGGTCCGGCAGTAGCAGCACTGCGCGAGAAGTGATTGGAGCACGAGAGTATATGCACTACGTGGATCAGACATTCGACGAAGAGCGGGCTCTGTACGGAACGGACGCGGCGCACGTGGTGCGCTGCACCTTCGACGGACCCGCTGATGGTGAATCGGCTCTCAAGGAGACCACTAACCTCACCGTGGAGGACAGCGACTTCCGCCTTCGATATCCGTTCTGGCACGTGAGCACGGCGACGATCACGGATTCGCGCATGAGCGAGGACTGCCGCGCCGCGCTGTGGTACAGCGACGACATCGAGATCAGCGGCAGCTCGCTTGGCGGCATCAAAGCGCTGCGGGAGTGTACTAACGTCACCATCCGCCAGAGCGAGATACAGTCCGCCGAGTTCGGTTGGAAGTGCGACAACCTGCGGATAGAGGACAGCTCGCTCGTCTCCGAGTATGCGTTCTTGTCCACCCGCCACCTCGACATCGAGGGGCTGCGCATGCAAGGGAAGTACTCGTTCCAGTACGTGCAGGACGGCACGATCAAGAATTCGCACTTCAAGACCAAAGACGCGTTCTGGCATAGCACGAACGTGACGGTCTACGACACCGTGCTTGAGGGCGAGTACCTCGGCTGGTATTCGGAGAACCTCCGCCTCGTGCGCTGCACGATCAAGGGAACGCAGCCGCTTTGCTACGCCAAAGGGCTTGTTCTAGAAGACTGCACGATGGAGGGTTGCGACCTCTCATTCGAGAACAGCGATGTCATCGCCACGGTGATCGGGTCCATCGATAGCGTGAAGAATCCTCGCTCGGGCAGCATTGCGGCCGACTCCATCGGTGAGGTCATTATCG
>CAYGKH010000383.1:0-1575 GCA_964350345.1 uncultured Coriobacteriaceae bacterium
GAACCGCGTTTCTGATCGTCACCCACGACCGCAAAGTCGCGCAGCGCACCGACCGGGTCCTCGAAGTGCGCGACGGCGAGCTGGTCGCCGACGAGCGGAACAGATATCTTGGATGAGAGAGGGCGAACGCTGGGCGGCCACTAACGATGCGGGAGCGCGACCAACTCGGGTATCGCCGGGGAACCCACACCGAGCAGCATCGGCACCGGAACCACGACGATGCGCTCGTCGACAACCCGCACCTCGGTTCCGAGATTCGCGATAATGCCGAGCTTGAAGCGTCCGCCGAGATCCTCCCGAATCGAACGAAGCGATGCCGTGTCCGCGTACCTGATTGTCGCGCGCGACTTCACTTCGATGCCCACGACAGACTCGCCCCGCTCGAGCAGTAGATCGACTTCCGCGCCACCCGAGGTGCGCCAGTAGTGCGCAGCGGCGGGACGAGATGCGAACTCGTCGAGCGCAAGTGCCTGGGCGATCACCCACGTCTCCAGCAGCGCACCGTCTCTGCCCGAGCTGACCGCCTCCTGCCACGAGCGAACGCCCATGATGTGTGAAGCCATGCCGGCGTCGCAGGCGAACACCTTAGGGGAGCGCACGAGACGCTTGCCCACGTTCGCGTAGTACGGAGCCAGGAGTCTGAGCTGATACCCGGTATCGAGCAGACCGAGGTATCGCTTAACGGTCTTGTGCGTGATGCCGACGTCGCTCCCGAGCGAGCTCATGTTGAGGATGTTGGCGGTCCGATGCATGACGAGCGCAAGGGTCCGATTGAGGTCACCGAGGTCCTCGACGTTGCCGAGCTGGCGAAGATCCCGCTCGAGGAAGGTAGTGCGGTACCCCTCGTACCAGGCCGCCCGCATCTCCTCGTCGAGCGTAAGCACTCCGGGCATCGAGCCGCCGACGATGAGACGTCGCACGGTGTCGAGTCCGCGGAGATCTGCCGGACCCGCGTCCGCAGCGATCATCTCCGCATACTCCTCGGCGGAGGCTGCTTCAAACGCCGCATCGATGGTTCGAGGCCGCGACAGCCCACCGAGCTCCGACCAGGTCAGCGGACCGATCTCGAGCCATGCCGAGCGGCCCGCGAGCGATTCGGTGACATCTTTCATCTTCAGCAGGTTGGCCGAGCCGGTCAGGAGGAAACGACGGCTCGGATCCTCGTCGACGGCGAGCTTCACCTCCCGTAGAAGGTCCGGGACGAGTTGCACCTCATCGACCGCCAGAAGTCCCTCGGCTGAGCCTCGCACCAGACCACGCGGATCGCGAGCCGCACGGTCAGCCACGGCCAGATCGTCGAGGGTGACGTAGGTGCCGCCGGCGGCCTCCACCAAGAGGTGGGCAAGCGCAGTCTTGCCCACCTGTCGCGCGCCGGTGATGACGACGACCGGAAAGGCGTCGAGCAGGCGGGTTGCGCGCTCGGCTGCGTGTCTCGAGTAAAGCTCCATGCCTTGCGTTTTGGGACATATTCTCCCAATTTGCAAGTCCTTCTATCGCCCCTACGTCCCGGATACCACTCCTGCGGTCTCTACCACCCCGTCGCGCATGGTGATGGTGCGATCGCATGCCGCCGCG
>CAYGKH010000384.1:0-1575 GCA_964350345.1 uncultured Coriobacteriaceae bacterium
AGATCGTGGTATGCGGCCTCGGCGACATGGTGAGCGGCATCATCCACGAGGAGCTCGTAGAGACCTCGGACGGAACCCTGATGGACTGGCTCATAGACGGTTCGCACCTGTTCGCACAAGCCATCCGTCAACTCGCAGCCGAGTTCCCGGCCGTCCGGGTGGAGTGGCACTTCGGCAACCACGGGAGGGTCACGCAGAAGCCGCGGTTCAAGCAACGGTGGGTCAACTACGACTACCTGTTGGGGCACATGATCGCGACGGAACTCAAAGGCCAGGACAACGTCACCTTCCGCAATCACAAGTCGTTCTGGTCGCTCACAGAGGTCCAGGGGTACAACATCTTGCAGCTGCACGGCGACAATATCCGCGGCTGGGGAGGCATCCCGCTCTACGGCATCAACCGCGCCGTTGCGAACCTCTCCGCGCTCCTGAACTCACAGCGCAAGAGTTTCGACGTGGTCAACCTCGGGCACTTCCACCAGACCGCGCTGCTCGAGCGCGTGGACTGCGACGTGGTACTGAACGGATCCGCGATCGGTGGCAACGAGTACAGCTACGGCGCCCTGTTCACGGGAAGCCAGCCGCGGCAGGTCATCTACGGGATGCACCCGGACCGCGGCAAGACGTGGCAGTATCAACTCGATCTCTCACATGGAGACATCCACGAGTGCCGATTCGCGGCGAACCAACTCCGTTAGTCTCGGCACCAACTCGTGTGATAGATTCGTCGGTACTTGTAGGGATGTTCCGACGGGAGGAGCGGATCATGCGGGTATTCGTTCACATGATTATGCTGGTGTTGCTCGTGGGCATGCTGTCCGGGTGCGGCGGACAGGTCGGGGAGGGCGCACGTGGCGCGGTCCAGGCGGTCGGCAAGCTCGACTCGGCTGTCTCTGTCGGCATCAACTACGTCGACTACACCGCCGAGGTCCGAGAGGCTAAGGCGATCGTCGACGGATTCAGGCCGTCCGGTCGAGCCGAAGATGCGATCCACACCGAAGTGTCCGCGGCGATGGACCTCCACCTCATGGCGCACGAGGCATGGAAGGCCGACGTAGACGACGACTGGCACGGGACTCCTCGCAGCCTCGTGGACTACTGGACCGACGCGTACCCGGACGTCGAGTTCGACCTCGGCCCCGCTGCTACGGCCGACGGTGTTCGGCAGGAGGCGTGGGGCCGTGCGGCGGAGCATGTCGAGAACGCCCGGGAGATGGTGGAGCAATAAGGTTTCTGTTAGATCCTAGTCAGACCCGTGTGCGATGGTGAGGCCCTACCATTCACGAGAGGAAGGGGGCCTCATGCAAGACGTGTTCGAGGTGGCTGCGGATCTGGCCGGGGTGCCGGATGATGTTCGCGAGCAAGTGATCGAGCGCGCTAGGAGCCGTGTCGCCGAGGAACTCGCGGAGGAGATGCACCACGCGCTCGTGTACCCTGAAAGCATGCCAGATGCGCCAAGTTAGGCACATCTTGGCACACAAAACGGTATCAGACGGAAGGCCCCGGGAGTCCGGGGCCTTCACGTTTTGCCTGCTTATGGCGGAGAGGGAGGGATTCGAACCCTCGAGACGGGGG
>CAYGKH010000385.1:0-1551 GCA_964350345.1 uncultured Coriobacteriaceae bacterium
GTTTTTCCGCCGAAATACGCATACCATAGAACGAACGATAGACGAAGATCAACGCGATGACGAAGAACACGCCGGCCAGACCAAGCTTCAACCCTGTGTTCGTCATCGTCACGGCAATTTCCGTTGCGAGCAGACCAAAGAGGGTCGTGAATTTGATGATCGGGTTCATGGAAACCGAAGAGGTGTCCTTGTAGGGATCCCCGACGGTGTCGCCGACGACGACCGCTTCGTGCAGCGGGGTGTTTTTCATCTTCAGATCGACTTCGACGATCTTCTTGGCGTTATCCCAGCAACCGCCCGCATTGGCCATGAAAATCGCCTGGAAAAGGCCGAAGAAGGCGATGCCGATCAGGTAGCCGATAAAGAAGTAGGGATCGACGAAGGCAAGTCCCAGGGCCATGAAGAAGATAACGATGACCATATTGATCATCCCCTTCTGGGCGTACATCGTGCAGATCTTGACGACTTCCTTGCTGTCCTCGATAGAGGCCTCCGCCTTGTCCAGATTGATGTTCTCCTTGATATAGACGACGGCCCGGTAGGAACCGGTCACGACGGCCTGGATCGAGGCGCCGGTGAACCAGTAGATCACGCAGCCGCCCATGAGCAGGCCGAGGATCACTTCGGGCTGAACCAGACTGAGTTTGGCGATGACATTCCCGAACATTTTCTCCAGCAGGATGATGATGCCGAAGACCATGGTCGTCGCGCCGACGACCGCCGTGCCGATGAGCACCGGTTTGGCCGTCGCCTTGAAGGTGTTGCCCGCCCCGTCGGCCGACTCCAGGAAGTGCTTGGATTGCTCGAAGTTGGGCTCGACGCCGAAGTGTTTCTTCACAACGGCTGAGGCATCGGAACGGGACTCGATCATGGACAGTTCATAGATGGACTGGGCGTTGTCGGAGACCGGGCCGAAGCTGTCGACGGCGATGGTGACCGGCCCCATGCCCAGAAAACCGAAGGCCACCAGACCGAAGGCGAAAACAGGCGCCGCAAACTTGAAGGCCGGCGGCATGATCTCCATGACGGAGGGCGCCTGCGAAACAAAATAGGAGACAAACATGAGCAGCAGGATGACCAGGCCTTCCCAGAAGGCGGAGAAGTTGCCGGCGACCAGACCGGACAGGATGTTGAGCGACGCGCCGCCCTGACGGGAGGCATTCACCACTTCATCGCAGTGCCGGGAACTGGTGCTCGTAAAAATCTTCGTGAACTCAGGAATCAACGCACCGGCGATGGTGCCGCAGCTGATGATGATCGACAGGGCAAGCCAGAGCCCCATACCGCCGCCCACATTCGGAAGATCGGACAGCAGGAAATAGCTGGAGATGAAGGTGACGACGATCGAGACGATAGACGTGATCCAGACCAGGTTCGTCAGGGGATGCTCAAAATTGAAGTCCGTCTTGCCCGCGAAAAGGGACTTGCTGATGACGTCGTTGACGAAATAGGAGGCCAGGGAGGTCAGGATCATGAGGATGCGCATGGCGAAGATCCAGACGATCAGCTTGCCGCCCATGAAGGGTGTGTCGGCCATGGTCAGGGCCAGGA
>CAYGKH010000386.1:0-1544 GCA_964350345.1 uncultured Coriobacteriaceae bacterium
TCTCGGCACCGAGGATGCCGTTGGCTCCGTCGACGATCAGGCTGGTCACGTCGTCTATCGAGCTGAACGTGGTGAGCGCCTTGAAGAACTCGTGGGTGAAGAAGATCTCGGCGAGACGCCCCTCGAGCTCCTCGTTCGCCTTCTCGAGCGCTTCCTTGCTGGATTGAAGCCGCCGCTCATGGCTCCGGATCTTGTCGTAGGCGACCTGCAGCTCGACGAAGATCTTCTCCTGCTCCTCGCTGCGCTTCTTCGCGATGAGCAGGTCCCAGACGAGTTCGGCGCCTGATCCTGTGACGATGCCCACCGAGCTGAGACGCTCCGCCTCGAGTGACTCGCGCACGGCCGAGTCTTCGGAGAGGTCGAGCACGAGGTCGAGTGCACCCATCTGGTAGAGCTCGGATAGCTCGGTGGTCGTGAAGATGCCGAGGTCTTCGGCGAGACGGATCGCCGGAGCCGAACGCGTCGTGTCGTACACGGCGACGATCGAGAGGTTGTCGACATCGTTCAGCAGGCGGAGGACCGAGGTCGCCCTCAGGCCACCCCCGGCGATCGCGATGCTGATATGGCCGTTGCGGGTAGCGGTGAGTGCCGCGGCCCCCGCCCGTTCTTCCATCACAAGCCTCTCCTGTGCCGGAGCGTACGGCCCGGCATCACAGGTCCTTTATCCCGTAACGATAGCTTCTCACGACCACGAGTCCCGTATCGAGATGCAATTCCATGGTTCTCGCGTGCGCACCACCCGTATCTTCGGCAACCAGCGGGATGCGCAACAGTGCAAGCTGCCGCTTCACCTCGATGATATTGCGAGCGCCGATGCTCGGAGCACCGTTCTCCGAGCCGAACATGACCGACCCGCCGGCGATCTTGGCGACCAGGCGCCGGAGGACCGAGCCCTGCGTCACCTCGTCGGCGAGCGTAGGGATGGCGATCGAGGCGAAGCGGCTGACCAGCCCGTCGACGCGAGTGTCACCCGGCGACGGCAGCATGATGTGTGCCATGCCGCCACGTCGGGCGAAGGCATCCCACAGCGTGATACCCACGCAGGACCCGAGTGCAGGCGTGACGAGGACATGGGGGTGCTCGGCGACCGCGAGTTCGCCCGTGGCGACGAGGATGGTGTTCTCGTCGGGATCGGCCCAGTGGCCGCCTATGTCGCTGCTGACTACCATCTGTCAGACGATACCGAGTCTGCCCAGCAGGACATCGAGGCTGTCCGGATCGGGCAGATAGAACAGAGCCCCATCGACCACGATCTCGGTGGACAGGAAGCGAGTGACGATCAGCAGGGCGGTGTCGGCCTTCATCCCTATCTCGGCGGTCACGAACTCGAGGATGCCGCCGAGCATGTCGAACGCGAACTGCGGTGGTCCGGGCAGAATGGCAAGCTCGGTGAGCCGGGCGATCGCCGCGAGATACGCTGACTGCAACACGCCCGCTGCGTGCACCACCAGACCCTCCTCCGCGACGCCGAGCGACTTCGCGCTCCCGGGCTCGCGCGAGCGCAGGAGGTCGGCGAGCGCGAGCAGGTCCTGACGGGGCAGGAT
>CAYGKH010000387.1:0-1540 GCA_964350345.1 uncultured Coriobacteriaceae bacterium
GCTCGTTCACGTCGACCACCTCGAGTTCGACCGTGCGCATGCCTGCCTCCCGGGCCGCCTCGATCGCGGCTCTGAGCAGCGCTGTGCCGACACCGCGACCGCGCGCCGTGTCGCGAACAGCGATCGCCTCGACGCGCCACTGGTGCTTCCTGGGTCGGGTCAAGACGGCCTCCCCCGCCGCAAGCACCCACCGGGGAATGGCCCCGAGCCAACCGAACTCGCGGGCCAGACTGCGAAAGCCTACGTGTGAGAATCGCCGGCCATGCATGCCGACCCCGGCTATGCCGACCAGGGCGCCACCCTCATCGAGCGCGACCCAGCCGAGTTCCTCGTTGATGCTGCCGGCGACGAGCCGGACGGCCTGTTGGGGTGTGCGAGGCCGTAACTCGTGCTGGACCTTCAAGGCGAAAGACTCCACGAGCAGCTCTGCCGCATCCGAGACCATCTCCGGGGGTATGCCTCTGAGCAGTCGCGGGCCTCCCACGTGGAATCCCCTTCCGGCTTGCTGACGCTTATCGGCACAGACGCGCACCTGCTCCACCTAGTCACTGGTTAGGGCGTGAGCTGAAGCGCGCCCCGCCTCACTTCCCTGTCTACCGCAGGGTCAGCCCGATCAACGTGAGCCCGGCACCCATCGTCACAGAGAGAGGTGCTGACCGCCATCTTCACTGTCTACCGCACACGGGCGCGCTTGCTGCTCGACGCTCGGGTTAGACCTGATCCCCATCGTCGGGTACGACGTCGCGCACCTTGCTCATCGCGGTGTCGAACCTGGCGCGGTCGCCGCGTGCGGCCCGCTCCTGGAGGTAGTCAACGGTCATGAGCGCCGACATCTTCTCAGCGAGTGCGGTGGTGATGAGCTGGTTGATCGATACGTCCTCCGCCTTCGCGAGGTCACGGACCTTGCGGTGGAGCGACTCCGGCAGGCGCAGACTGATGGTGCTCATGACACTCCTCCTATCCTTCGCACGTACTCGCCGGGACGTACTGCCTCGATCCCGAAGTGCGCGGAGCCGACGAAGTCCCTCACATTGTGCGTGACGATCGTCTCGCATGCAGCCTCGACCGCGAGTTCGAGCACGTGGTCGTCCCTCGAATCGCGCAGGACCGGCCGCCACAGGAAATGGATCTCCTGGAGGTGCCCGATGCTGCACAGGTAGTCGATGACGTCGTCGATGTCCGCATGCGTGAGAGCCGTCGCATCCCCGAGGCGCTTCGCAACGTCCTCGTACTCGAGAACGAGCGGGACCGAAAGCACCAACTCGAAACGACCAGTGCCAGCGAGACTCAGCAGACGATACGACGCACCGCGCGAGGAGCGCAGCGCCGAGACGAACACGCAGGTGTCGATGACGACTCGCTGTACCATGGCGGTATCATATGCGATACCGCCGATGTGAGTCAATGTGGTGTGCGGGATCTAGGTCTAACGTCTCGGTACTTCAGCCGCGAACGAGCGGCTTCATCTCAGCCTAGCGCTCGCGTGAGTCGGCTGGAAGTACTTGTTAGACGCGAGATCGTGCCGCACGAACTGCAACCA
>CAYGKH010000388.1:0-1535 GCA_964350345.1 uncultured Coriobacteriaceae bacterium
GGCTACCGGCCAAGATAGTTGTCGTCTACCGGACAGGATAATTGTCGCTCACCAGAGCTTCTTCTTGCGGGCCATGGCGAGCTCCTTCGATGTGGGTGATGAATGCGATATGCTAGCGCAATGCAGACCCGTGCGGCAGCGGTCACAGATGTTTCTTGTAACAGGCCCACTAGAGTCGCGCCAGCATCCTTATGAACATCGTGCTGGTAAACCCCACATGAAAAGATGGATGGTGCGCTGTACCATAAACGCTGAGGCCTGTGCTCAGAGACGCTCCGCGAAACTCGCGAACGGCATTGTGTAGCGGTTTTCGGCAAGCACGACCTTGTACCCATCGGCTTGCGCCACAGTGATGTGGCCATAGCGAATGGCTTCCAGGAGCAGATCTTCCGTCCCGAGTATCCGCGCCTCACCAATCAGTTCGATGGCTTTTCGGCGGAAGCGCTTTTTCTCGTCCGAGGCAATATGACACCCAACGGTTGCCGCCAGCGCCAGACAAGCGGCCTCACCGCGCCCCATCAGATCGCGCAGATCGCCGAATAGGGCAAGTGCATCCAGCTCATCGATGACTAGCAGATCGAGTTGCCCCACGGCAATGGCGTTATCGACGGACGCTTTCTGTCCGGGATCGGTAAACTCCTGCAACACTTCAGTCGGCAATTGAAACCGGTACGCGGACAATTCGCCGAGCAGCGCCAACTGGCCGATGTGCAGAAAGTTGATTAGCACATTGGTATCGGTGATGACGACGGTTGTCACGGCCGGAGTGGACATAAGACGATCCGCCCGTCATGTCTGATCAAGACCGGCGGATGAGAGTACGCGCTCGACATCGTGTCGCCCGATACCCACCATCGCCGCCAGCTCGGTCAGTTTGTTCTGGGTGATCTCCTCGCGCCGATTGGCTTCCAGTGCAAGCCCCAGAAAACGGCGACGGAACTCATCTCGCGTTCCCCGTTCCTCTACCGGGTCATCGGCGGCCAGGAAATCGGCGATCGCCCTGCCCGCCCCAGTATCCTCTTCGGACTTCAGACGCTGGAACTCACGATCATCGATCAGGCGTAAGTTCTTCAGGCGATATAACGCCGAAATGCGACTCACGCCAAAGTGATGAGCAAGCAGCGCGGTATCGTAGAGCTGGATGTCCTGACTACCTGGAGTCGCGCGCTGTTCCACTTGGACCACATCGGCCTCATCGAAAACAGTGACTTGTGCACGGCTCGCGCCGCCCTTGCCCAGCGCTTGGACGAACTGAGCTACGCCATCGGCAGGCATCATGAATTCCGCCGCAAAGGAGTTGGCCCTAACCTCGAGCAGTTCGGTTCGGTTCTCGGCGCGACTGATGGCACCGGATCGCTCGCGATCAATCAACACATGCGCGTATTCATGCGCCAGCGAGAAGCGGCGGCGTAGCGCAGAGTGATCTCTGTTGATGACCACGAAAATACCGATCTTGTCATCCCACAAGGTCAGGCCGGAAATGTTATCGGGTAACGTAACCAGCCCAGTGCGCACGCCCTGAGACTCGAATAGTT
>CAYGKH010000389.1:0-538 GCA_964350345.1 uncultured Coriobacteriaceae bacterium
CGCTGTACCCGTTCGAGGTGTCGATGAACCGGATCGGGCTGTCCAGGACGGCGCGCACAGTCGCCACGCCCTCGTCGCGGGAGACGTCGCGCCCGTACAACCTGGGCATGCTGCCGAGGGGGCTCGCGCCGACACAGACGGCGGAGACCTGCAGCCCGGTGCGGCCCAGGGGGCGAATCCACGTTGGCGGTGTCGTCGTCATGGCAACCTCCGACGTCGATCGAAGCAGACGTTCCCTGCCCAGCGCCATCCTTCCGCGCAGACGCCGCGGTGCGACTGTCGTTACCGGTCGAGAGGCCCGTTACCTGTTCGTTACCAAACTCTGCACGTACAGGACCGCCGTGACCGGATCGAGACCGCCGTGACCGGATCGAGACATTGATGTGATCTCTAGGACACCGCATCCGGCCGTGGGAGCGCTACCTTTTCCATCACCTCCACGTGGGAGCGCTTCCATAGTTTGGGAACTTATCAAAGGGGATAGGCAATGAAGTCGACCCGATCCCGGTCTGCGAGCATCATCGCCCTCGGAGCAGCA
>CAYGKH010000389.1:548-1535 GCA_964350345.1 uncultured Coriobacteriaceae bacterium
GCACTCTTCCTCGCCGCCTGTGGCAACGACAGCGAAGAGCCGACGGCCGACGACCCGCCAGCCGAGGAACCCTCGGACGAGGAGATCACTCTCTCCATCACGACGTTCGGAACCTTCGGCTACGAGGACCTGTACGCGGAGTACATGGACCTGAACCCGAACATCACCATCGAGGCAAGCAACATCGACACCGGCGGCAACGCCCGCACCGACGCCTTCACCAAGATCGCGGCGGGCTCCGGCCTCACCGACATCGTCGCCCTCGAGGAGGGCTGGCTCGGCGCCATCATGGAGGTCTCCGACACGTTCGTCGACCTGCGTGACTACGGCATCGAGGACCGGGCGAGCGACTGGCTCGACTGGAAGTACGCCCAGGGCAGCGACCCCGAGGGTCGCGTCATCGGCTACGGCACCGACATCGGGCCTGAGGGCATCTGCTACCGCGCCGACCTGCTCCGTGACGCCGGCATCGGCGGCACGCGCGAAGCGGTCGCGGCGGCCCTCGAAGGCGACTGGGAGCACTTCTTCGACGTCGGCCGTGAGTACAACGCGGCCACCGGCAAGGCGTGGTACGACCACTCCGGTTTCGTCTGGAACGGCATCGTCAACCAGATGGCAGAGGGCTATTACACCGCCGGCGGCGAGCTCAACGTCGAGGACAACGCTGACCTGCGTGCGCAGTTCGACCTCGTCGCGGCCGCTGTGGCCGACGGCCTCTCCGCCGCCCAGTCCGCGTGGGACTGGAACGGTGGCCAGTCGTTCGTTGACGGCACCTTCGCCACCTTCGTCTGCCCGGGCTGGATGCTCGGTGTGGTCGAGGGCAACTCTGAGGCCGGCGCCGAGGCTGCTGGTGTCTCGCTTGACGACGTCGAGTGGGACTTCGCGGACGTCTTCCCGGGTGGCGCAGCCAACTGGGGCGGCGCATTCCTCGCCGTGCCCGAGACCTCGGAAAACAAGGAAGCTGCGGCTGCCCTCGCTGACTGGCTG
>CAYGKH010000390.1:0-1534 GCA_964350345.1 uncultured Coriobacteriaceae bacterium
TAGACTCAGGTAGGGAGCGTTTGCTGCGCCTCGCAGCTGACGCCTAATGCGTTAGACACAACAGGCCGAGTGGGCGGGCTGAGGCAGGGGGTACTGATGCCGGGAATCCCAGATCGCTTCGTTGCCACGGGCGCTGACACCGCAATCGCCATCACCCGAGCTGCGGTGAAGCATCGGCTAGGCCTCTCCCTATCGTTGCCACTGGCGCACCTCGACGCTGACCGGCTCGCACGTGCGGTTCGACTGTCGTTTGACGCTGAGCCTGTCGTCGGCTGCGCTTTCCGGACTGACGAGCGCAGGGCGTACTGGGAGCGCCTGCCGCACTTCGACGGCACAACCGTTTCGGTGCACGAGAATGTGGCAGATCCGGACGAGATGATGCGTTCCTTCCAAGCGGTTCCGTTGGAGGATGAGGGGCCCCAAGCCGGTGTGGCGCTGTTCCGCGCAGCAGAGCGAGATGTTCTCGGCGTCAAGATCAGTCATGTAGTCGGTGATGGGCGAGCAGCCAAGCAGTACGCGTATCTCCTCGCCAGCATCTACTCCCGCTTGGGGGCGGACGCGGAGTTCGCGCCGGTGCCGAATCTACGCACACGGCCCAGCGGACGAGACGTTTGGGCGAACCTCACTGCGTCGCAACGCCGCGAGGCTCGCAAGGCCAAGTCGTGGACAAGCCCCACATGGCCTGCGCCCGAATCCACGAGTGCGGGCAAGGGCCTCACGTACCGATGGCTTACCTTGCCTCCTGAACAGTTCGCCTTGTTGAAGGCCTATGGAGCGGATCGAGGATGCACAGTGAACGACATGATGCTCACCGCTGTCCTGCGCGCCTGCATCTCGCGTTTGAACCCGCCGGTGGGCGTCCCGCTGTCTCTCATGTACACGGCGGACCTCCGGCGCTATCTGCCGGATGCTGCAGGCCTCCCTGTCTGCAATCTCTCGATCTCGGGCTCCCTCGACATTGAGCGTGTCAACGACGAGTCCTTTGAGGACACACTGCGTCGGGTCCACCATCGGATGCAGCGGTGGGCGGAGATGTGCCACGGTGCGGGACCGCTCGCGAGCGCGGAGAGGGTTGCAGGCCTCGGATATCGCATCACGGAGCGCCTTCTGGGGCTCGCTTTTCGCGCTGGGGGCGCCTCGGACAGGTCGCCGCAGAAGACGTACCCGTGGTTCACGAACATCGGCGTTATCGATGATGCGAGGCTGCGCTTCGACGACGTTGCGCCCGATTCCGGGTTCATGTTCGGGCCGGGGGCCGACGGGGTGAGCATGGTGCCCGTCGTCAGCACATACCGCGATGCTCTTACCGTCTGCATGGGGTATGGCGACTCGGACGAGAACACCCAGCTAGTAGAGGGGCTTCTCAGTTCCATCGCCGGCGAGATCACTGGCGCATCCGCGGTAGAGTGTGCCTAACAATGAGATCGAGCTGACTCGCTTCGCTCGCAGCTCATCTCACAAACGTTCGGTGAGACATGGCCTTGCCCTGACTCCTCCGGTCCGGAGGTGCGACCGGCGAGACCTCCTCGGCAGC
>CAYGKH010000391.1:0-1529 GCA_964350345.1 uncultured Coriobacteriaceae bacterium
GCCGTTGACGACGAAGACCAGGTTGATCTCGTCCGTGCTCGACCCCTTCCACGCGGCCAGATCCTGCACGTCGTTGACGAGATGCGGCGCCAACGCCGAGATGCCAAGCGAGTTGAAGGCGTCCTCTTCGTAGTCGTAACGGAAATCGCGGATGGCCTTGCGGGTCCGCTGCACGAATACTGTCGCGCCGTCGATCGACACCGGCCGGATCTTCGCCGCGCCGTACTGAGTCTGGTTGACCGGAGCGTCGGACGGCGTAATCGGCGCTCCCTGCTGCTTCGCGTAGCGGAACTCGCCGCCGGAGGTGAATATCTGCAGGTTCCGCCCCGACGACAGCCCTTGCACGGCGTTCAACTGCTGGCCGTTCAACGTCGTGAAAATCGCATCGTCGTCGAGCGCCTCGGTGATCTCGTAGTCGAGGATCTGGTTGACCCGGCTGCCGAACAGCGACTGCACCAGCGACCGGCTGCCCCCGAAGTACATCCGCCCTTCAAAGAAGGTCACAGTCCGGGGCCACCCGCGCGTAGATGACCAGACATCCTCCGTCCGCGCGACTCCGGGGGTCGTCAGTGTTACCGTCACATCGCTGGTCGATCCGACCAGGAGCGTGACTGAAGCTAACTCGTAGTCCTTGGCGCTTGCGTCCGCGAACGTCACGACGAAAGTGCGAACCCCTGTACGAGCGCACGTCACGCCGGTGAAGCCAGGAACCGTGTGCAGCTTCTGGACTTCGCGCGCGATGTTCGCCGCCGTCGCCGACTGCTCGGCGGCATTGGCGTCGCCCGCGTAGGTGATCGACCCGGAACGAGCCCCCTCCAGCTCGACCTGGAATGTCTCGCCCTGCTTCCAACCGGCGGCAAACACGATGGTCTGCACGCAGGAGGTAGGAGTCGGGGAACTGGAATCGTCGAAGTCGTGCTGCGGCAGGTTCGTGAACGTGATCGGATCGAAATAGATCGTGCTCAATTCCGGGTAGACGAACCGGGGAGCATGATCCTCGTGAACGAGCACAAGCGAGTCCTGATTCTGCGCACCGTCGACTTCCGCCAGGTCGGCGCTCGCATAGGGTGACGGCAGTTGCGCGTAAACCGTGTCGTTCTGGTAGACCGTCATGCTGCGATCCGTCAGGACGACGAGGTAGCGCGTCTCCGTCGTTACCTCGAAGGCGAACAGTCGAACCGCCGAAGCCGTCGACGAGTTCTGCCAGAGGTTGAACTCCTGCAGCGACGTGTCGACGGCCCCCATGTCGGTGCCGCCGACCTTCGCTACCCTCCAGTACCGAGCCGTGACGGCCGTTAGCGAACCGCGGCGATAGCTGCGCTCGACGGTGTCGACAACCGCGAAGGCCGTGTCGAAGTCAGACCACGAGACGTTATCCGTGCTGTACTGGATGCGGAACTCGGTGCTGGACCCGCCAGTCGCTTTGAGTCCCGTGACATCCGCGAAGTTGACGGACAGCGACGACCCGAGGTCGTAGTGGATGATGACGAAGGGATCGAGCGTGCTGACGTCCGTTACCGTCGCCAGCA
>CAYGKH010000392.1:0-1528 GCA_964350345.1 uncultured Coriobacteriaceae bacterium
GGCAACAACACGAACATCTGGGATCGTCCAGGGTGGGCTGATGAGTTCGTCGTCTGGTGCATGTGCCCCGAAGGCCTAGCCAATCCGCCGGGCAAGGGCGTCTGGTCAGGGATTGCAACTCGACTGCTGATGAAAATGACGGCTGAGCGCATCGTCGTTGACGCGCTCATCTTCTTCGATGGTCGTTGTGGGAGTGAGCTGCGTGCGTGTCCCAAGAGCTACGGCCTCGCCGGATTCAGGGACGCCGCGACCGATATCGGCGGACAGGCCGGACGCGAGAACCTGCTCCCGCCGCCCTGCATCTACCTATTCCCACGGTCGTATCCGCATGTGCAGAACAACCCTAAGCCTAGGGTTAGGACTCTTGGTGACAGCAAGTTCGCGCAGGCGCTGCTGACGCTCTTCTGTGTTCCTCATGAGGTTCAAGCTGACTACGTCCATGAGGCTGGTATCGAGGCTCGCGGAACCGGTCAGGGCACGGAGGTTCAGGTGACCGTGGTCTCGAAGTGCTGGCCTGACGGCGAACCGCGTCGCCACAGCGGCCGCTGGAAGTCGGTTAGGCGAGAATAGCCCATGGCAGACACGTATTCTCCCGAGACCAGAAGTCGAGTCATGCGCAAGGTCAAGGGGAAGGACACGTCCCCAGAGCTCGCCTTGCGCAAGGCGTTGTGGGCACGGGGCGTGCGGGGGTGGCGCCTCCATCGACGTGACTTGCCCGGCACCCCTGACTTAGCCTTCGGGGGCAGCGTTCGGCTCGCGGTCTTCGTTGACGGGGCCTTCTGGCATGGCCATCCAACGAAGTACTGGCCTGGCAGGAGCGGTGAGTATTGGGACAAGAAGATTGCGCGAAACATCGAGCGCGACGGAGAGGCCAACGACGCACTCGACGAGCTCGGGTGGACGGTCCTCCGACTTTGGGACTTCGATGTTCTGGGCAACCCCTCAGCTGCCGCTGACCAGGTAGCAGCGGAGTTGAGTAGACTAGGTGATGTGGGGCGCAGGTAGGGGACGCCTAACCCGCGCTTCCTTGGTGTCACTCTGTCCCTGTGGGATTCCTGGCATCCGTCAGGTAGCCTCGGATCCGGCGGCGGAGTGACTCACCGCGCTTCTGTCACCCGAATCAGGGTTGACCGTCGGGTGTTATGTCCCCCGCCGCCGGGTACCCGAGGGGTCGCCGTCGTGACTTCATAGGAGCCTGGCCGAAAGCATGGTCCCAGCCAAGGCGTGTCCGCCGACGGCCCCCGCCATCGTTCACGCCGACGGAAGGGGACGACCATGATCGTAGTCGGAATCGACCCGCACATGAAGACCCATACCGCGGTCGCGCTTGATGCCGTGACCGGTCGCAGCATCGCGACTAAGACGGTCGCCTGTGACGAGGACGGACACGACGCGTTGCTTCGGTGGGCACGCACCTTGGGTCCGGACCGCTTCTTCGCGATCGAGGACTGTCGGCATGTCTCGGGCAGGCTTGAGCGCTACCTGCTGCCCAGAGGCGAGCGCGTGGTACGCGTACCGCCCAAAATGA
>CAYGKH010000393.1:0-1525 GCA_964350345.1 uncultured Coriobacteriaceae bacterium
GCTCGGTACCCGACTACATCTTCTGCTGGCGCGGGCTGGTGTGGTTCGTCGAGTTCAAGCGGTTCGGCAAGAAACCCACCAAGGCGCAGTACGACGAACACGAGAAGATCCGCAAGGCTGGCGGCGTCGTGTGGGTTTGCGATGACGTCGAGGATTTCAAGCAACGGTTCGGCGTCATCCCTCTGCGACGCGGAGTGGATGAGCGCGAAAGCGATTACCCGGTGGGGGGATGGGGGCCTGTATGATTGCTACTTGCACCATTGACGGCTGTAGCCGCCCCGTGCATTGTTGGGGTTTGTGTAACCGGCATCGTCTTCAGCTCGCAGCTAGCCGCAAACGCACGAATCTGTGTGAATGCGGTTGCGGTACACTTGTAGCGTCGCGGTATGCTGCTGGGCATCACACCCGCCTGTTCTCTCGGAGCGAGCAGAGTCGGCGAGCGCAGTTAAATGACGGCAGCACGCAGCGGGATCGAGGGTCGGCAAACTGGTATCGCAAAATCCGCGGCCGGCATGAGCATCGGATTGTTATGGAACAGATCCTCGGGCGGCCGTTACTCTCTGTCGAGATTGTGCACCACATCAACGAAAACAAGAAAGATAACCGCCCAGAAAACCTACGGCTGATGACTCGCGCCGAACATTTCAGACACCATGTTGAAGAGTCGCGTCGTGTTCGGTCGAAATGATCTTTATCCGTACCAAAATCGCGCCGTCGAATTCGTAAAAAAGCACGAAGCGTGCGCCTTGTTTATGGACATGGGGCTTGGGAAAAGTGTCTCGACGCTCACTGCCTACCTCGACCTGCTGAATTCTTTCGACGTCCGCCGGATGCTGGTCGTGGCGCCTTTGCGTGTCGCCCGGAAAGTGTGGTCCGACGAGATCCAGAAATGGTCACACCTTCACGGACTCGCGATTTCCAAAGCCACAGGGCCGACTCCGAAAGCCCGCTGGAACGCGCTCAAGGTCCCTGCTGACATCCACACGATCACCCGCGATAACGTGCGTTGGCTGGCCGCGCAATTCGTGCAGGGCCGCAAACAGGTACGCCGCTTCCCGTGGGATCTGATCGTCGTCGACGAGAGTCAGGGCTTCAAGCACCAGGGCACGAACCGCTGGAAAGCCATGCGCGTCCTGCGCCGCCTGACACAGCGCATGGTGCATCTCACCGGGACGCCCTCGCCCAACGGGTACGAAGACTTGTGGGGCCAGTTCTATCTACTCGACCACGGTCGCCGGCTCGGCACCAGCGAGGATGCGTTCCAGAAGCGCTGGTTTGATGCCGAGCGCACGACCGAGGGCTACACGACCTGGCTGCTGAAAGAAGGCGCCGATAAACAGATTCAGGCCGCAGTCTCCGACATTACGCTGTCCCTGCTGGCCGAGGATTACCTCGATCTCGCACCTGTCCTCTACAACCCGATCCGCGTCGAGATCCCGAAGTCCGCGCAGGCGCTCTACAAGAAGCTCGCCCGCGAGTACATCATCGAGCACGGCGGCAAGACCATCAACGCGGTCAACGCGGC
>CAYGKH010000394.1:0-1523 GCA_964350345.1 uncultured Coriobacteriaceae bacterium
TTAGCGATGCGGGGAATGCCACTATGACGATTCGCTTCACAGCGAGCAGCCAATCCGTTGCCCACGGGCACTGCTGGATGATGCTCAAGAGCACTCCGACGACCACCAGCGAGATGACATAGATGGCGATGATGCGCTTCACGTATTCAAGTACATACGAACCGAGGAAACCCCTGTAGAAGTGAAGGTGCACGAACAGCGCGATGAACGCCAGGGAGATCAACGCCAACGCTGCAACGTTTACGGAAGGCAGGGTTCTGCCCAGGTTCCAGGTCTCTTCAGTGAAGCCCACCGGGATGGCCAGGATCGCTGAACCCACGAATATCTGGGCGACGTCTCGAGCGTGGATCTCCACCATGAGTGGCCGAAGGATGTGCTCGACGACTTTGCCGGAAGAGTCTAGGATCGGAATCCGTCGATGCAGGTGTCCATCAATCCTGTGAATCGTCCCCCGGGGACCCAGATCAGTTTGACCCGACATCGCATCCCCCTATGGTCGCATCCAACGTTGTAGCGCATAAGCTGCGCGCCGTGCGCTTTCAGGATACCCGATGACTCCCGCGTGATAGGTTGATGTGCTTGTCAGGTCGATCACGCGGAGATGCGCAGCTTGAGTCCGAGCGACCGGACCACCTTTTGGACTGTCCCGAACTCAGGGTTCCCGTCAGTCGACAGCGCCTTGTACAGGCTTTCGCGACCGAGACCGGTCTCGCGAGCGATCTCAGTCATCCCCTTGGCGCGAGCGACATCCCCAAACGCTGCGGCGAGCAATGCCGGATCGTCCTCTTCGAGGGCCGCGTCGAGGTATGCCGCGACATCCTTGTCGCTCTCGAGATAGCGCGCGGGGCCCCAGGGGCGGGTGTTCGTCTTGGTCATAGGCATAGGAGATCTCCACCGGCGGCGGTGTGCGGTGCGGCTTGTTGTCCACGATTCGCCAAAATCCGGTTTCCAATGACACGCCGGGCTCCCTTCTCTCGCCAAGGCCGAGGTTGCTGGAAGAAGCTCAGCCAGAACTCAGTCCGAAGAGCCGCTCGAAGAACTCGCCGAGCTTGGCCAGCACGCGTTGCTTCTTCTCACCGTGACCACCATCCGCAGAGAACCGCGACACTGGTGGCAACACCTTGGTGATCGCCGTCCCGGTCCCGTGGATGACACCGTCACGGAAGGCGGTCTCGACAAACGCACGGGTCTCTTCGGGACGCAGCCCCTCCGCTTCGATGATCGCGTTGAGCTCGGCCTCACGCCGGGCACAGATGAACGCCTGCCACTCCTCGTCGACGCCTCGCGGATGTCCACACCCCGGCGCTTCAGCTCAACGTGCACCATGGGCAGGCCGTTGACGAGCACGGTGACGTCGTAGCGGTTCGAGCGGGCCGCGCCACTCTCTCTTTGAGCAACCTCGTACTGGTTGATGACCTGCAGCCGGTTGTTGTGGATGTTTGTCTTGTCGATGAGCATCACGTTTTTTGTGGATCTTGTGACACATGTGTGGGTGCAAACCCGCACTGAATAGGTTGCGCACG
>CAYGKH010000395.1:0-1521 GCA_964350345.1 uncultured Coriobacteriaceae bacterium
CGGTGTACGACCATCTGCCGCCGCGCCGGTACTGGAGCGTGCCGCTGCGCATGGTTGAGGTGGTGCTGGTGTACGCGCCGCGCCGGGCGGACTGCCCGTCGTGCGGGCCGCACGCGGAGCAAGTCCCGTGGGCGGAGGGCAAGAGCCCGCTGACGAAGTCGTACGCCTGGTTCCTGGCGCGGTGGGCGAAGCGGCTTCCGTGGAACAAGGTGGCCGGGATCTTCGGCTGCGGCTGGCACCAGGTGTGCGAGGCCGTCCGCCAGGCCGTGGACTGGGGGCTGGAACACCGGGACCTTACGGGCGTGCGGTCGATCGGCGTCGACGAGATCTACTTCGGGGTCAAGAGCAAATACCAGACCCTCGTCTACCAGCTCTGCTCGGCGAAACCGCGCCTTCTCTTTGTCGCCGAGGGGCACAAGGAGGGTGCGCTCTCCGGCATCCTGAAGGAGCAGGGCGAGGCCTGGTGCGCGAACATCGAGCACGTGTGCAGCGACATGTGGCGGGCGTACCTGAAGTCCGTGGCCAAACTGCTTCCCAACGCCATGCACATCCTCGACCGCTTCCACATCGAGGCCAAGCTCAACGAAGCCGTCGACAAGGTCAGGCGGGCCGAGTCGGCGGAGCTTGCGGGCAAGGGGTTCGTGATCCTCAAGAATCTGCGCTACGCCTTCCTGAAGCGCCCGGACAACCTGACCGACAAACAACGCGAAGGGCTCCAGAAGATCGTCAACAAGCGCAGCCTCAAGACCGTCCGGGCCTATCACTGGAAAGAGTCGTTCCGCCTTTTCTGGGAGTACGAGCAGCCTCACGCCGCCTCCAAATACCTGCGCCGCTGGTGCCGCGGCGCGAACAAGAGCCGCCTGAAACCCATCAAGGCATTCGTCAAGACGCTGCGCAGACACGAAGACCTGATCCTCAACTGGTTCAGGGCTAAAAAGCGGTTCTCAAGCGGCGTGGTCGAGGCGATGAACAGGGGCGCGGGACTCGTATCCAATTTGGCGAGGGGGTTCAGGAACCCGGAAATCCGAAGAATCGCCTTGTTTCACGCCTTGGGCGACCTGCCTATGCCGCCCGAGTACACCCACAGATTCTCGTGAAGTGCCCCATCTTCCGTTCGCTGCCACGGCCCTCGCCGCCGAGGCGCTCAACCTGCACGAGCCCGCGGGCGTAGTCATCCACGACACCCAGCGCAGCCCGGAGCACCTCGCGGCCGGCACGTCGCGCCTTCGCGCCGTCGAGCCCGGTCATCAGGCGGTCGATGTCGATCTCCGGCACGAAGTCCGGGTCGGCCGCGGCACGGTCTTCCCACGTCGCATAGACGCGCTCCTGGAAACGCCCGCTTGCGGTGGATGTACCACCACGAGACAACGCCGCCTCGATGTCCTCGTTCGCGTTCACGTTCGGGAAGAACGCCGGGTCGCCGGGCAGCGGCGTGGTCCGGCCTTCGGGGCGGAAGTTGCCCACGTCGGCGCCGAGCGCCTGCGCGCCCTCCGTGACCTGCTCGTTGCGCCCGTTCCACAC
>CAYGKH010000396.1:0-1516 GCA_964350345.1 uncultured Coriobacteriaceae bacterium
GTGCCCGACGTCGGTCACGGCGGCGCTCTTGCCAAGCTCGTTTTCAAACGAGTCTGCCTCGGCGCCGCCTCGGCGGGTCACGCCGTATTTCCGGTCATCGCGACGCTGCGCTGGGCTCGGTTTTGCCATTCTCAGTCACCTCAGATGTTGTCGTACTCGGTCTCGGACGCCTCGCCGGGGCTCCCGGAGTACTGTGTGTTTATGACCACAAAGCCCTGGCGCTCGTTCTGCGTGTTCTCGCGGACGACCAGCCCGCGCTCCGCCATGACCCTGAACTCCTCGGCGTCCCTCTTCTCGCCTATCGAGGCCGCGCGCATGCTCTGGAGCATGTACTGGACCGGGAGCAGCGAATCGAACGGGACCGTGTCCCGGTCGTCCACCATGGGCAGGAACCGGGCGCGCACCTCGGCGAGCACGCGGTAGGTCTTGTCGTCTTCGTCAGAAAAACCGGGGATGCGGTACCTGCGGAACTCCGGCACCTGGATGCCGGGGTGCATGCGCGAGAGGAAGTGCCACTCGCCGTCGAGGTACCCGTACAGGGAAATGTAAGCCGCGGCTCCGGTCGGAAGGACGACGGAGTCGATGGAGGCGAAGGAGACCGCGGACACCGAAGGACTGTCCGGCATCTCGCCGACGTCCGTCCAGATGTTCACGGCGATCTCCGCGCCGGCGGTGTCCCCGGAGTCCAGGCGTCCGCGGACGCGGAGCTTCCCGTCCGTCTCGGACACCGAGAACGCCGCCACGGGCATGGCTTCCGGGGGGTCGAACATGGAGGCGTAGTAGCCCAGGTCGTGGATGCCGTGCAGCGGGGCGTACCCGTCCGGCACGTAGTCGAGGTCGCCGGGACCTCCCTGCAAAAATTCGTAGTCGGTTCCCTTGATGGACACCGGCCTGCCGTCTATCGCGGCCCTCACTATCGTGTCGCAGTCCTGCGGGAGCGCCAGATACGGCCCCGCCGCGTTCATGCGGACGACTCTTTTCATGCGTTGCCAGTTGGCCGTGTTGGCCAATTCGTCGACGGCGATGTTGATCGCCTCGCCCACGTCGGCGAGCCCGTACGCGTCGGCGAACCTCGCCAATGACCGTTTAGCCTGACCGAACGTGTACCGCATGCTTTACCCTTTCAGAGGAACGGCCGCTCCCGCCGGTGAGGGCGGGAGCGGTTTCTCGTGTTTGCTTAGCCCTCGACTGTCGAGAGCACCATCTCCGTGTGCTCAGCTTTCGTGCCGTAGCAGAGCACCCCGTCGCTGTCGACGAAGTAGTCGGTCTCGCCGGCGTCGTCCTCGGCGGTCACAGAGGCCTGGTCGCCCAAGAGCAGCGCCAGCGTGTAGCTCGGGGCGGAAGCGCAGCGCACGACATAGCCGGAGACATCGGCGTTGTTGAGCGCGCCTTCTCCGGTGAACACCGCGGTGACCGGGGTGCCCGGGCCCGCGTCAGTCAGCTTCGCCGCCAGCTTCGCCACAACGGTCAGCGAGTCGTTGGCGATCTCAGCCGCAGAAGCCGACGCGACATAGGA
>CAYGKH010000397.1:0-710 GCA_964350345.1 uncultured Coriobacteriaceae bacterium
GCGCTTGAGGTCGAGCGTGACCGACTTCTTGTTGCGACTTTGCGTGTACCACCACAGCGAGGTACCCTCGTGGAGCTTGCGCCATTTGCGCAACGGATCCCCGTCCTTCGGCGGCTCGATCTTGATCACTTCCGCGCCGAACTGAGCCAGCAGCGCGCTGGCGTAAGGCCCCGCTACCAGCGAGCCGAGTTCAAGTACCTTGACGCCCGCAAGCGGCATTACATCCGACGTAGGTTTGCTCTCATCGTTCTCCTGAGAGGTCGATTTTTTCTTCATGGTTGTGTCATCCGAACCGTCAGTTCGCTCAGCATCCTTCGAAAGGTTTGACCGTGCGCTGTCTTTACGGTGTGTATTCATGATTGCTCCTTAGAACCCATCCCGAGTCGAAACTCCGTGGATGTGCAAGCGGGGAGCGCAGTCTTCATGGTCGCACTCATCAGCTCACTCCCAGGTATTGATGGATGACATCAGGCGTGCGGCGAAGTGCCTCGGACCCGCCCTGCCAAACAACGCAACCTTTTTGAATCACGTAGTGGTGATCTGCCAGATCAAGCAGTGCACCGACGTTCTTATCGATAACGATCTGCGAGAGTCCATTGGCCTTCAATTCGCCGAGCGCACGCCAGATCTCTTGGCGGATGAGAGGTGCCAGGCCCTCGGTGGCCTCGTCAAGCACGAGCAGGCGTGGGTTGGTCATCAGCGCGCGGCCA
>CAYGKH010000397.1:720-1505 GCA_964350345.1 uncultured Coriobacteriaceae bacterium
GGTCGTAGACGCGGCTGAGCGTCCAATGTGGCAAGGGCGCCGACTCACCGACTCGGGCTGTCGCGACGAGGTTCTCCTCTACAGTGAGGTTCGGGAAGACCTGCCGGCCTTCGGGCACCAATGCGAGACCTTTGCGCGCCACGCGGTGGATGGGCAGTCGGTCGAGTCGAATGCCGTCAATCGACACCGTGCCGGCCGAGACGGGCAACAGCCCGAAGATGCACTTGACTGTCGTCGACCGACCCATGCCGTTGCGGCCGAGCAGCGTGACTACCTGCCCCTTTCGTACGTCAAAAGAGATGTCAAAGAGGGCTTGGGCGTGGCCGTAGGAGGCCTGCAGCCCAAGGACGGAGAAGAAAGTGCTCATATCGTTGTCCCGCGCCGTCAAACCGCTTCCTCGCCGAGATACACCGCGCGCACCTCGGGATGGCAGCGAATCTCGGCAGGGCTCCCAGTGAACATGACCTTGCCGTAGACGAGCACGGTGATGCGATCCGCGAGTACGAAGACCGCGTCCATGTCGTGCTCGATGAGAAGAATCGAGTAGCGTCGCTTGAACCGCTTCAGCAACGCAATCACTGAAGACGATTCCTGCGGGCTCATGCCCGCCATCGGTTCGTCGAGCAACAACAGCTTTGGACGGGCTGCGAGGCTCATCGCCAGCTCGAGCTGACGGCGCTCGCCGTAGCCCAGGTCGCCTGCACAGACATTGGCGCGGTCACCGAGACCAGCGGATTCGAGCGCTTCTTCCGCAGCGCCGCACGCCTCGGTGCGCGACAGCATGG